>DJIW01000004.1 GCA_002433805.1 Competibacteraceae bacterium UBA6584 | reverse complement strand
CGGTGGCGCCCTTGATGCAACGCTTGTCGCCGCGCGGCTATCTGGACCGCTACGCGCTGCTGCTGAAGGTGGGGGAGCGCTTGGATCTGGACGATTTTCGCCGCCGCTTGGAAGCGGCGGGTTACGTTTGCGTGTCGCAGGTGGTCGAACACGGCGAATTCGCGGTGCGCGGCGCGATTCTCGATCTGTTTCCGATGGGCGCGGAGCGCCCCTACCGGATCGAACTGTTCGACGACGAGGTGGAAAGCATCCGCGACTTCGATCCGGATACCCAACTGTCGGTCGCCAAGACCTCGCAGATTGAGCTGTTGCCGGCGCGGGAATTTCCGCTGGATCAAGAAACCATCGCCCGCTTCCGGCAGGCGTGGCGGCGGCAGTTCGAGGGCGACCCGCAACGCAGTCCGAGCTATCGCGAAGTCAGCGCCGGCAACGCGCCCGGCGGCATCGAATACTATCTGCCGCTGTTTTTCGAGCAAACCGCCACCCTGTTCGACTATCTGCCGGAGGCGACGCTGGCGGTTCGCCTGGAAGGCGTGGCGGCGGCGATGGCGGCCTTTCAGGAGCAGTTGCTGGATCGCTACGAGCAGCGCCGTTACGACGCCGAGCGGCCGCTGTTGCCGCCGCCGCTGCTGTTTGTCGAGGCGGCCCAAGTCGAGAAGGCGCTGGCCCGTTACCTGCGCGTGGAGTTGCGGGAGGCGGGCGATGGCGGGGTCAACTTTCCCAGCGCGCCGCCGCCGCTGTTGCCGTTCCAGGCCCGCGCCGAGCGGCCGGCCGCCGCGCTGGAGGAATTTTTGGCGAACTTTCCGGGGCGGGTGCTGTTCGCCGCCGAATCGGCCGGGCGGCGCGAGGTGCTGCTGGAAACCTTGCGCGGCCACGGGATCAAACCGACGGTTTGTGAGAGTTGGGCCGACTTTTTGGCGCGAGACGACTTGCGGCTGGCGTTGACGGTCGCGCCGCTGGAACAGGGCTTGCTGCTGACCGATCCGCCGCTGGCGATCATCGCCGAGCCGCAGCTGTACGGCGAGCGGGCGCGGCAGACGCGGCGGCGGGCCTCCAACCGCGATCCCGACGCCATCATCCGCAACCTCACCGATCTCAATCCCGGCGCGCCGGTGGTCCACGAGGCGCATGGCATCGGCCGTTATAGCGGGTTGGAGCGGCTGGAAGTCGCCGGTATCGACGGCGAATTCGTGGTGGTGGAATACGCCGACAGCGACCGTTTGTACGTGCCGGTCGCCTCGCTGCATTTGCTGAGCCGCTACACCGGCGCGTCGCCGGAAAGCGCGCCGCTGCACAAACTCGGCAGCGGCCAATGGGAAAAAGTCCGTCGCAAGGCCGCCGAGCAGGTCAGCGACGCGGCGGCGGAACTGCTGGATCTCTACGCTCGGCGCGAGGCCCGGCCCGGACACGCCTTCAGTCTCAGCGAAGCCGATTACGCCGCCTTCGCCGCCGCCTTTCCGTTCGAGGAAACCCCCGACCAGCAAATGGCCATCGACGCGGTAATCGCCGACCTGCGCGCCGGCCGGCCGATGGATCGGGTGGTGTGCGGCGATGTCGGTTTCGGCAAGACCGAGGTGGCGATGCGCGCCGCCTTCGTGGCGGTGCAGGACGGGCGACAGGTGGCGGTGCTGACGCCGACCACGCTGCTGGCCCAGCAGCACTATCAAAACTTTCTCGACCGCTTCGCCGACTGGCCGGTGCGGGTCGAACTGCTGTCCCGCTTCCGCTCGGCCAAGCAGCAAGCGGAAACCTTGCAAGCCTTGGCCGAGGGCAAGGTCGATATTCTGATCGGCACCCACAAGCTGTTGCAGAACGACGTGCGTTTCAAGAATCTGGGCCTGACCATCATCGACGAGGAGCACCGCTTCGGGGTCAAGCACAAGGAGCGGATGAAAGCCTTGCGCACCGAGGTGGACGTGCTGACCCTGACCGCCACGCCGATCCCGCGCACCCTGAACATGGCGATGGCCGGCTTGCGCGAACTGTCGATCATCGCCACCCCACCGGCGGGCCGCCTGGCGGTCAAGACCTTCGTCGGCCAGTGGAACCCGGCGACGATTCGCGAAGCCTGCCAGCGTGAACTCAAGCGCGGCGGCCAGATCTACTTTTTGCACAACGAGGTGGACACCATCCAACGGATGGCGGCGCAGTTGGCCGAATTCGCGCCGGGCGCGCGGATCGCAATCGCCCACGGCCAGATGCGCGAGCGGGAACTGGAACAGGTGATGCTGGATTTTTATCACCGCCGCTGCAATCTATTGGTCTGCACCACCATCATCGAGTCGGGCATCGACGTGCCCAGCGCCAACACCATCCTGATCAACCGCGCCGACAAGCTGGGGCTGGCGCAACTGCACCAGTTGCGCGGCCGGGTCGGGCGCTCGCACCACCGCGCCTACGCTTATCTGATCGTGCCGCCGCGCCAGGCGATGACGGCCGACGCGGTCAAGCGGATCGAGGCCATCGAATCGCTGGAGGATTTGGGCGCGGGCTTCATGCTGGCCAATCACGATTTGGAGATTCGCGGCGCGGGCGAGCTGCTGGGCGAGCAGCAAAGCGGCCAGATTCACGAGGTCGGCTTCACGCTGTATATGGATTTGCTGGAGCGCGCGGTGCAAGCGCTCAAGGCCGGACGGGTGCCGGAGCTGGATCGGCCGCTGGATCACGGCCCGGAAATCGACCTGCAAAGTCCGGCCTTAATTCCCGACGATTATTTGCCCGACATTCACAGCCGGTTGATCTTGTACAAACGGATCGCCAGCGCCCGCGACGAGAGCGAGTTGCGCGAGTTGCAAGTCGAAATGATCGACCGTTTTGGCCTGTTGCCGGAACCGGTCAAAAATCTGTTTCGGGTGACCAGCTTGAAGCTGAGAGCCACCCCGATTGGAATCAAAAAGATCGAAGCCGGCCTCAAGGGCGGGCGTATCGTGTTCGGCCCGGAGCCGAAGGTGGACCCGGTCAAATTGGTGCGGCTCATCCAACAGCAGCATCAGGTCTATAAACTGGATGGCAAGGACAAGCTGCGCTTTATCAAGGAATTGCCGGACGCCGAAGCCCGCGTCGCGACCGTGGAACGGCTGCTGGAAGGCATCGGAGGATAAAGCCACCGCCATGATCGAAGTCATTCCGAGCATCGACCTCGATGAGGCCGAACTGCAATTTCAATTCAAGCTGGCGTCCGGTCCCGGCGGTCAGAACGTCAATAAAGTCGCGACGGCGGCGGAGTTGCGTTTCGATGCGGCCCGCTCGCCATCATTGCCAGAGTCCGTGCGGGCGCGGTTATTGACCTTGGCCGGCAGCCGGGCGACGCAAGCCGGCGAATTGTTGATCACCGCCCGCCGTTTTCGCAGCCAGGAGCGCAACCGGCAGGATGCCATCGAGCGGCTGATCGCCTTGATTCAGGAGGCGGCTGAGATCCCCAAGCCGCGACTCAAAACCAGGCCCTCGCGCGCCGCCAAACAGCGGCGCATGGACGCCAAGCGGCGGATTGGCGACAAGAAGCAGACCCGTCGTCCGGTCGGCGCGACGCGGGATGGCGAGTGATGGCCGCTTAAAAACCCTGCCGCGAGCCGGCCGAAGGTTCGGGCCGCTGTTGCGGCGGGCGCTTGAATGCGCGGAGATAGCCCATGAGCCAGTACCTCGATATTTCGCTGACCCTGTCCTCCGAGCTGCCGCGTTGGCCGGGCAGTCCGCCGGTCGAATTGACCCGCCGCCGCGATATGGCGCGCGGCGATCATGTCAATGACGGCGCGCTGAGTTTTGGTCTCCACAGCGGTACCCATGTCGATGCGCCCGTCCATTTTCTGGCCGATGGCGCGGATGTCACCCACTTGGCCCTGGACGCTCTGATCGGGCCGGCGGTGGTGGCGGTCTTGCCGGATGTGGAATCTGTCACCGCCCGCGATCTGGAAGGCTTGCGGTTGCCTGCCGACACCCGGCGGCTATTGTTGCGGACCCGCAATTCCGAAGGCTGGCGGCGGGGGGATCGGGAGTTTCGGAAGGATTTCGTGGCGCTGACCGCCGACGCCGCGCGCTGGGTGGTGGAGCGGGGCTTATGCCTGATCGGCGTCGATTACCTGTCGGTCCAGCGCTTTCATGACGCGCCGGAAACGCATATCGTCTTGTTAAAAGCCGAGGTGGTGATTCTGGAAGGGCTGAATCTGGCCGAGATCGAGCCGGGGCCTTACGAGTTGATCGCCCTGCCGCTCAAGCTGGCCGGCGCCGATGGCGCGCCGACGCGGGCGGTGCTCAGAAAATTGTCAGGTTAAAAGAGCGGGTCTGAGCGCTAGCTCGACGGTTTTTACTTGTCGCTTACAAACTTAATAAAGCTCCAGGATTTTGAAATCGGTGTGAAATCCTTTTAGGCGACGATTGCCCTGAATCTTGAAAGACCGAATAGGTCCGCCGCCGCATACAACAGGTTTCAGGGGAGTTCGCCGTGGGCATCGAGATAACCGCCATCGACGTTCGGATTGAAAAATTCAGTTTGCCCGCCATGGCTGGAGCGGCTGCATTCCTTCAGCGAACCGGTCCCCTTAACGTTCCCCTGCTTGGTCTGTACGGCTTGCCGGCGATAGGCGGGGCGCTCGCCGCTTACAACATGTTGGTGGAAATGCCGGGTACGGTGACGATGACCGACGTCAACACAATGGTGCAAAACGTTATCGACCGTCTTGAGTTTTTTCGCAATTTCAACAAAAACCGCAAAATGAGCAGGCTGAACATTCTCGATCACGGCAACGCCAAACAGATGGAAATCGGCAGCGATTGCATCGATGAGAAAAATATCGGTTCTTTTTCAAAAATTTTGAGCTTGCTCAAAGGCAAATTTGATCCGAGCGGGTTCGTGCATCTGCAAAATTGCGAGATCGGTAACAACGAAAAATTGCTCGCCGCCTTCGCTCGCATCGTCAGCGTCCCGGTTTATGCGGGCACCGGCTACCAGAATAGTGTCTTGCGCGTCAACACTGGGGATTACGTGCGCGCCAATCCCGATGGAACTATCAACAAAAACGCACGCAGGCCCTGATGAGGACGAAAATATGATCAAGATATATTGCTGGAAAACGAAGTTTCCCAATATCGGCCATGCCTCCATGGATCTGGCTTTCGGGGAAGGGCCGGGAAAAGCGGATTACGTGAGTTGGTGGCCCGGCAGCGCAACGGGAGTAACCAGCAAGCCCGGATTGATTTGGGCGCTTAATGTGGGTGGCGTAACGCGATATGTTTCGACCTTTCTCGGTGACGTGGAAATGGAGGGACGCCATCCGGATCATGCCGTAGAAATCCGGGGCTTGGACGAAGATCGAATGCTGCTGGCCTGGAGAAAGATGCAGAAGGACGGCCAGTATCGTTTTCTCGGTGAAAATTGCGCTCAGACAGTGGTGGCTATTCTGCGAGAGGGCGGCGCGGAATTGAGTTATTCGTGTCAACTTTTTTCGGCGCGGATAAGGGTGTGGGCGCCGTGGGATGTGTTTATGTATGCCCGTCTAATCAGCAGCGAGATCGAAATTATCAAGAAGCAAATTGCGGCGGGATTTACCCCGGAAAATCCTGGCGCCATCGACAGACTTTTAAAGGGGCTCGCTTTTCCGGGGGCGGGTGGTTGATCGGAAGACACTGACCGGCCGCGTGGTCTTCAACGCTGCGGAAGTTTGGCCGGTAGCTTCAACACTGAAGCAGCGGAAGGTCGAAGTCGGCGAGCGATGCCGGGTTGAAAGGCGCGTCGCTTGCCTGTGGCGTAGGCTGACATGGATATCCGATTCTTGGGCTCGTAAACGAGCCGGTGATTCCTACGCGGGTTCAGTGCGGGGATCCGAAAGGCGCCTTCTTGAGCGGGTCGAGAGGGGCGAACCGGGTCGCGACCGCGCCAAACGCCTATTTCGCGAGGCCCGTCAAAATCATCAGAAATGCCCCGCGCGCCCGGTCAGGGCAAAGAGATCGGCCTTCACGGCGTTTGCGCTCGCGCGCCGGCTCGGTGAAGTGGAATCGTAGACCGCCAACAGTTGAGGATCGGACCCCGCACCGCTTGAAAAGAGCGTGATGCCTTCCGGCTGTTCGCGTTCCGAAACGGGAAGATCGAACACGACCGGTAAATCGTCGTTGAAGGTCGAGGCGTCGCCGCCGCGTGATTCCGCGCCGCCCGGCCAGCGGAAGACGCTGAAAGGACCGGCTTGGGCGAGCGGCGGGCCGGCCAGGATCAGCAGATCGGAACCCCAAACGCATAAATCCCGCAAGCCCAGGCCGCGCAGGTCGAGAAAGTGTTTGCGGTAGCGGCGACCGGACGAGCCGATGGGTTTTAGCGAAAGCGTGAAGGCTTCGGTTTGCTCCAGGGCCAACTCCAAAATGATCGCCCAACCGCGCAGCACCGGCCCGCGCAAGCCGATAAACGCTCGGTCGTCGGTCACGGCCAATCCTTCGATATCGAAGCCGTTATCCTTGCCGGGAATCGCCAGAAACGGCCCGATGTGCTCGTCGTCAGCCAGTGCCTGAGTCAGTTCGTTGCCGTGCGCGGTTCCGCTCAAACGAGCCGCGCTCCGTCGCTCGTGATCGTCGGTTCGCGCCAGCGCTTGCGTGGCGGCTTGCCAGGGGATGCGAGCCAGCAAATAGCGGTTTCCATCGCCGGTCACCTTGGTCAAGCGGTTGCTGTTTTTCTCGGCCGTGGCCTGCGGGTCCGGTTTCTTGCGCTTGAGGCTGTGCGAGCCGACCAGCCATAGGTAACCGTCATGATAGGCGAGACCTTCCACGTCGGCTTCCTGGATTTTTTGACCGTCGGGTGCGTCGGGATCGGGCGGGAGCGGTAACTGAAGGAAATCCGATAGCGGAACTTGTTGGTGACATCCGAATCGGACGCGCTCGACGGAATCCGGCAGCCGCGATAGTTTTTCCAGGCTCAAGGATTCATCGTTGGCCAACCACAGCGCGTCGCCGATCTGGACTGCGGCGGATAGACCGTCGGTCAGCCGTTTGCCGCCATGGAGCGCGTTGAGGTCGGGGGCGAATTCCAACAGAATCGTGTGCTGAACCATCGGGACATACTCGAAAGAAAAGTCGGACCCGCCGCGCGCTGTTAAGTGGGGTCCGACCTCGGGTGGATGGATGAAGTTAATTCAATTGCAACGGCTGCGGTTTCAATACCACCGCGCTGAACGGCGGCAGGTTCAGCACGATGGAAAAGGCGAAGCCGTGGCTGAACACCTCTTCGGCCGTTACCGCGTTCCCCGGCACGATTTTGCTGGAGCCGCCGTATTCGCGAGCGTCGCTGTGAAAGATTTCCCGATAACTCGTCGGATACGGCGCGCCGATCCGGTAGTGAGAATAGTGCCGGTCCGAGAAATTCAACACGAACAGCACCGCCTCGCGCGGGTCGCGAGCCTTGCGGACGAAGCCGAGCACGCCGGTTTCCGCGCCGCCCCCGTCCAGCCATTCGAAACCCGCGCCGCGAAAATCGACTTGATGCAGCGCCCGCTCCCGCGCGTAGAGTTGGTTTAAATCGCTGACGAACGTCTTCAAGCGTTGGTGGTGCGACTGGCGCAGCAGCGGCCATTCGAGTTCGCCGTCGTGGTTCCACTCGCCGAGTTGGCCGAACTCGCCGCCCATGAACAACAGTTTCTTGCCGGGGTGGCCGTACATGAAGGCGTACAGCACGCGCAAATTGGCGAACCGCTGGCGGTCATCGCCAGGCATTTTGCCGAGCAGCGATTTTTTCAGATGCACGACTTCATCGTGCGACAGCGACAGGATGAAGTTTTCATTGAAGGCGTAGCTGAGGCCGAAACCCAGTTTGTGATGGTGGTAACGGCGGTGCTCGGGCCGCTCTTTCATATAGGCCAGCACATCGTGCATCCAGCCCATGTTCCATTTGAAGCCAAATCCCAAGCCGCCCATGTGGGTGGGCCTTGAGACGTTCGGCCAGGCGGTGGATTCCTCGGCGACCATCATCACGCCGGGGAATTGCGCGTGCACCACCGCGTTGGTGTGCTTGAGAAATTCGATGGCTTCCAAATTCTCGTTGCCGCCGTACTGATTGGGAATCCAGTCTTTCTTGGAATAGTCCAGATACAGCATCGAGGCCACCGCGTCCACCCGCAGGCCGTCGAAGTGAAAGGTTTTGAGCCAGTAGAGCGCGTTGGCGATCAGGAAATTTTCGATCTCGTGACGGCCGTAGTTGAAGATCAGGGTGCCCCAGTCCGGATGCTCGCCCTGACGCGGATCGGCGTGTTCGTACACGCAGGTACCGTCAAACCAGGCCATGGCGTGCGCGTCCTTGGGGAAGTGCGCCGGCACCCAATCCAGGATCACGCCGATGCCGTGCTGATGGCAGCGGTCGATCAGCTCCATCAAGTCTTCCGGCCGGCCGAAACGGGAAGTCGGGGCGTAAAAATTGGAAATCTGATAGCCCCACGACGGACCGTAGGGGTGTTCGGCCAGCGGCAGGAATTCGATGTGGGTGAAGCCCATTTCCAACACGTAGGGGATCAATTGATCGGCGAGTTCGCGGTAAGAAAGAAATCCGCCGTCCGCCTTGCGCCGCCACGAACCGGCGTGAACTTCGTAAATCGCCAGCGGCTGTTCCCAGGCATGGCTCCGCGCGCGCCGCGCCATCCATTCCGCATCGCGCCACTGATGCTTGCCGGCGGCGGCGTAGACCACGCTGGCGGTGCCGGGCGGAATTTCCGTATAAAAGGCGTAAGGATCGGTCTTGAGAAAAGCGGGGCCGGTGCGGGGCAAAATTTCAAATTTGTACAGTTCGCCCTCATTCAAATCGGGAACGAACAATTCCCAAATTCCCGAGCCCGGCCGCAGCCGCATCGGATGGCGGCGGCCGTCCCAACGGTTGAACGAGCCGACCACGCTGATCCGCTGGGCGTTTGGAGCCCAAACCGCAAAGTTGATGCCGGCGCGGCCGCCGGCCTCGCAGGCGTGCGCGCCCAGCTTCTCGTAAATCTGATAGTGATTGCCTTCCGCGAACAGATAGCAATCCTGGTCGCCCAAGAACGAGAAGGTGGCGGCGTAAGGATCGGCGAAGCTGTGGTTTTGGCCGCCGTCGGTGGCGTTCAGCCGATAGCGTAACTCAGTGGAATCAGCGGCGATGATCGCTTCGAACAAGCCATCTTCCGGCACCCATTGTAGGGGGTAAAGCAGGTTCGGTTGGTCCTCAAGCCACAAACAGGGGGTTTCGGCGTCCGGAAGCAGGGCGCGCAGCACGATCAGACCGGGTTCCGCCGACGGGTGCGGACCTAGCAGCGCGTGCGGGTCGGTAAACTGGCGTTCGGGCGAGGCCGCGCCCGGCTCCGGTGGCGACTTCGCGAGCGGGCCGGCGGGTTCGAAAGCGTTCGCCTCGGTTTCCGCCTCGGCATCCGCCCCGGTTTCCGCCTCATCATCCGCCCCGGTTTCCGCCTCATCATCCGCCCCGGTTTCCGCCGCGGCCTCCAGCGGCAATTCCTCCGGAGGCACGTGCGATTCCAGACCCAGCAGGTAGGCAATCGAGCTGGCCTTTTCGGGGTCTAGGGTCGGGCGAATGTCGTCGTCCCGAAGCAAAAACCGCAAAGCCGCCGCCAGCGGTTGTCCCCGCGCGCGCGCCGCATGAGTGCGGATATCGGTTTGCAGGGCGTCGACATGATAGACCTGTTGCCAGAATTGGGCGTTGGCGAGCAGGACATTGCGAACTTGCGGGCGTTCCAGATCGAACGCCAGCCAGCCCGGCTGATCTGGAATGTCGTCGTCGTAGAGTCTGGACCCGTCAAACCAGCTCAGTTCCTGCCCCTCGCGCGGCAGCAAGGCCGGTATCCAGTCCAAAATGACGCCGACGCCGTGCTGGTGGCAGCGATCGATAAAGGCCATCAAGTCGGCGGGCCGGCCGTAGCGCGGGTTGGGCGCGAAATAGCTGGAAACCGTCTCGCCGCGCCCCCACAGCGCCAGTTCGACGTAATTAAATCGCCGTTCGAGCAGATGCGGCAGCACGATTTCCGTCAGTTGGCCGTAACGGGCGATCCAATCCGGACGGCCGCTGGCCTCTTCGGCGAATGCGACGCGGTGAACGGTCGCCGGCAGCCGCCAGGGCGTTTGGACCGAGCCCGCCATCCACGCTCGATCGTGCCATTCGTGATGGCGGTTAAGATCGCAGACAAAGGCGGCGTTATGGGGATATTTCTCAGTTTGGAACGCCATCGGATCGGGTTTTGGAAAAACCGCGCCTTCGGCGTTGCGGATTTCGAATTTGTAAAGCTCGCCCAGTTCGACTTCGGGAACGAACAGTTCCCACACGCCAGAGCCGTGCCGTTCCAGGGGATGACGCCGGCCGTCCCACTGGTTGAAGGAGCCGACCACGCTGACCCGGCTGGCGTTCGGAGCCCAAAGGGTGAAGTTGACGCCCCGGATTCCGTTTTTGATTCTGGGATGCGCGCCCAGCTTGGCGGCCAAGCTGTCGAGCGCGCCTTGCTGGAACGCCCGGCCGTCCGCTTCGGTGAAGAACAGCGGATCGCGGGCGGCGTAGGGATCGTGAAAGGTGTTGGCGTGGCCGTTGCCGTCGACCGCCACCAGCCGATAATCCAAGTCCTTGACGCCCGGAAGGCGCGCGACGAACACGCCGTTCGGGTGCGCGCGCTCCATCTCGCGCTTGTTGCCCTTCGCCGGCAGTACGTAAGCCTGTTCGGCTTGCGGTAGAAAGGCGCGGATGATTAGCGCCCGATCCCCCTCATCGTAATGAGGCCCCAGAACCGTATGAGGCGCCTCATGACGCAGTTCGACGATTTTTTGAATCGTTTCTTCCAGCATCGCCCTCGCCTTTTTTGGTTGTGCCGCTGGTTCGCTAGATCGAATGATAGCGTCATTTTAAATCAAGCCGGAGTCGGACAGGGGCGAGAAGGAGCTAAAACATGCTGCTTTGCAAAAAATAAGGCGGCGCTCGCCGAGCGCCGCCCGCAACCCGATTAAAAGATCAGGCGATTATTGGGTCGCCTGATTGCCTGGACCGCCCATGCCGCCCTTGCCGTGCATGCCCCGTCCGTGGCTATTGGCGAAGAAATCGTCCATCACTTTTTTCTGGTCGGCGTCCAAGGCGGCGTACAGATCGCCGGTGGCTTTAGCCATGGTCTTCATGCTGGCGAGGTGTTGCTCCATGCCTTGAATCCGATTTTCGAAGTGAGCGACCGCGCCGGCGTCTTGACCGCGCATGGTTTGACGCATTTTCATCTTATCGGCGTGGTGGGCGTCCTGGGCCTCGGTGAAACCCTTCCAAGCATTTTCTTGCTCCGGCTTCAATTTGAGCCGCGCTTGGAGCAATTCCATCCGCTCGGCGCGCCATTGCTGCTTCATCGCCATGTGCTGCTCGGGATTGCCGCCCATCCGGCCGTGGCCCTTGCCCGGACCGCCGCCCATCATCGGGCAGTCGCCCCCGCCGCCCCAAGGGCCGGCGAGAACGGCGGCGCTCAGGCCCAGACTGGCGACAGCGGCGGCGGTCAATAGCTTTTTGTGAAACGATGACATGGTTGACTCCTGTGTGTTGGCTTACTGTGAGGCTATTAGACGGCATGGATGTAACCAGGATTTTGCCGCCGGGGATGTTTTGTAACGATTTGTATCAACCGTTCAGGACTTTTTCCGCGCGGTCTACAATCGCGACAGTTTCACCGCGACCGCCAAGGCTATGAACGACCATCTGCTGATCGTGGACGACGACCGCGAATTGCGCCAGTTGCTGGCCGACTATCTGGGCCGCAACGGCTTTCAGGTGACCGGCGCGGCCGACGGTCGCAGGCTGTGGGCGGCGCTGGAACAAGGCCCGGTGGACTTGGTGATCCTGGATGTGATGCTGCCCGGCGACGACGGCTTGGTGCTGTGCCGCAACCTGCGCGCCCGCTCGCAACTGCCGGTCATCATGCTGACGGCGCGCGGCGATGATACCGACCGCATCGTCGGTCTGGAAATGGGGGCCGACGATTATCTGCCCAAACCTTTCAACCCGCGCGAGTTGCTGGCGCGGATCAACAGCATCCTGCGGCGCGCCCGCAGCGCGCCCGCCGAACCGGGGGAAACCCGCCGCTTTCACTTCGCCGGCTGGACCCTGGACGCGGAGGCGCGCCAGCTCGTCGCGCCGGATGGGGTGCTCTCGCCCTTGGGCTCCAGCGAATACCGGCTGCTGCGGGTGTTCCTGGATCACCCGCAGCGGGTGCTGAACCGCGATCAATTGCTGGATTTGACGCAAGGCCGCGAGGCTTCGCCTTTCGACCGCAGCATCGACGTTCAAGTCAGCCGGCTGCGGCGGCGGTTGCGCGACGACCCGCGCGAGGCGGCGCTGATCAAAACCGTGCGCAACGAGGGTTATCTGCTGGCGGCGCACGTCAGCCGGGAACGTTGATGCCGCTGCTGCCGCAATCCCTGTTCGGCCGGCTGCTGCTGTTTCTGGCCGGCGGCCTGATCGTCACGCAGTTGGCGAGCGTCGGCATCCTGCTTCAGGATCGGGAACAAGCGCTCTACCATACCATCGGCGGCCATGTCGCCCAACGGATCGGGGCCATCGTCAACCTGCTCGACTCCCTTCAGAAAACCGAACGCCCGCGCTGGGCGGGCGCGCTCGATTTGCCGCCGACCCGCCTCACTCTCGATCTGCCCTGGCAAACGGAGCTCGCACCGGACGAGCGCTACCACACCACGCTGTTCCGGGCGCTGTTGCGCCGCCAATTGGGATCGGACCGTGTTTTTCAGTTGGCAATCGATGACGAGTTGCCGCCGCCCCCGCCGCCGCGAGATCGGCCGCGCTGGCTGAATTCGGATCGAACCGAACCGTCGCCCGGCCGCGCCGACCGACCGCCGCGCTGGCGGGCGCACGCCATGGCCTTGGGCTTGCGCAACTTCATCGTGCAGGTGCGGTTGCGCGACGGGGAGACGGCGACTTTTCAACAGGTGTTGCCGGAGGAAGTCATCGCCTGGCCGGCGCGGCTGTTGTTGATCCTGCTGGTCTTGATCGTTTCGGTGGCGCTGCTGGCCGGGTTGGCGGTGCGGGCGCTGACTCGGCCGCTGGCGGTATTGGCCGCCGCCGCCGCCGAACTCGGCCGCGACATCCGCCGCCCGCCGCTGGAGGAGGCCGGCCCGTTGGAAGTGCGTCACGCCGCCCGCGCCTTCAACACCATGCAGGAACGGCTGATCCGCTACATCGAGGATCGCAACCGGATTCTCGCCGCCGTCTCGCACGATCTTAAAACTCCGATCACCCGGCTGCGGCTGCGCGCCGAGTTGCTGGACGACATCTCGCTCAAAGAGAAATTTCTGGGCGATCTGGACGATATGCAGCGCATGGCGCAAGCATCGCTGGATTTTCTGCGGGGCGGCGAGGACAGCGAGCCGATTGCGGCGGTCGATCTCAACGCCTTGTTGGAATCGCTCCAGGAAGACGCCGAGGAGGCCGGACAAACGGTCGGCATCGACGGCGTGGCCCACCAGCCGTTGCGCTGCCGGCCGCTGGCCTTGAAACGTTGTCTGACCAACCTGCTGGATAACGCTTTAAAGTACGGCCAGCAGGCCGAGCTGGCGGTCGAGGATACGCCGTCTCGGGTGAAGTTGATGGTGCGCGATCACGGGCCGGGCATTCCGGACTCCGAACTCGAAAGGGTATTCGAGCCGTTCTACCGGCTGGAGCGTTCCCGCAGCCGCGATACCGGCGGGACCGGCCTGGGCTTGAGCATCGCCCGCAATGTCGCCCGCGCCCACGGCGGCGAATTGCGCTTGCGCAACCGCCCGCAAGAGGGGTTGGAGGCGGTGTTGGAACTCCCGCGCTGAGCCAAAGCCTATACTCAATATTCCAGTCCCTCAGCACAGCGAGCAGGAGCGGGTATGAACACCACCGTTTACAATCTCAATCAGTTGTTTGACCAACTGGGTCTGGCCTCCGATGAGGGCGCGATCAACGCCTTCATTCGCGAGCACCGCCCGCTACCCGAAAACGTGTCGTTGGAAAAAGCGCCGTGGTGGACGCCGGCGCAAGCCGGGTTCTTGCGGGAAGCCTTCAAGGAAGATTCCGACTGGGCGGCGGCGGTCGATGAGCTGAACGCCATGCTGCAACCGGAGCAGAAATCGACTTAAATCGATCCAGCGTCCCGCGCGATGGCGTGTTCCGCCAGCCAGTCGCGCGGTTTGAGAAAATAATCGTACAGTCGTGCTTCCGGACTTCCAGGCTGCGGCCGCCAGCCGTATTCGAAGCGCACCTGGGGCGGCAGCGACATCAGGATGGATTCGGTGCGCCCCCCCGACTGCAAGCCAAACAGCGTGCCCCGGTCGTAAACCAGGTTGAATTCGACGTAGCGCCCGCGCCGGTAGAGCTGAAATTCTCGTTCCCGCCCGCCGTAGGCCAGCGCCCGCCGCCGTTCCACGATGGGCAGGTAGGCTGGGAGGTAGTGGTCGCCGACGCTGCGCAGGAAGGCGAAACAACGCTCGAAACCCCACTCGTTGAGATCGTCGAAGAACAGCCCGCCGATGCCGCGCGGTTCGTTGCGGTGTTTGATGAAGAAGTAATCGTCGCACCATTGTTTGAAGCGTGGATGCGCGTCCGCTCCGAACGGTTCGCACGCCGCTCGCGCGGTGCGATGCCAATGGATGCAATCGTCCTCAAAGCCGTAATACGGGGTTAAATCGAAGCCGCCGCCGAACCACCAGATCGGTTCGGCCCGCTCGGACGCCGCAATGAAAAAGCGGACGTTGGCGTGCGAGGTCGGGACGTAGGGGTTGCAGGGATGCGCGACCAGCGACACGCCGGTGGCCTCGAAGCCGCGTCCGGCCAATTCCGGCCGCTGGGCGGTGGCGGAAGGCGGCAGACGGGTTCCGGTGACGTGCGAGAAATTGATGCCGGCCTGCTCGAAGACCGCGCCATCGCGCAGCACTCGGGTCCGACCGCCGCCGGCGAGGTTTCCGCCGGTCGTGGGGCGTTCCCAGGCATCTTCAGTGAAGCTCGCCGCGCCGTCAGCGGTTTCGAGAGCCTGGGTCAGCCGGTCTTGCAAGTCCCGCAGATAAGCGAGGACGGCGTCGGCGTCAGGCTGTTCGGGCATGGGTGCTGTCGCGGATCATCTGATCGAGCAGAGAGCGACTGAAACTTGGTGCCGGGAGAGAGACTCGAACTCTCACGGTATCACTACCGGTGGATTTTGAGTCCACTGCGTCTACCATTCCGCCATCCCGGCTGGGAGAGAGGAGTGCAAGTATAAGGATTTTCCGCCGCCGGGCAAGCGAACTTGTCATCGGCCGCTGATCGTTTTTGCGCGCTGCTTCCTCTAAGCTTTCACGCCGACCGCCGCGTCCATGTCGGAATCCAGCGAGTCCGCTATGATGCGATCCGCCGTTTCAGACCCGCCGCCCCCGCCTGGAAGCGCCATCGGATGCGCGGACCGAATTGATCAACCCATGATGCTAGCCATGTCCAAGAGATTGAAAGCGGAATTCCTGCTGTTAGTGACGGCGGTGATTTGGGGGTTCGCCTTCGTCGCCCAGCGGATCGGCATGGAGCATGTCGGCCCCTTTAGTTACAACGGTGTCCGTTTCCTGTTGGGGGCGGCCTCGCTGCTGCCGTTGCTGTTGATTGCCCGACGCAGCGCCGCGGATCGCCCGGCGGGCGGTTGGCGGTCGATTGCGGGCGGCGGCCTGCTGGCCGGCTTGCTGCTGTTCGCCGGCGCGTCGTTGCAACAGGTCGGCATCGTCTATACCACCGCCGGCAAGGCGGGATTCATCACCGGCTTGTATGTGGTTCTGGTGCCGCTGCTCGGGTTGCTGTGGGGCCAGCGCACGCCGTGGGCGACCTGGGCCGGCGCGGTGATTGCGATGCTGGGTTTGTATTTGCTGACGGTCACTGACAACTTCACGCTGGCTAAAGGCGATGGCCTGGTGTTGGTCGGCGCTTTATTTTGGGCGGGCCACGTGCTGGTGATCGGCTGGCTGTCGGGCCGGCACATCGAACCGGTATTGCTGGCTTGCCTGCAATTTATCGTATGCGGGGCGTTGAGCCTGATCGTCGCCATCGTGATCGAGCCGATCGCCCTACAGGCGTTGGAGGCGGCCATGATGCCGATTTTATACGGCGGTTTGTTGTCGGTCGGCGTTGCTTATACCCTGCAAGTGGTGGCCCAGCGCGATGCCCCGCCCGCCCATGCCGCCATCATCCTCAGTCTGGAAACGGTGTTCGCGGTGCTGGGCGGTTGGTGGCTGCTGCAAGAAAGCTTATCGGATCGGGGTTTGCTCGGCTGTGCTTTGATGTTCGCCGGCATGTTGCTGTCGCAATTGGCGGCGGTTCGAGCCGCGTCCGCTAAACCGGCGGCGCCTCCCGCCGCGCCGCTGGCCGTCGATAATCGAGGCTGATGGCGCTTGTGGAAAAGCCTGATTTGAGCCGATCAACGCTTCTGGGGGTGATCCGGTCGATCCAAAGCCGATTCGTCCTCGGATTCGATGGCCGGGTCCGTGGCTGGCGGCTGCTGGTCGTCTAACCGCTGTTGAAACCAGCACTGATAACACAGGCGCAACCCGTTTTGGCTCAAGAAACCGGCCGGCGGCCCGAAGCGCCCGCATTCATCGCAGATCAAATAGCTGCTGACCATGGTTTTGTCCTCTTTCATCGCTCTCCCTATTATCAGCCACCGTGTCCGTCATTGAACGCGAATCCAGCGACTGCGCCTTGAAATTGGCCGCCGGTTGCGAGAGCCGTTGTCCGGGTTGCCGCCATCGCAACTTGAGCGCGGCCGACAGCGCGGCGCAAAAAGCGGCCTGGTTGCGCGAACGGCTCGCGCCTTGGGCGGAACGGTTGCAACCGCTGCAAACTGTCGACGAGGCCGCGCGTTGGGCTTACCGACGCAAAGTCTGTCTGTCGGCGGTTTGGAGCGAGGCGGCGGGTTGGCAATTTGGCTTGTGGCGGCGCGATGAGTTGATTCCGATTCCCGACTGTCCGGTTCACGCGGATTCAGTGCGGGCGCTGGTGCGGTGGTTGATGCAGGTATTACCGCCTTATCCGCTGTTTCCCTTGGCTTTCTTGGTTCAATCCGGCGCGCAGGCCACGTTGATCGTCAAGTCGCACCGCGTCGCCTCGCTCGATGGCTTGAGCGTGGCGGCGTGCGAGGCGCTGGCGGCGGTCGGGTTAGAGGGGCTGTGGCTGCACCGACATCCGGCCGCCGGCCGGCGGTTGTTCGCCCGCAACGGCTGGCAATTGCTCTGGGGCCGACCCCGCTCGCGGGATGCCTTGGGTTTGATCTACGGACCAACCGCCTTCCAACAGTTGATTCCGGTGCTGTACCGGCAAGCGCTCGATGCGGCCGAGGCGTTTTTAGCGCCGCAAGCCGGCGATGGCCTCGCCGATCTGTATTGCGGCATCGGGGCCAGTCTGAGCCGCTGGACCGCGCGCGGGGCGCGGGTGCTGGGCGTGGAATTGGGGGGCGAGGCGGTGGAATGCGCGCGGCTGAACGCGCCGTGGGCTGAAGTGTTGCGCGGCAAGTGCGTTGACCGGCTGCCGCAATTGCGGGACTGGACGCCGTCGCGCAAAAGCCGGTTGCTTTACCTCAACCCGCCGCGCACCGGCTTGGAGCCTGAGATTTTGGAGTGGGCGACCGAGCAGTTTAGGCCCGAACGACTGGCTTATCTGTCGTGCAGCGCCGGGACTTTAAGCCGTGATTTGCAAGGCTTGACGGCGGCGGGTTATGCGGTGGAAGCGTTGCAGCCTTACGACTTCTTTCCGCAAACCCACCACGTCGAGACTTTGGCGTTGCTGCGGCGGGCGGTTTAAACACCCGCCGCCGCGCTGTCAAAACCGTTGGCGACCGGCCGATGGCTTGGCGCGGTCGTCCGGACGGGATTTGGATCAGTGCGCCGCCGCGCCCGCCGCGCCGAAGCCGGTTTGCGCGCGCACGTACTGATCTTCGAACGCTTCTTTCTCCTGAGCCGCTTGAGCGCTGGTGTCCGTCACCGAGCCCAACCACGCGAAGAAGAACGCGATCGGCATCGAGAAGATCGCCGGTTGCTCGTAGGGGAACAGCGGATCCTTGTTGCCGAGCACGGTCACCCATACCGCCTTGGACAGCACCACGATCAACACCGCCGATACCAGACCGGCGATGCTGCCCCAGATCGCGCCGCGGGTGGTCAAGCCTTTCCAGTACATCGACAGGATCAGCACCGGGAAATTACACGAAGCGGCGACGCCGAAGGCCAGACCGACCATGAAGGCCACGTTCTGTTTTTCGAAGGCGATGCCGAGCAGCACGGCCAGCACGCCCAGGAACAGCGAGGAGCGCTTGGACACACGCACTTCCTCAGCCTCGGTGGCCTGACCCCGGCGGATCACGTTGGCATACAGGTCATGCGAAATCGCCGACGCGCCGGCCAGCGCCAATCCTGACACCACGGCCAAAATCGTGGCGAAGGCCACCGCCGACAAAAAGCCCAGCATCAGGTTGCCGCCGACCGCGTGCGCCAAATGCATGGCCGGCATGTTGCCGCCGCCGCGCAGTTTGCCAGCCAGATCGCCCCCTTCAAAATACTGGGGATCAGTGCCGACGATGGTGATCGCCGCCAAGCCCATGATCGCCACCACGGTAAAGAAGAAGCCGACGCACAGGGTGGCGATGAACACGCTCTTGCGCGCTTCCTTGGCGTTGGGCACGGTGAAGAAGCGCATCAGGATGTGCGGAAGGCCGGCGGTGCCGAACATCAAGCCCAACGACAGCGAAACCGCCGTGATCGGATCGGCCAGTAGGGAACCCGGACCCATGAGCGCGATGCCTTTCTTGGAGTTGGCAACCGCCTGGCTGGCCAGCGTTTCAAGGCTGAAACCGAAGCGGGAGAACGCCAACAGCATCACCAGGGTGCCGCCGCCGAGCAGCAGGCAGGCTTTGATGATCTGCACCCAGGTGGTGGCGATCATGCCGCCGAAGGTGACGTAAATCACCATCAACACGCCGACGATGACCACCGCCATCCAATATTCCAGACCGAACAGCAATTTGATCAACTGGCCCGCGCCGACCATCTGGGCGATCAAATAGAACACCACCACGGTCAAGGAGCCGATGGCGGCGACGGTGCGCACCTTGCGTTGATCCAGTCGATACGAGGTAATATCGGCGAAGGTGAACTTGCCCAGGTTGCGCAGCCGCTCGGCCATGATGAACATGATGAACGGCCAACCGACGTAGAAGCAGATGCAGTAGATGTAGCCGTCAAAGCCCTGGAAATAG
The DNA here is from genome assembly GCA_002433805.1 of Competibacteraceae bacterium UBA6584. GTDB lineage: Bacteria > Pseudomonadota > Gammaproteobacteria > Competibacterales > Competibacteraceae > Competibacter_A. The sequence continues at coordinate 29,831 of DJIW01000004.1, read as the reverse complement.
GTCAGGCTGGTGAGGCCGAGCAGGGTGGCCGCCGACATGTAGTCGCCGGCGATGGCCAGACCGTTTTGGGTGCCGGTGATGCCGCCGCCGGCGGAGTAATAATCGCTGGCCGTCTTGGTGCGCTGGGCCGCCCAGTAGGTGATGCCCAAGGTCGCGGCCACGAAGATGAAAAACATCACGATGGCGTGGATGTTGATCGCCTGTTTCTGCGCCTGCCCGACATCCGGGGCCGCCACGGCCAAGCCCATCCAGCCCAGCGCCAGCGCCGCGACGCCAAATTTTAACCATTGATGGTTCATTCGATGGCCCCCCGGATAATCTCGGAGTTGATATCATCGAATTCGCCGTTGGCGCGCCGGACGTAGAGCCCGGTCAACAGCCAGAACAGCAGGATCAGGCCCGCGCCGATCGGCCAGGCGATGCTGGCGACGCCGCCTTCCCAGATCGGCTTGGCCAGCAGCGTCGGATTGAAGGCCACGACCATGATGAAAATGAAATAAAGACCCAGCACCACCGCCGTGAGCGTCCAGGCGAAGCTGCTGCGTTTCGACACCAGTTCATCGAATTTCGGATTTCTTCGGATCCGCTCGTACACTTCGGAAGACATTTGTTTTATTCCCCTCGGGTTGAAAGTTAACATGGCCTTTGCGCAACCGGGCGGCCAAGCTCTATAACTGTATAAGGTGCTTTTGGTTTTTTCCATGCGGCCTTCAAGGTTTCCATGACTGAGCTGCGGGCCCGCAAAAAAACAATGTACTTCATGGCTATCGGACTTTTGAGTGCGGTTTTATGAGCGAAAATGCCCGTTTCCTGATTGCGCTCTCCACCTTTTTGATGCTGCTGGCCGGCTTGGAGGGTTTGGCGGGCTACGCGGTTTTCCATTCCCTGGAGCGAGACGAACAACAAAAGCTGTTGGAGGTGCTGAGGCCGCGCGCTGAATTGATTTTGGAGATCGGGCTTTTGGCGTTGATCGTGCTCGGCGCCGCGTTCGCCGTGGCCTACCGGATCTACGTCAAGGGCCCGCTGAAAATCGCCGAAGGCATTCGCATCACCCTCAATGCCAATTCCAGCCACCGCTTGGAATCGGTCGGGCCGCCCGAATTGAAACGGCTGAGGCAGGCGGTCAACGATCTGGCGGAGCACGGCGAAATGCTGGCGCGCGATCTGGAAGCCAAGGTCGCGCACGCGAAATCCTCGGTCGAGGAGGAAAAAAATCGGCTGGCGGCACTGATGTCTGAGTTGACCGAAGGCGTGCTGGTCTGCAACGCCGACGGGCGCATCCTGCTCTATAACGAGCGCGCGCGCCAGACGCTGTGCGCGCCGGAAAACGCTCGGAATGAAATCTCGGTGGCCTTGATCGGACTCGGCCGCTCCATTTTTACCATCGTGGACCGCAGCCTGCTAAACCATGCGCTGGAGAGGGTACACGCCCGTCTGGAAAAAAATGAGGCCGATTCCAACGCGCAATTCGTGTTTACCACCCGAACCGGACAGCTGATCCGGGTGCGGCTCGCGCCGGTCTTGGCCTCGCTCGGACCGCCCGGACGCGATTCCGAGCCGGGTGACAGCCGCGCCGCGCCGGTTGAAGCGAAGGCGTCGGCCAAGCCCGCGTCGGCCACCGGCGGTTTTGTGATGACCTTGGAAAATGTCACTCACACCTTCGAGGTGGAAAGCCTGCGCGATATGTTGCTCCAGTCGCTCACGGAAGGCAGTCGGGCGGCGCTGGCCAATATCCGCGCCGCCGTGGAGACCTTGACCGATTACCCGGACTGCGAACCGACCTACCGCGACCGCTTTCTGCGGGTGATTCGCGAGGAGGCGCGCGGACTGAGCGGCAAGCTCGATAAAACCAGTTCCGAGTACGCCGATTCGCTTAAGACCCGCTGGCCGTTGGAGGAGATGCTGGGGGTGGACGCCGTGGCGGCGGCGCGGCGGCGGATCGAGAGCCGGCTGGGGATGCGCACGCTCTCGGAAGTGCTCGACGATTCGATCTGGATCAAGGCCGACAGCTATATGCTGGTGCAGTCCTTCGCCTATTTGGCGGGCCGATTGAAAGAGAGCCATCAGGTCCGCGAGGTGTGTTTCAACCTCACCAAGCACGCGCGGATCGCCGAACTCGATCTGCTGTGGTCCGAACCGGTGCTGTCGCAGGGCGTGTTGTATAACTGGGAGACGGATACCATGCGCGCCGGCGGCGAGGACAGTCCTCTGACGCTGCGCGATGTGACCGACCGGATGGGCGCCGAAATCGTCTACATGGTCGATCACATCCGGCAACGGCCCTTTATCCGGTTCCTGCTGCCGATGGCGAAACCGACGCGCCCCACGCCCAACGCGCCGGTGCGATCGGGCGAAAGCCGGCCGGAATTCTACGATTTCGATTTATTCCATCAAGCCGGTCAAACTCCCGAACTCGACCAGATTCCGCTCGCGGAGTTGGCCTATACCGTCATCGACACCGAAACCACCGGCCTCGATCCCTCGACCGGCGATGAGATCATCGCCATCGGCGCGGTGCGCATCGTCAACAACCGGCTGCTGCGCTATGAAACCTACGAACAACTGGTCGATCCCAAACGGCCCATCGCGTCGCTAGCGCAGACCGTTCACGGCATCACCCACGAAATGCTGCGCGGCCAGCCGGCCATCGATCAGGTTTTGCCCCAATTTCACGAGTATTGCGAGGATACGGTGTTGGTGGGGCATAACGCCGCCTTCGATATGCGCTTCCTGCAAATGAAGGAAGCGCAAACCGGCGTCTGCTTTACCCAGCCGGTGTTGGACACCTTGCTGCTGTCGCAAGTGCTCCATCCCCATCAGGAATCGCACGCGCTGGAAGCCATCGCCGAGCGCTTGGGCGTTACGGTGGTGGCGCGCCACACCGCGCTGGGCGACGCCCTGGTTACGGGTGAGGTGTTTTTGCGGATGATTCCTTTGCTGGCGGCGCACGGCATCCGGACCTTGCAAGACGCCCGAGAGGCCACCGCCAAGGCGCTGTACGCGAAAGTTGAGTATTGAGAGAAAGAACCGTCCGTGGCCCTCTCCCCTGGAGGCTTTGAGAATCGCCTGGAACCAGGGGTGAGGTGGGGGTGGCTAGCCCCGCTTCCCGAGGTCGCGCCGCCGACCGGCGGTCAAGCGAAGGTGTCGGCGAACAGGTTGGCCGCCCAGTCGAACATATCCTCGTAATTATCCTTCGTGGGAGAAGCCGCCTCGCCGAACGAGGCGGGCACCAAATCCATCGTCTTGGTGGCCGGGTTATAGGCGTAGACCGCCGTCAGCCAAGACGCGGTGTTGGCGGTGATCGGGCTGTAACAGGCCGAATTGGTCATCGGGGCCGGATCGGGCGCTTCGCCGGCGAAGGCGCGCAGGATCGCGTCGGCGCAGACCTTGGCCTCGGCGTTGGCGATATGCCCGGACTTGGGTTGGCCGGTGCCTTGCGAATCGCCGATGATGTGGATGCCCGACATCCCTGGAATCGTGGATTCATAATTCAGCGGATTGACCGGCGCCCAGCGGCCATCCGTCGTCAGCCCGGCGCTGGTGACGATGCCGCCCGCCTTTTGAGGGGCAATCACGTTTAAAACGTCGGCCTTGAAATCCCCGATATTGGTTTTAGCGATGCGCTGGTTCGAATCCACGGCCAAGAGCGCGACATTGGGATGGTATTCGATGACGCCGGCGTGGGTTTGGGTAAACGCCTTGGTAAAGGTTTCCGCCTCGGCGACGATGCCGGGATTGGCGTCCAGGATGATGACTTTCGAACCCGGTTTGGTGCGCTTCAGATAGTCGGCGACCACGCAGGCGCGCTCGTAAGGTCCGGGCGGGCAGCGATACGGTTTGGGCGGGATCGTCATGATGAACAGTCCGCCCGCCGGCATGGCTTGAAGCTGTTGCTTGAGCAGGGTGGTTTGCGCTCCCGCTTCCCAGGCGTGGGGCACTTGGCTGGCCACCCAACCGGTGATGGGTTGGAAATCGATGCCGGGGGCCAGCACCACATGCTCGCAATCCAGCGGAGTCCGACCGGCAATCTGAACCCGCCAGGTCGTGTTGTTCGGCTTTTCGATGCCCGTCGCCCGCCCCTGGACGAAGTTGACGCCGAGCTGCTTGAGGCTTTCGTAATTGAAGGTGATCTGGCTGAGATTCAGCGAATTGCTCAAGACCAGATTGCTGAGAATACAGGAGATGTGGGCGGGATTGGCGTCCACCAGGGTGACGGCGACTCCGCCGCCCCAAAGCCGGAGGTATTTAGCCAAGGTCGCGCCGGCGAAACCGCCGCCGACCACCACCACCCGGCCGGACAGATTTTGCGCTTTGAGGAAAGTCGGGGTGGCGGCGAGCGCGGTTGCGGCTCCCGCCAATTTCAGAAAGTGGCGTCGCGAGATCGTATTCATGAGATTTTCCCTCTGCTGGATCGATGGAAATAGGGGATTAGACGTGAAGACGTCGGGCCTCAGTCATCGTCGTGCTCGCCGTCATCGCCTCCGCCCGATCCGCCGCCGCTGTTCAGTGATCCGTAATAATCGGCGATCAGCCGTATCTGCGCGTCGCTGTAGCCTCTTGCCTGGCGGTGCATGATGTCGTTGGTGTTAGTGCTGTATTTCATTTCCAGCATTTCTTCATAAATTTCCCGCGCGCTCTCGCCGCTCAGGCTGTCGATGTCGCCCACCGACCGGCCGTTGGTGCCGTGGCATTGGGCGCATTGCGAGGCGAGCAGGCGGCCGGGCGGCGGCGCTGCTTCCGCGGTTAACAGGATGGCTGGGATGAGCCCGGAAAGGAGCATCGCTAGCGCTCGCGGGTTTGCATTCATGTCGTTCTCTCCTGTTTAAATGATTCTGGTACCATGTTTGCCTCACGTTCCCGGAGTCCATAAAATCTCGGATTGAACGTCTCTCAATCGATCTTGCGCCGCTCGCCTGCGGCAAATCCGGTTGGCGCGCATGGCGGCAAACTAAAGGATCGAGATTAATTCAAGCTGAATTGGCCCCGGCCGTTGCAATTTTGTGGCGTTATCCCAAATCGGTCAGACACCCCTCTCTAATTGCGATACGGCGATTCGCCCTAAAAGTGTCTCTTTGGTGGAACGGTCACGAATTTTGCGACTAGCACGGCTTGCACCATCGGCGTCCCGCTCGCTGTCGAGCCAAGAGGCTAGAGCGGTATGTATATTGCAAAAGCAGAACCTGACAGGCGGTTGAATCCCATGCGAGCGATCAAGACATGCACTCTCTTAGCCTTTATGACCTTGGCCTTGTGGGGGGCGAACGACACCCGCGCGCAAGAATGGCTGTATACCGTGCGGCCGGGTGACAATTTGTGGAGCGTGACCGCCGAACATTTGACCAAAATGGATTATTGGCCGAGGTTACAAGTGCTGAATGAGATTGCAGATCCGGAACGCCTGCCTCCAGGAATGAAACTGCGGATACCCATCGCCTGGCTCAAGCGCCTGCCGGCGACGGCGCAGGTTTTAAGCGCGCACGGCCAGAGCCAAGCCCTCATCGCCGCCACCAACCAAACGGTCGCCCTCCGCCCGGGCCAGCTGCTCGAAAGCGGCGATACCGTCCTGACCGGCCCGGAAGGTAACGCCACCTTGGAATTCGGCGATGGTTCCCGCCTGCTGGTCCAGGCCAACAGCCAGCTAAATTTGCGAAGTTTGAACGCCTACGGGCGCACCAAGGTGCGGGACACGGTGTTGCAATTGTTGCGCGGCCGGGTCGAAAACGAGGTCAACCCGCAGCTGGGCGCGGGGTCTCAATACGAAGTTTCGACGCCGGTCGCCACCTCGGCGGTGCGCGGCACCCGCTTCCGTATCGGCATGAATGTTGAAACCGCCAAGGCTCACGCCGAGGTTTTGGCCGGCCGGGTCGATTTCCGCAGCGGCCGCAAGACTCAAGCGGTCGCCAAGGGGCTCGGCTCCGTGGCCGAGGGCGGCAAACCGCTGTTGCCCCCGGTTCCGCTGCTGGGACCGCCCGCGACCGCCGACCTGCCGCCCGTGGTCACGCGCGTTCCGATTAAAATCGCGTTGTCGCCGGTCAAGGGCGCAGTGGCCTATCGCGCCCAGATCGCTTCTGACAATCGGTTCGAAACCTTGTTATTCGACGGTGTTTCGTCGACCCCGGCGGTGAACGGACCCGATTTGCCGGATGGCGACTATGTACTGCGGGTGCGCGGCATCGACGCCAAGGGATTGGAAGGGCTCGACGCCTACCATGCGTTCCGCTTGCATGCCCGGCCCGAGCCGCCGTTTCTGATGCAGCCGATCCATCAAGGCATGGTCCTCGAAAAGTCGCTGTCCTTTAAATGGTCGGAACCGGAAAACGCGGTCAGCTACCATTTCCAACTGGCCCAGGACGAACGGTTCGCGGCGCCCTTGCTCGATATTCCCGAGTACGCTCGCTCAGAGCTGAAGCCGGATCGACCGCTGGAGCCGCGCAATTACTATTGGCGGGTCGGGGTTCGCGATTCCAGCGGCCGTCAGGGGCCGTTTAGCGACCCGCAAGCCTTCAAATTACAGCCGACCCCGGAATTGCAGCCGCCGGAGGTCAGCGCCGACGCCATGACGTTCCGCTGGAGCGCCGGACTTCCCGGTGATCGCTATGAGTTCCAATTGGCCAGGGACGCGAGTTTTGAGGATATCGCGGTTTCCAGGGAAGTGGCGGAGCCGCAACTGAGCGTGTCGCGCCCGAGCTCCGGTTTTTACTATCTGCGGATCCGGACCATCGATGCGAGCGGCGCGGCGGGACCTTACGGTCCGACCCAGCGGATTGACGTGCCGCCCGCCAGCTACTGGCCCATCGGTCTGGTGGTGTTTTTGACGTTGGTCCTGGTTTTATGAAGGCTCCCGGTCGATCCCATGCCGGCTGGTTGGGAAAGATCGGTTTATTTTTCGCATTGCCGGCTCTCGCCTTTTTGCTGTCGCACACCGGCGCGCTGTATCGTTGGGATTTTCTGATCTACGATTGGAATCTGGCGGCGTGGTCGCGGACCCCGCCGGACGATATCGTGATCGTCGCCATCGACGAGCAGAGTTTGCGCCAGTTGGGCCGTTGGCCTTGGTCGCGGCGCATTCACGCCGCGCTGGTCCGCAAGCTGAGCGAGGATGGGGCCAAGGCCATCGCCCTGGACATCGTCTTCGCCGAACCGGACGCCCAAGATCCGGCGGCGGATGAGGAGCTGGCGGCCGCGCTGGCGGACAGCGGCCGCGTGGTCTTGCCGGTGCTCGGCGAGTTGAACCGGGCGGGCGGCCAGCTGGTGGAAACGTTGCCGCTGCCGATTTTGGCGAAGGCGGTGGCCGGCATCGGCCATGTCAGCGTGGAATTGGATCCCGACAGCATCGCGCGCGGCGTGCATCTGAAAGCCGGACTCGGCACGCCGTATTGGCCGACTTTGACGCTGGCCTTGCTGGAATCCGCCAACGTTTCGATCGGCGAGCCCTTGCCCGGCCAGCGGGTGACCGAAACCGGCGCGCCCTCGCCGTACGCATGGCGGCGCGATTACCGTGTTTTGATTCCCTTCGCCGGCCCGCCGGGCCATTTCCGCCATTTTTCCTACAGTGAAGTGTTGGGGTCCAAGGTCAATCCGGCGTCGTTTCAGGATAAATACGTCTTGGTCGGCTCGACGGCGAGCGGCATGGATGATGCGCTCCCGACGCCGGTTTCTGGACTGACCCGTCCGATGTCGGGCGTGGAGTTCAACGCCAATGTGCTCGACGCGCTCCGCCAAGGATTGACGATCCGGCCGCTGAGCGAAGCTTGGACGCTGTTGCTGACCGGACTGCTGGTTTTATTTCCCTTGGTGCTGTACGCGGTGTTTCCGCCCCGGTGGGCTTTGCCGCTGGCCGGTCTGGGGCTGCTGTTCGCGCTCGCGGTCAGTTTCGCGTTGCTGCAGGGCGCGCAGCGCTGGTTTCCGCCGGCCGCCGCGTTGCTGGTGCAAGGCTTGAGCTATCCGTTATGGAGTTGGGAGCGCTTGCTGCAAGCGATCCGCTCGGTATTCGAGAAAGAGCAGCTCGCCCAAGTCACGTTGCGTTCCATCGGCGATGCCGTCATCACCACCGATGCCCAGGGCAACGTGCAATATCTCAACCCCATCGCCGAGACGATGCTGGGCCGGCCGGCCGCCGCCTTGCGCCGCCGGCCGTTGGGGGCGATTTTTCAGGTGGCCGACGAGCGGGATTGTTATGCGCCCGTGGATTTGGTGGGCGAGTGCTTGAATCAAAGCCGGCTGATCAATCTGCCCGAACCCAGCATTCTGGTGAACCAGCGCGGCCAGGAGTATGCGATTCGGGCGTCCGCCGCGCCCCTGCGCGACCAGCGAGGGCAACTGTCCGGGGTGGTGATCGCGGTTGGCGACGTCACCGAAACCCGGCGCTTGAGCCAGCAAATGCTCTATCAGGCCACCCACGACACGCTGACGGAACTCCCCAACCTCAATCTGCTGCGGGATCGGCTCAAGCAAGCCATCGCCCGGGCCCAGCGCGCCGATTGCAGCTTGGCGCTGCTGTTCGTGGATTTGGACCATTTTAAGAAATTCAACGACGGTTTCGGCCACGGCGTGGGTGACGCGCTGCTGCGGTCGGTGGTCGATCGGCTGCTGGAGTGCGGGCGCAAGCAGGATACCATCGCCCGGGTGGGCGGCGACGAGTTCATCTGCGTGCTTGAGGATCTACAACAAGAAGACCGAGCGGTGGATTTCGCCACCAAAATCTTGAGCGTGCTCCAGGTTCCCTTCCGGCTTGAGACCCATGAATGCTTCATCACCGCCAGCATCGGCATCTGCCTGTTCCCCAAGGATGGCGAGGATGTCGAAACGCTGTTGAAAAACGCCGATACCGCGATGTCTCGGGCCAAGGAGAACGGTCGGAACAACATTCAGTTCTACTCGCGCGACATGCACGTCCGCATTTTGGAACGGCTGACCATGGAGCAGCAGTTGCGCTACGCCTTGGAGCGTTCTGAATTGGAGTTATTTTATCAGCCGCAACTGGATCTGCGGCAAAACCGGATCATCGGCGTCGAAGCGTTACTGCGCTGGCGCCATCCCCAGCGGGGTTTGGTGTCGCCCTTGGACTTCGTGCCGCTCGCCGAGGAAACCGGGCTGATCGAGGTGATCGGGGAATGGGTGCTGGAAACCGCCTGCCGCCAGGCGCGGGAGTGGCAGCGGCAGGGGTTGCCAGCGCTGCGGATGGCGGTGAACATGTCGCCCCGTCAGTTTTTGCGGCCGGGCATGGTGGACCGGGTCGCCCGGATCTTGCGAGAGACGGGATTGGAGCCGCACCTGCTCGATTTGGAGATCACCGAAAGCCTGTTGATGAAGGATGTCCAAGGCGGCATCGCCACCATGCGCGCGTTGAAGGCCATCGGCGTCCGATTGTCGATCGACGATTTCGGCATCGGCTATTCCTCCTTGAATTATTTGAAACAATTTCCCATCGATCAGCTCAAAATCGACAAATCGTTTTTAGGCGAGATCGCGACCAGCCGCAACGACGCGGCCATCACCCTCGCGATGATCGCCATGGCGCACAGCATGCGGCTGACCGTGATCGCGGAAGGCGTCGAAAACGAGACGCAGCTGGCTTTTTTGCGCGCCAACCGCTGCGATGAAATTCAAGGCTATCATTTGAGCTGTCCGGTGCCGGCGCACGAATTTGTGATCCTGGTGCAAAAAGAGCCCAATCTGACGACCTGACCGGCGACTGGCGCGACTGAACGGCGCGCCGCGTCTCGGATCGACTTGCCTTTGGAATCCGCCGTGACTCGTTTCCCTGATCCTGCCTCTCTATTGATCTTATGGGCCTTGACGGGCGGCTCGGCGCTTGCGTCGGCCGCTGAAGGGTCCGAACCGCCGCTCCCGCTGGAGCCGGCGACGGCCCGCCTGCTGCTGCACGATTTCGAGCAAGCCGCCAGTCCGTTGCCCGGCGTGGTCATGAGCGGGTGGACCGCCGAGCCGGGCGCGCGCGCCGGACGGGTCTGGCATGAGCTGCAACCTTCGCGGCGCGAAGGCGGCGGCCGGGCGCTGCATCTGCGGTATCGCTTCAATCCGGAAGCCCGCAGCGACATCGGCTGGCAACTCACGCTGCCCGATCTCGACGCCTCGGCTTACGATCATCTGGAATTCTGGATTCGCGGCGATTCCGGTCAGGCCGACGCCTTGAAGCTCGAATTCAAGCAGCCGTTGGCCGATTCGCCGCCCGGCTTGCAGCGCAAGGGCAGCACGGTCATCACCGGCATCGGCGGCGACTGGCGGCGGGTCCGCGTGCCGTTGAATCTGATGAGCGGCATCGAGGACTGGCGGCATTTGCGCCAATTTGGCATCGTGTTCCAACCGCGCCGCGCGCCCTCGGCCGCCGGCGGCTACTGGTTGGACGACCTGACCTTGATCAAGACCGGCCGCCCCGGACCCAGCATCCGCGATTCGGTGGTCCCGCCGTTGAAAACCGCGTGGGAGCAGCGCGTGGGCGGCAAGGCGGCGGCGCAGCCTCACGTGCGCGCCCGCTTGAACGGCTGGCCGGCGCGGCTGACGGTCGATCCCGCCGAATTGCCCGACGACGACCCCGGCTTCTTGGCGCGGTTGGCGCGCGATACCTGGCGGGGTTTGAGCGCCTTGACCGACCGCGAGCACGGCCTGCCGCTCGACACCGTGCGACTCAACGGTTCGCCGCTGCCGGAACGGGCATGGGTGGGCGACTACACCAACGTCACCAACATCGGACTGTATTTAATCGACATCGTCGCGGCGCGGGAATTGGGGCTGATCGACCCGCTGGAGGCGAGGGTCCGGCTGAGCCAAACCTTGGACACGCTGGAGCGGCTCGAAACCTATCGAGGCTTTTTTTACAACTATTACGACACCACCACGCTGGAGCGCACCAGCCATTTCATCTCCTTTGTCGATTCCGCCTGGTTGACCGCCGGACTGATCGTGGCGCGCAACGCGGTTCCCGAACAGGCGTGGCGGTGCACGCGCCTGATCGAGCGGGAGGATTACCGGTTTTTTTACGATCCGGTCGAGCAATTGATGGCGCACGGCTATTACGTCAACCTGCCGCAGCGCGCGGAATACAGTTACGGGATGCTCTACAGCGAGGCGCGGCTGGGCAGTTTGATCGCCATCGGCAAGGGTGAAGCGCCGGCCGAGCATTGGTATCGGATGGCGCGCACTTTTCCGGCCAGCTTCGATTGGCAATCGCAATCGCCCAAGCACCGGGCGGAGCGGACGGTCGGGGAGTTCACCTTTCCCGGCGGGTATTACGCTTGGAAAGGGATTAAATATCTACCGTCCTGGGGCGGCAGTTTGTTCGAGGCGCTGATGCCGCTGCTAGTGCTGGACGAGGTGCGTCACGCGCCCGCTAGCCTCGGCCGGAATGCGCGGGCGCACGCGGAGATCCAGCGCCGCTTTGCATTGGAGCATCTCGGTTATCCGGTGTGGGGGTTGTCGCCCAGCTCGACGCCGGCCGGCGACGGCTACGGCGAATACGGCGCGCGGATTCTCGGCGCGCGCGGTTACCGCTCCGGGGCGGTCACCCCGCACGCGGCGGCGCTCGCCTTGCTGGTCGATCCGATTCCGGCGGTGGCGAACTTGCGGCAATTGGCGAAACGTTATCCGCTCTATGGCGATTTCGGCTTTTACGACGCCGTGGACCCGAAGACCGGGCAGGTCGCCCACAATTATCTCGCCCTGGATCAAAGCATGATTCTGATCGCGCTGGCGAATTATTCGCGGGATGGGGTGATTCAGCGCTATTTCGCCGCTGACCCGATCATCCAACGGGTGTTGCCGCTGTTAAAAGCGGAGCGGTTTTTCGATGAATGAGCGTTTCGATGCGCAATCTCAGCGCGAGCGTTGATACCAAACCGGGTTCTCCGGGTCTTTTCGCCGTCCGGTGGGCTTTTGCATTACTCCTGCTCGCGGCGCTGGCGGCGCCGGCGCGGGGCCAGCCCGGCCTTTGTCTGGTCGAGGCCGCCCGCAAACAGATCGGCGTCACTCAGCTCTACGATAGCCGTTATGTCAAGCTGGCTTATCCGGGCGGCGACGTGCCGCCGGAGCGGGGGGTCTGCACCGATGTGATCGTGCGCGCCTACCGTCAACTCGGGCTCGACTTGCAACGGCTGGTGCATGAAGACATGCGGCGCGACGGTTCGGCGTACCCGAAACTGTGGGGCCTCAAGCGGCCCGATCCGAACATCGACCATCGCCGCGTGCCCAATCTGGCTCGATTCTTCACGCGGCAAGGACAGTCCATGCCGGCTGGAACCGAGCCTGACGCCTACCTTCCGGGCGATCTGGTGACGTGGCGGTTGCCGGCGGGAATTCCCCACATCGGAATCGTGTCCGACCGGCGTTCCGAGACGGGGACGCCGCTGGTGATCCACAACATCGGTTCCGGAGCCGTGGAGGACAACATCCTGTTGGCATTTCCGATCACCGGCCATTACCGCTATTTCCCGGAGCTATCGAATGCGGCTTGCAAAACCGCGAGGCCCTGATTGTAGGGCTCAATTGTGAAGTTCGATGCGGAGTCGGCTCTTAATGTGGGCGGGCGTTGGCGGACGCCGCCGCTTGTTTCCGGTGGCGAGAGCGCCAGTTTGCTAAGCTTCTGGTCACGATCCGCAGCATAAGCCTCATGCCATGGCCAGCATCGACTTCGAGCATATCGACAAAATCTATCCCGGCGGGACCCAAGCCATTTTCGATTACACTTTGGCGGTCGCCGACGGGGAACTGGTCGCGTTCGTCGGGCCATCCGGCTGCGGTAAATCCACCTTGCTGCGCTTGCTAGCCGGATTGGAAACGATCACCCGCGGCACGCTGCGCATCGACGGTCAGCCGGTCAACGCCTTGCCGCCGCAGCGGCGCAATCTGGCCATGGTGTTTCAGGATTACGCGCTTTACCCGCACATGACGGTGCGGCGCAATCTGGAATTTCCGCTGAAAATGCGCGATTTGCCCGAAGCCGAAATCAACCGCTTGGTCGGTTGGGCAGCCGAATTGTTGAGCCTCGGCGGCCTGCTGGATCGCTTGCCCAAACAACTGTCCGGCGGCCAGCGCCAGCGGGTGGCGATGGGCCGGGCGCTGGTCCGCCAGCCCGCCGTGTTTCTGATGGACGAACCGCTATCCAATCTCGACGCTCGCCTGCGGGTGCAGATCCGCGCCGAAATCGGCGAGTTGTTGGATCGGACCGGCATCACCACGATCTATGTGACCCACGATCAGGCCGAGGCGATGACCTTGGGCGATCGGGTGGCGGTCATGGATCATGGCCGCTTACAACAGGTCGCGCCGCCGAGGGAGCTGTACGAACGGCCCGCTAACATGTTCGTCGCCGGCTTTATCGGCAATCCGCCGATGAATCTGTTGCCCGCCCGACTGGTTTCGACCGGCGCGGGCGGGCTGAGGCTGCAATTGGGCGAGCAGGACGTGGCCCTGGCCTGGTCCGAACCGGTCGAACGTTGGCGGGCCTGGTCGGACACCGCGTTGACGGTCGGTATCCGGCCCGAACACCTGCGGTTGACCGATGCGGCTGAAGGCGTGAAGGCGACGGTGGTCGATGCCGAGTATCTGGGCCACGAAACGCTGCTGCACGCGAGGATCGACGGCATGGCCGCGCCCGCGCCGGTTGCGGTGGCGCGGCTGGCCGGCCTGCGTCCGTTCGATAAGGGCCAGGCCGTGCGGCTGTCCGTGGAGGCCGACCGCCTGCATCTGTTCGGACCCGACGGCCTGACGCTGGTCAACGCGGCCGCCGATGCCGTAGCCTGAGGCGCCATCACGGGGTTTTTGCGCATGAACGAACCGACTTTATTCCCCGCCGATTTTCTGTGGGGCGCGGCGACTTCGGCTTACCAGATCGAAGGGTCGCCGCTGGCCGACGGCGCGGGAGCCAGCATCTGGCATGAGTTTTCCCACACGCCGGGCCGGACCCGCGACGGCGATACCGGCGACGTGGCCTGCGATCATTACCGCCGCTATCGGGAGGATGTGGCGCTGCTCGGGGACTTGGGCCTCAATGCGTATCGGTTCAGCGTGTCCTGGGGTCGGGTGCTGCCGGAGGGGCGCGGTCGGATCAATCCGGCGGGATTGGGCTTTTACGAGCGTTTGGTGGACGCCGTGCTGGAGCGGGGCATCCAGCCGATGGTGACGCTATACCACTGGGATTTGCCGGCGGCGCTGGACCGGTTGGGCGGTTGGTTGAATCCCGACAGCGCCGACTGGTTCGCCGATTACGCCCAACGGCTGTTTCGGACGCTGGGCGACCGGGTCAAGCTGTGGGTGACGCTGAACGAACCGTGGGTGGTGGTGGACGGCGGCTACCTGCACGGCGTGCTGGCTCCCGGACAGCGCAATCCCTTCGCCGCGCCGCTCGCCGCTCACAACTTGCTGCGGGCGCACGGCAGCGCCGTGCAAGCCTATCGCGCCGAAGGGCGACACCAGATCGGGCTGGTGGTCAATCTGGAGCCGAAATACCCGGCTGCGGAAACGGCCGAGGATTTGAACGCCACCATGCGCGCGGACGCTTATTGGAACCGCCAGTATCTCGATCCAGTTTTTCTAGGCGGCTATCCGCCGGAATTGTCGGATATTTTCGGCGAAGCGTGGCCGGCGTTTCCCGATGCCGATTTCGATCTGATCCGCCAACCGCTTGATTTTATCGGCGTCAACTACTATAGCCGGCAAGTGGTCCGCCACGATCCCGCCGACTGGCCGCTGGCCGCCGCGCGGGTGCGCCAGCCGCGCCAGACCCATACCGGGTTGGAGTGGGAAGTTTATCCACGGGGCTTGACCGATATTCTGGAATGGGTCGCCGGCCGTTATGGTCCGTTGCCGCTTTACGTCACGGAAAACGGCGCGGCGTTCTACGATCCGCCTCAGACCGAGGGTGAAATCGACGATCCCTTGCGGCGCCGTTATCTGCGCGATCATCTTTGCGCCGTGCTGGAAGCCCGGCGTAAAGGCGTCGACTTACGCGGCTACTTTGCCTGGTCGCTGTTGGACAATTTCGAATGGGCTTACGGCTACTCGCAACGTTTTGGGTTGGTGCATGTGGATTACGCGACGCAGCGGCGCACGCCCAAGGCCAGCGCCCGATTTTATGCGGAGGTGATCCAAAGTCGCGGCGCGGCGTTAAAGTGGGATCATTCCGCTTAACGCGGCGGCGCGCGAGTGTGGCCTCAGCCGCGAACGGCACGCCGCTCGCCGGGCGCGTGGGTCAAAATGATGCAAAAACGGAGTCGCTAAGGATTGATCGTGGATAATGCGACGGCTACCGAGCTTTGGGCGAAGGCCCGCGAGCAATGGCGGGAAGCGGTCGAACTCGGCCTGCACGATTCGGAGGACATCGTTTACGGCATTCTGCCCTTATTGGTCCAAGGCTTGCGCGAGGATCCCGATCACCTGCCGTCGCTGGATCTGTTGAGCGACATGCTCATGGAGATCGGCGCTTACGAGGAGGCCGTCGAATTCGCCGAGAAAATGTGCGACCTGATGCCGGACGATGCCGATTGCCAGCGCAAGTGGAGCGTGTTGACCGGCGAGGAAAACAACCGGCGGCGCGCGATCCGCGTCTACTTGCATCAAAAGCGGCTGTGGTTGACCAAAAGCGCCGGCGAGGGCTGAAAGGCTCGCCGGCGTCGGAGCGCGGGCCTTTCGGTCAACGGCCCGGCTGATAAATCTGATCGAAGGTCCCGCCGTCCTTGAAATGCGCGGCTTGGGCCTTGGCCCAACCGCCGAAGATTTCATCCACCGTGAACAGTTTCAAGGCTGGAAATTGCGCTCGATAGCGTTCGGCAACCGCGGGGTCTCGCGGCCGGTAATAATGCTTGGCCGCCAGTTCTTGCGCTTCCGGACTGTAAAGGTAGTCAAGATAAGCTTGGGCCGCCGCGCGGACGCCGTGCTTGTCGGCGAATTTATCGATCAGCGCCACCGGGGGTTCGGCCAGGATGCTGGTGGAGGGCATCACGATTTCAAACGCCCCTCGCTCCATTTCCTTAACCGCCAGGAAGGCTTCGTTTTCCCAAGTCAGCAACACATCCCCGATTTCGCGCTCCACGAAGGTCGTGGTGGAGCCGCGCGCCCCGGAATCCAGCACCGGCACGTTGCGATAGAGGCGGGAGACGAAGTCGCGGGCCTTGGCTTCGTCGCCGCCGGGTTGGCGCAGCGCTTGGGCCCAGGCCGCCAGATAATTCCAACGCGCCCCGCCCGAGGTTTTGGGGTTTGGCGTGACGACGCTGATGTCCGGTTTGACTAGATCGTCCCAATCCTTGATGGCTTTGGGGTTGCCCTTGCGCACCAGAAACACGATAGTCGAGGTATAAGGCGCGCTGTTGTGCGGCAGCCGTTGCTGCCAACCGGCGGGCAACAGACCGCCCTTGGCGCTGATTTCGTCGATGTCGTAGGCGAGGGCGAGCGTCACCACATCCGCCTCAAGGCCGTCGATCACCGAACGGGCTTGCTTGCCGGAGCCGCCGTGCGATTGCCGGACCGCGATCGTGTCCCCGGTTTTGCCTTGCCAGTGTCGGTTGAACAGGGCGTTGAAAGCGGTATAGAACTCACGGGTCGGATCGTAGGAGACATTTAACAGCGTGACGGTGTTGCCGGCGGCGTAAGCCCCGGAACCGAAGCTGACGCCGAGCGCCACGAATAGAAGTAGCCAAAGGGAACGGTTGCGAGTCACGGCGGTGCTCCAAAAAGGGAAATCGAAAAAGTTTCAGCGGCGAACCGGATTGAAGGGTCAAGGTACTGTAAAACACTTTTTTTATATCAAAAAATAATAAAAAATTATTCTTATATTCACTGTAGGAATGTTTTGGCGGCGCGATGGAATGCTGGGCTTCAAACGCAATGATCGAAGGAAGGCGCAAGAGTTCAGAAAGCGTTCGCCACCCTGTCGAGCAGCCGCCAGCTCTGATGGAAAAATACCGCTGCATAAGCGAGCAATAAAACGCCCAAACCGCGCATCACGGCGATATAAAGACCGCTGTGCAACAGGCGACGGGTACGGCCCAAGGCCAGCGCCAGCAGCACCTTGGAGCCGACCAGCATCAAATAGAAGGCGGCGATGAAGGCGGCGGCGGTCAGCCGACCGTGCCGCCATGCCGCCAGCAAAGTCGGCGCGCCCACCGCCAGCCAGAACAAATAGGGGCTGGGATTGAAAAAATTGGCGATCACGCCCCGGCGCAACGCGCCATCCGGATCGAGCGGCCTTAACCGCGCGCCTTGAAACCGCACGCCCTGCCAGCCCAACCAAGCCAGATACAGCCCGCCGCCGAGGTGGACCAGCGCCAGGGGCAGCCGCTGATCGCTCAGGGGTTCGAGCACTAGCAGCGTGGCCAGAATAATGGGCAAGTCGGTCAGCAGCGGGGCCAGCGCGATTTTGATGCCGGCCCCAACGCCGTGGCGCAAGCTTTCGCTGGCGACCAGCGCCAGCAGCGGCCCCGGAGACAGGCCGCCGCTCAGGCCCAACATCAGGCCGGACAGCACAAAAGCCGTCACGATGGCGATCGCCCCGGTTTCAGCGCCAGTTCCAGTTCGGCCCTCAAGCGCCGGTAGCTCTCCAGCCGGCGCGGCGCGACCGCGCCGCCCGCCACCGCGTCGCGCAGCGCGCAATCCGGTTCGGTTTCATGCCGGCAGTCGGCGAAGCGGCAGCATCCAAGATAGGGCGTCAATTCGGGAAAGCCGCGTTCCAGATCGTCCGGTCGGACATCGCCCAATTCGAAACTGCGCACGCCGGGGGTATCGATTAAATCGCCGCCGCCCGGCAGATGGTAGAGGGTGCTGGCGCTGGTGGTGTGGGTGCCGTGCCCGGTCGCCGCCGATACCGCCTGGATCCGAATGTCGCGATCCGGCAGCAGCGCCTTGATCAAGGACGATTTGCCGACGCCGGATTGACCGACCAGCAGGCTCGCGCGCCCGCTCAGCCAGTCGCGCAGGGCGTCCAGACCGCGCGCGGCGCGGCTGCTGGCCGGCAGCAGCGGATAGCCGATCCGGCGGTAAGGCTCCATCCGCTCGACCATCGCCGCCAGCGCCGGGGGATCGAGCAAATCGATCTTGTTCAATACCAGCAAGCCGCGCGCGCCGGTGGCGGCGATGGCGACCAGATAGCGGTCGAGCAGGTACTCGCTGGGTTCCGGCGTCGGGGCCAGCACCACCGCCACCGCGTCGAGATTGGCGGCAATCGGGCGCGGCTGGCCGTTGTGGTCGGGGCGGGTCAGCAGCGAGCGGCGCTCGCCGACCGCCACCACCACGCCGTCACCGACGCCGGACGCCTGCCAGACGACCCGGTCGCCGCAGGCCAGCGGACCCAAATTCTGACGGGCGGCGCAGCGGTGCAATTGCCCCGCGTCATCCTCGATGATCGAGCTTTGCCCGTAATGGGTCAAAACCAGACCGTGTTGTTCCGGGCCGAGCCCGCCTTCGGTCAGGGCGGCCGCTGTTCGGTCGACCCGCGCCCGGCGGCGTTCCTGCAAGCGCCCGATCCGCGCCTTCTGCCGGTCGGTCAAACGGCGGCTCATGCGACGGCCGCGCGCGCCCTGGCGGGAATCCGGTTAAACTGAGGGCGGCCCGGCGGGCTCGTCCGACGCTGGCGAGCCGCTGGATTTAACCCGCCCGCGGAGTTAGGAAAACTCATGTCTCCCGATAATCTCATTTGGATCGATTTGGAAATGACCGGTTTGAACACCCAAACCGATCGGATCATTGAAATCGCCACCGCCGTCACCGACAGCCAACTCACGCTTCTGGCCGAAGGTCCGACGCTGGCCATCCGGCAAAGCGACGCGGCGCTGGCGGCGATGGACGACTGGAATCAAAAGCAGCATGGGGAATCGGGCTTGATCGCCCGAGTGCGCGCCAGCGCCTTGGATGAACTCCAGGCCGAAAAACTGACCTTGGAGTTCCTGAGCCAATACGTTCCGAAAGGCAAATCGCCGATGTGCGGCAACAGCATCTGCCAGGACCGGCGGTTTCTGGCCCGCTGCATGCCGGAATTGGAAGCCTATTTTCACTATCGCAACCTGGATGTGAGCACCCTTAAGGAGCTGGCGCGGCGCTGGTATCCCGAACAGAGCAAAGGCTTCAACAAAAGCTCGGCCCATCTGGCGTTGCACGATATCCGCGATTCGATCGAGGAGCTGCGGTTTTATCGCCAGCGCTTGTTCGTGCCGGCGGTCGCCGCCGGTTGACGGCGCGCTCAGACTTCGACCGGCAGGGCGGGGTTGTTGCCCCATTCCGACCAGGAACCCGGATAGCCGCGCACGCGCGGGTAGCCCAGATAGCGTAACACGCAGTAGGTGTGGGCCGAGCGGCGGTGGCTTTGGCAGTAGACGACGATCTCCTTGTCGGGCGTGACGCCGCGGCGCTCGAACAATTTACGCAGTACGGGGTCGGGTTGGAAACGCATCTGACGCTGGGGGTCCATGGTGCCGGTCCAGTTTAAATTGACCGCGCCGGGGATGTGGCCGCCGCGCGCGGCGCGCAGGTCCGATCCAACGTACTCCGCCGGCGAGCGAGTGTCCAACAGAACCAGCTCCGGCCAATCGAGCCGGGATAAAATGTAATGCTTGTCGGCGATGGCTTCAGCATGGCTGAAGCGCGCTTGATAGTGGCTGGCGGTCGGCTGGCGGACGCCCAGTTCGAGCGGGCCGTGGGCCGCTTCCCACGCATGAAGGCCGCCGTTGAGCAGGGACATGCGCTCGTGGCCCAGCGCCGCCAGAGTCCACAGCAACCGGCCGGCGCGGCCGTTGCCTTCATCGTCATAAGCCACCACATGCCGTTGCGGGCTCAAGCCGAGCCGCGAACCCAGCGCGCTCAAATGCGCTTCGTCCGGGGTCAACCCCAGGGCCGGCGGTTCGATCCGCACCAACTCGGCGTAATCGAGAGGGATCGCGCCGACGATGTGTCGGTCGGCATAATGGGCGGGATCGCTCAGATCGATGATCAGCAGCGCCGGGTCGCCAAGGGCGACATGCAGCTGTTCGGGTTCGATCAACAAGGACAATTTGGGTGCGGAGGACATTCAATCTCCTGCAAAACCTTGGAACGGTGAGGCGGCGCCATCCGCCCGCGGGTTCCAGACGGTTTCATCTCGCGGCGGACGGACAATCATCACAAGTTGTCCGCTCCAGCGCAACGTCCTCCGCAGCTCGCCGAGGTTGCGGTTTCGCTGGAACGGACGCCGCAAATCGGCTACTTTGTGGACCTCTTGAGGTTCCGAGCCATGCCAGCCAGCAAGCCGCACCATAAATTACCTCCGCATGCGCAACGTTATCTGCTCACCGGGATTTTAACCATCATCCCGATTTGGATAACGTGGCTGGTGTTCGAGATCGTCCTTCGCCAGTTGACCCGCGCCGGCAAACCCGGCGTCTGGGCGCTGTCCCGCGCGATCCGCGACGATTTGCCGATCCTGTCGGATTTGTTGCTCGAAACCTGGTTTCAGAACGTCTTGGCGGCGTTGATCACCATGATCGCCTTGTACCTGCTGGGATGGGCCGCCACTCGGGTGTTGGGGCGGCGCTTGATCGCCCATTTCGACACCTTGATCGGCCGGGTGCCGGGGGTGCAGACCGTGTACGGGGCGGTTCGGAAATTGATTCAGTCGTTCCAGCAAGGTTCCGGGCAAACCCCGCAACGGGTGGTGTTGATCGAATTTCCCTCTCCGGGCATGAAGACCTTGGGCTTTATCACCCGCGTCCTGCAAGACCAAGCGACCGGCGAGCCATTGGCGGTGGTCTATGTGCCGACCGCTCCCAATCCGACCTCCGGTTATTTGGAAATCGTGCCGCTGGCGGCGGTGACGGTCGTCGATTGGACGATGGATGAGGCGATGACCTTCGTGCTGTCCGGCGGGGCGGTTTCGCCCGATCGAATCGACTTCAGCGGCAAGGCGGTCCAAGAGGTCGCGGAGGATGCGGAGCTCCGGTCGAGCGCGACGGAGACGGCCGAGGCATGAGCGGCCGAGAGCGCCGGCGCGACGCTCTCGGCGGATTTCACATGTTGGGATAATTCGGCCCGCCGCCGCCTTGCGGCGTCACCCAATTGATATTTTGAGTGGGATCCTTGATGTCGCAGGTCTTGCAGTGGACGCAGTTCTGGGCGTTGATCTGCAAGCGCGGGTTGCCGCCGTCGCCGTCGCGGACGATCTCATAAACGCCGGCCGGGCAATAGCGCTGCTCGGGCGCGTCGTACAGCGTCAGATTGACCTGAATCGGCACGCTCGAATCCTTCAGCGTCAGATGGCAGGGCTGGTCCTCCTCGTGATTGGTGTTGGAGATAAACACCGAGGACAGCCGGTCGAAGCTGATCACGCCGTCTGGTTTGGGGTAATCGATCTTCGGGCATTCGCTGGCCTTCTTCAGCTTGGCGTGATCCGGCTTGTGGTGGAAGGTCCACGGCGCCTTGCCCCGGAACAGGTAGGTGTCGAGCGCCGAATAGCCGATGGCCGCCCACAGCCCCCAACTGAACGACGGCTTGATATTGCGGACTTCGTGGAGTTCCTCCCACAGCCAGCTGCGTTTCAGGCTTTCGGGATAGGCGGTAACTT
Source organism: Competibacteraceae bacterium UBA6584 (assembly GCA_002433805.1). Classification (GTDB taxonomy): domain Bacteria; phylum Pseudomonadota; class Gammaproteobacteria; order Competibacterales; family Competibacteraceae; genus Competibacter_A. The sequence continues at coordinate 8,299 of DJIW01000004.1, read as the reverse complement.
CATCTGCGCCGCGTCCGGCCTTGATCGCCTCGAAAGTCGCCTCCGCCGCCACCATCCCCGACTTCATGGCGGTGTGCGTGCCCTTGATCTTGGGCATGTTGAGGAATCCGGCGGTGTCGCCGATCAGCGCGCCGCCTGGGAAGATCAGCTTGGGAACCGACTGGATGCCGCCGGCCGAGATGGCGCGCGCGCCGTAGGCGATCCGCCGTCCGCCTTCAAAGGTCGGGCGGATGTCGGGATGGGTCTTGAAACGCTGGAATTCCTCGAATGGCGAGAGGTGGGGGTTGGCGTAGCCCAGCCCGATGACGAAGCCGACCGCCACCTGATGGTTTTCCATGTGGTAGAGGAAAGAGCCGCCGTAGGTGCTGGGGTCCAGCGGCCAGCCGACGGTGTGGACGATCTTGCCCGGAACGTGTTGGGTGGGATCGACTTCCCACAGTTCCTTGATGCCGATGCCGTAGGTTTGCGGGTCCACCCCCTCGCGCAGTTTGAAGCGCTCGAACAAGATCTTGGTGAGCGAGCCCCGGCAGCCTTCGGCGAACAGGGTGTAGCGGGCGCGCAGTTCCATGCCGGGCGCGTACTGGTCGGTCGGCTGGCCTTCGCGGTCGACGCCCATGTCGCCGGTGGCGACCCCGACCACGGCCCCTTGATCGTTGTAGAGCACTTCGGCGGCGGCGAAGCCGGGATAAATTTCCACCCCCAATTCCTCGGCCTGCGTCGCCAGCCAGCGGCACAGGTTGCCCAAGCTGATGATGTAGTTGCCGTGATTGTGCATCTGCGGCGGGGTGGGGAGTTTATAGGAGGTTTCGCGGGTCAGCAGCAGGAAGCGGTCGTCCGTGGCCGGGGTATTCAGCGGCGCGCCCTTGTCCTTCCAATCGGGGATCAGCTCGTTCAAGGCGCGCGGTTCGATCACCGCGCCGGATAAGATGTGCGCGCCGACTTCGGAACCTTTTTCGATGAGGCAGACGCTGACGTCCTGTTCGTTCTCCGCCGCCAGTTGCTTGATACGGATGGCCGCCGACAGGCCGGACGGGCCGGCGCCGACGATGACCACGTCATATTCCATCGTTTCGCGTTCCACCGGGCTCTCCTTCGGTTTGTTATGGGGTTAAAAGGGCGGAAAGCGCCGCGTCAGAGGGCGTGTTCCCGCAAAGTGGGAATTTTAAGCCGGATCGCTTCAGGCAGCCAGAACAACCGCCCGAACCCCGCCGGTAATCGCTTCATTGGAGGAGATTTTTTTAAAAAACCGCTCGCTTGACGGCAGGCGCCGCGCGAAGCGGATCAATCCGGTCCGAGCTGATCCAGCCAAGCGGCAAAACACCGTCGCCCTCGCGCGTGCGCGGCGGCGGCGTAACGGGCGGTGTCGGCGCGCAGCAGCGGCACGCTCAAACCTTGGGTCCCGGCGATTTCTCCGGCATGGCCGATAAACCAGCGTTCCAAGCCCCGCGCGGTGGTTTCGAGGTGAAATTGCAGGGCCAGCGCGTATCGGCCCCAGGAAAACGCTTGATGCGGGTAGAGCTCGCTGGACGCCAGCAACGTCGCCCCTTCGGGTAAATCGAAGGTATCGCCGTGCCAGTGCAGGACCGGCGTTCGGTCGGCGAGCGCGGCCAACGGGCTGCTTTGGCCGGCTTCGCTCAATTCGAGCGGCATCCAGCCGATTTCCTTCCGACCTCCCGGATAAACCCGCCCGCCCAGCGCCCGCGCCATCAGCTGACAGCCGAGGCAGATGCCGAGCGTCGGCCGCCCGGCCGTCAAGCGCGCTTGCAACAGGCGCAGTTCGTCGCGAATGAAGGGATAAGCGTCGTCCTCATAGACGCCGATCGGGCCGCCCAGCACCACCAACACATCGTCGGCCAGCGGGTCTGGCATCGCCAGATCGTGGTAACCGGCTTCCAGATAGCGAATCGTATAGCCGCGCTCCGCCAGCACCGGGGCAAACGCATCGAGGTCTTCAAAAGCGACATGACGGATGGCGAGAACGGATGGCATCGGAGCGGATGACGATTGTGGAGCGTGAAGTTGAGGCGTGGCGGAGAGGGTGGGATTCGAACCCACGGACCCTCGCGGGTCAACGGTTTTCAAGACCGTCGCAATCGACCACTCTGCCACCTCTCCGGGAGCTTGCATTCTAGCGGTCCCCCGACGCCGACGCCAGCATCGCCAGGGGCGTCGAAACGAGCATCGATCATGCTGGGAGCCGTTCCAGGCGCTTTAAAGTCCGCTCGACTATGATCGGGGGCGTCGGCCAGCGGTTTGAGCTCTCGCTAAACGGTCGCTCCACAATTTGCGGAGCGCTCAGCCATCGCGACCGTCGCAACTGACAATGCGCTCAAGGCAGCGCCGCCCCGGCGGGCGGGCGGCTCCAGAACAAGGCGTGGAGCCGCAACAGCGTTTCCGGCTCCGCGATCAAATCCCGTTTCTGCGCCGCGCTCAAACTGTCTGGCCCTTCCTCCTCCAGCTGATGGATCAGACCTTCCAGATAATGCCGTCTCCGCTTGCCCGGCGGGCCGCGTTCCGGCAGCAATGAAAGATGCAAGGCGTTGACGTAAGGATCGGTCAGGGCTTGCACGAAGTGGTTGGGCGGTCGGTCGCGCAACGCCGGCAGCACCGCGTCGTCGTCTTGCAGGTTCTCCGCGAGATAGCGCAACACCGCCGGAGGGTTGGTTTCTTCCGGGGTGAGGAACAAACCCCATTCGCGCGCGGCTTGACCCAGGGCGATGCTGCTGGAGAGCATGGAAACCGGAATCGACAGCGCCAGGCCCAACAGCACCGGGGTAAACCACCAGAAAAACGCCGGCACGTACAGATAGCTCAGCCCGCCGACGACCAAACCGATCGCGGTATGCCCGCCGTGGGCCAGCGCGGCTTCCTTGAAACTGGTCATGTGGTCGCCGCGCTGTTGCGGCGGCCAGCCGACCGCGCGCCGCATCAAGATCGCCAGCACGAATTTGGTCTGAAACAGCATCAGCACCGGCGCGGTCAGCACCGAGAACACGCTCTCCAGCACCACGCTCCAACTGGCGTTGGCCATCCCGCCGTAGGACTCGCGCAATTTCGCGTCTTTGAGCAACAGCAGCAAGGCCAGCAGCTTGGGCAAAAACAGCATGGTCAGCGTGACCAGCAACACCGTGGTCATTTCGACCGCGAAGGATACCGGCCACACCGGCATCCAATTCTGGCCAAAAAAGTAAACCAGCTCCCGTTGGGTTTGGATGAACGCCTCGACCCCGGTGGCGATCAGGAACAGCAGCCAGAGCGGCGAGGCGGCGTAGGACATCACGCCCATGATGAAATGGATGCGGCTCAGACCGTTGAAGCCGTGCGACAGCGCCAGCCGCAGATGCTGGAGATTGCCCTGACACCAACGGCGGTCGCGCTTGGCGTAATCGATCAAAGTCGGCGGAATTTCCTCGTAGCTGCCTTCCAGATCGTAGGCCAGCCACACTTCCCAGCCGGCCCGGCGCAGCAGCGCCGCCTCCACAAAATCGTGGCTCAAGATTTCGCCGCCGAACGGTTCGCGGCCCGGCAATTTAGGCAAGCCGCAGTGATCGAGAAACGGCTGAATCCGGATGATGGCGTTATGGCCCCAATAGTTGCTTTCGTCGAGCTGCCAGAAATTCAAGCCGGCGGTGAACATCCGGCCGTAGATGCTGCCGGCGAATTGCAGGATGCGGGCGAACAACGACTCGCGGTTGACCGGCACCGGCGGGGTCTGGATCAGCGCCACGCGCGGCTGGCGCTCCATCAACCGCACCATCTCGACCAGGGTTTCGCCTTTCATGATGCTGTCGGCGTCCAGCACGATCATATAGCGGTAGCGCGCGCCCCAGCGGGTGCAAAAATCCTCCAGATTGCCGGTCTTGCGGCTGGTGTTCTCCGGGCGGTTCCGATAGAAAATTCGCCCCTTGCCGTTTAAGGTTCGCACCATGTCCTGCCAGCGCAATTCCTCCTCGACCCAGACCTCGGGATCGCGGGTGTCGCTGAGGATGAAGAAATCGAAGCCGTCGAGCTGGCCGGTGTCCGCCAGCGACTGATGGATGGCGCGCAGCCCGGCGAACACCCGCTGCGAATCTTCGTTGTAGATCGGCATCAGAATCGCGGTGCGGGGCGGCGGGGCGGCGGGGTCGGGCGGCGTGCCCGGATGGCGGGAGATCGCCCAGCGGTCGCGGCCGGTCAGCATCACCCAAAACCCCATCAGCGCGGTCCAGAACGAGACGCAAATCCAGGAAAACAGGATGGCGTAGAGCACCAGCAGCACCCGCTCGATCGGGCTTAGACCGTCGGTGTGAAACACGGTGACCAACAGGCCCAGCGCCAGCAGCGTGGTGACGGCGATCAGGATGAAAAACACCGCCCGCCGCAAGGTGTGCCCGATGACCATCGGGCTTGAAGCCGAAGAAGCCATAATGCTTACTCGAAAAAGGGAGCCATCACGCGCCGGGCGTTTTTTGCCACAACCGGCGGATTTCGGCCAACACGGAAAAGAGGTCGATCGGCTGCGCCGGCATGGCGCTCGGCATCGGTTCAGGAGTCGGTTCGGCGGTGGCTTCGGCCAGGGTGTCGCGCAAGTTGTCCCCTTCGCCGGGTGGCGCGAACAGCGTCTTGGGCCAATCCGGCGTCACGCCGCCGAGCAAGGCGGCCCGGATCGCGGCCAAACGTTGCGGCGTGCGCGGCAGCTCCGAGCCTTGCGCCAGCCAATCATCCAATAATTCGCTGGCCGCCAGGAGGGTTCGCGCCAGTGGATCGAGGCCCAGAGTATCGGGCAGTTCGGCCGCCCGCCGCAGCGCTTGTTCGCTTAGAGCCGCGATCTGCGCCGGATCGCTCACGCCCAGCGCGCGCCAGTAGGCGTGGAGCCGACCGAACAATAGATCGGTGTTCGGCGCGGCGACCGGCGGCGGCAGATACGGATGCGGGGCGATTACTTTACCGCGGTCCACTGATAGCTCCAGGTTTCCGTCAAAACGTCCTCGCCCAGCTTGAGGAAGCAGCGCAGTTCCGAAGGGTCGCTGCCTTGAGGCTCGAGTTCGAAGGACAGCCGCCAGCCGCCGCTGTGGCTGTTCTTATGCGCCACCACGCTTTTCACCTTGCCGGTCGAGGCGCTGACCACCGCTTGGACCGGCGCGTCGTCCGGCAGCTTGCTCAAAGCCTCGCCGCCGAAGTCGATCACGAAGCGCCGGAGGTCGGGGTTGAGATCGCCCGCGCCGCCCGCGCCTATCCGGCTGGCCAGCGTCCGCCCGTTCGGCGACAGATTCGGCAGATCCACAAAGAAGGACAGGCGGTAATTGAATTCTAATTGCTGGCCGGCCTCGACCGGTTTTTCAGGCACCCAGAAAGCGGCGATGTTGTCGTAGCGTTCGGCGTCGCTCGGAATTTCGATCAGCTCCACCGAACCCTTCCCCCAATCGCCCAGCGGTTCGACCCAAAGGCTCGGGCGGGTCTGATAGTGGGCTTCCAAATCTTGATAGTTGTCGAAGGCGCGGTCCCGCTGGAGCAGGCCGAAACCGCGCGGGTTAGTGTTTTGATAGGCGCTGATGCGCAGCCGGAGCGGGTTGTTCAGCGGCCGCCAGATCCATTCGCCGTTGCCGGTGGCCAGCAGCAAACCGTCGGAATCGTGCACCTGCGGGCGGAAATCATCGAAGAAACGCTCGTTCATCGCGCCGTGAAAGAACATGCTGGTCAGCGGCGCGACCCCGAATTTTTGGATCTTGTCGCGGGCGAAGATGCTGGATTTGACTTCGACTTGGGTGGCGACCCCCGGCCGGATGGCGAAGCGGTAAGCGCCGGTGACGCTCTGACTGTCCATCAGGGCGTAAACGATCAGTTCGGTGGCGGCTTTCTCCGGTTTTTCCAGCCAGAACTCGCGAAAATACGGAAACTCTTCCGGCTTGGGCAGGCCGGTGTCGAGCGCCAGGCCGCGCGCCGATAGTCCGTAATTTTGGCCTTGGCCGACCGCGCGGAAGTAGCTCGCGCCCAGGAACACCGCCACCTCGTCGTAGTGGTTGTCGCTGTGGAGCGGATACAGCACCTTGAAACCGGCGAAACCCAGATCCTTCGGCAGATTGTCGGGAACCTGGTTGCGGCCGTAATCAAACAGGTCGTTGGCGTATTCCACCGGCTTGGGCTCGCCGTCTGTCAGCACGTGAATCGTGACTTGGCGGTTGAACAGAAAGCCGAGCGGGGCAAATTGAATTTCGAAGGGCAGGCCGGCATCCCGCCACAGGCTTTTGTCGCCCTTGAAACGAATATCGCGATACTGGTCGTAATCCAGTTTGGCCAAGAAATCCGGTAGAGTACCGGCGGGGTCCTGAAACGGTTGGTTGGCCAACACCTCGGCGCGGCGGCGGACATCGACGAAATTGAAGCGTTTGGGAGCCGGAGTGGCGGCTGGGGTGGATTCGGGCACGCTGGGCGCGCCAGAACTGATGATCGGACAAAATCCGATGCCCGCCAACAAAAACAGGCTCAGCAGAATTCGAGAGTTCACGACGTTGCGGCTCCGTTGGTTTGGCGATCCATGTGGTTTTTAAGATAGTGTTCTCAAGCGCGTTATTGTATTGCTGTTCGGGCCTTCCGACTATCTCGCGCTTTCGGCGTTCGCTCGAAAAGCGAGACGCCATGCCCCAACCGGCGGTTTAAAAAGGCTGTTTTAACGACTCGGCCATGCCCTGTCCAGCTTTCGGGAGTGACCATGCACCTGCAAGAAAGCCCTCTTTTCCGGCAGCAATGTTATGTGGACGGCGCTTGGATCGACGCTGACAGCGGCGCGCGCTCCACCATTGCCAATCCCGCCACCGGCGACATTATAGGCGGCGCGCCCGAACTGGGGGCCGCCGAAACCCGCCGCGCCATCGAGGCCGCCGGCCGCGCGCTGCCCGACTGGCGCGGGCGGACCGCCCAGGCGCGGGCGCTCATTCTACGCCGCTGGTTCCAGCTGATGTTGGAACATCAGGAGGAGTTGGCGACTTTAATGACGCTGGAGCAGGGCAAGCCGCTGGCCGAGGCGCGCGGTGAGATCGGCTACGCCGCCGGCTTCATCGACTGGTTCGCCGAGGAGGGCAAGCGCGTTTACGGCGACACGATCCCCGCCCACCAGCCGGACAAACGGATTTTAGTCGTCAAACAGCCGGTCGGGGTCTGCGCGGCGATCACGCCGTGGAATTTTCCGGCGGCGATGATCGCCCGCAAGGCTGGCGCGGCGCTGGCGGCGGGCTGCTCCATGGTGGTCAAGCCGGCCCCGCAGACGCCGTTTTCGGCGCTGGCGCTGGCGGTGCTGGCGGAGCGGGCCGGGCTGCCGGCGGGAGTGCTGAACGTCGTCACCGGCCCGGCGCAGGCCATCGGCGATGAAATCCTCGACAACCCCTTGGTGCGCAAATTGAGTTTCACCGGTTCGACTCGAACCGGCAAGTATTTGATGCGCCGCTGCGCCGGCACCCTCAAGCGCCTGTCGCTGGAACTGGGCGGCAACGCGCCGTTCATCGTGTTCGACGACGCCGATCTGGATGCGGCGGTGGCCGGCGCGCTGGTTTCCAAATACCGCAACAGCGGCCAGACCTGCGTTTGCGCCAACCGCTTTCTGGTGCAGGACGGGGTGTATGAAGCGTTCGCCGCCAAGCTGGTCCAGGCGGTGCGCGAGCAGCTCAAGGTCGGCAACGGCCTAGAGGCCGGCGTCATGCAAGGTCCCCTGATCGATGGGGCGGCGCTGGAAAAAGTCGAGCGGCACGTCGCCGACGCGCTGGCGCAAGGCGCGAAAGTCTTGACCGGCGGCCGGCGGCATCCGCTGGGCGGGACGTTTTACGAGCCGACCGTGTTGGGCGAGGTCACGGCGGAAATGGTCGTGGCCCGCGAGGAAACCTTCGGGCCGGTCGCGCCGTTGTTTCGCTTTAACACCGACGCTGAAGCGATTGCGCTGGCCAACGCCACCGAGTTCGGCCTCGCCGGTTATTTCTACAGCCGCGATCTGAGTCGGGCGTTCAAGGTGGCCGAGGCGCTGGAGTACGGGATGGTGGGCATCAATACCGGATTGATTTCGACCGAGGTCGCGCCGTTTGGCGGCGTCAAGGAATCCGGCTTCGGCCGGGAGGGGTCGAAGTACGGGATTGAGGAGTATTTGGATATTAAGTATCTGTGCATCGGTCTCGGTTGAGACCTCATGGCGAATTCCGGCGGGCGGGCCGGTCCTGCGGCGGGCCATATTTTATAATATATTGATAATATTAATTATAATGACGATGAATTTCTTTCAAAAGTTTCATTATGTCGGTTTGTTGGTCATCGGCATCCTCGTCACCTACGCCACGGT
>DJIW01000005.1:46624-46871 GCA_002433805.1 Competibacteraceae bacterium UBA6584 | reverse complement strand
CAACATCCATGTCTACGGTCCCTTGCGCGGCCGCGCCTTGGCGGGCTTCAAGGGCAACTCGGAAACCTGGATTTTCTGTAAAAGCCTCGAAGCGCGATTGGTGTCGATCGCGGGCCGCTATCAGACCTACGACCAACTCGAGGAGCCGCAGCGGGGCAAGGCGGTACAGATTCATTTGCAGGAAGACCGGTTGATCATCCAACCGCTGGCCCGCTGACCCAAAGGCGGGGCGCGGCGGCGTGATCTA
>DJIW01000005.1:959-46502 GCA_002433805.1 Competibacteraceae bacterium UBA6584 | reverse complement strand
CATGTGTCGTTCTACAGCGGGGCGCGGCGGCGTGATCTAGCCGATGTAATGTTAACCTAACAGGGTGAGATAACAGCTTGGCAACTGTCATCGTCGTGACCTCCGGTAAGGGGGGCGTGGGAAAAACCACGACCAGCGCCAGTTTCGCCACCGGCCTAGCTCTGCGCGGCTACCGGACCGTGGTGATCGATTTCGATGTGGGATTGCGTAACCTCGATCTGATCATGGGGTGCGAGCGCCGGGTCGTGTATGACTTCATCAACGTCATCAACAATGAGGCCAATCTGAATCAAGCATTGATCCGGGACAAGCGGGTGGAAAATCTTTACATTCTGCCCGCCTCGCAGACCCGCGATAAAGATGCCTTGACCAAGGAAGGGGTCGAAAAAATTCTCAACGAACTCAAGCAGACGTTCGACTATATCGTCTGCGATTCGCCGGCCGGCATCGAGCGCGGCGCGTTGATGTCGCTGTATTACGCCGATGAAGCCTTGGTGGTGACCAACCCGGAAGTCTCCTCGGTGCGCGATTCCGACCGGATCCTCGGGATTCTCGCCAGCCGCTCGCAGCGGGCCGAACAAGGAGACGCGCCGGTCAAGGAGCATCTGGTGCTGGCCCGCTACGCGCCCGACCGCGCCTATCGCGGCGACATGCTCACCATCCAGGACGTGCTGGAAATTCTCGGTATTCCCCTTTTGGGGGTGATTCCGGAATCGCAGGCGGTGTTGCAATCCTCGAACGCCGGCGTGCCGGTGATTCTGGAGGAGGGCAGCGACGCGGGCGCCGCCTATGCCGATTTGGTCGATCGCTTCCTGGGCAAGGACTTGCCGCACCGATTCATCGAGATTCCGAAGAAGGGATTTTTGAAGCGCTTGTTCGGCGGAGGCTAACGGAGGCTAAACCATGGGTCTGTTCGATTATTTTCGTCCATCGCCCCGTCCGACGACAACCACAGCCGCCCTGGCCAAGGAACGCTTGCAAATTATCGTGGCGCACGAACGGGGCAGCAGCCGCCGCGGCAGCCCCGAATATCTTCCGGCGCTCAAGAAAGAGCTGTTGGAAGTGGTGCGCAAATACGTGCCGATCGATCAGAGTCAGGTCAAGGTGCATCTGGATCGCGAAGGCGGCTTTGAGGTGCTGGAGTTTAACATCACGCTGCCCGACGAGGACCACCGACCGCCGGCCTCGCCTTGATCGCGCGCGTAGTCCAGCGCCAATGCCCGCCATGACCGACGCCGATAGCCAAGCGAGCGCCCGAGCGGCTGACGCCGACGCGCAAAGCCGGGTCCGGCTCGATAAATGGTTGTGGGCCGCGCGGTTTTTCAAGACCAGGACCCTGGCGGCGGAAGCGGTTTCCGGCGGCAAGGTCCACGTCGGCGGCCGGCGCGTCAAACCCGCCCACGCGGTTCGGGTCGGCGAGTTGCTACGGGTCCAGCGCGGTCCGGACGAGTACCTCATCGAGATCAAGGGGCTCGGCGACCGGCGCGGGCCGGCCAAGGAAGCGGCGCTGTTATATGAAGAGACCGCCGACAGCCGGCTGCGGCGCGAGCAACTGAGCGAGCAGCGGCGCATCCAGCGCCTCGCCGCGCCGCTACCGCCGATTCGTCCCACCAAGCAGGACCGCCGCCGCATCGTCCGCTTCACCCGTCAAGACGAGCCGGATGGCTAGGCGTTTTGTCCCCGCGCCAGCGGGCGGTTCGGGCCTCAAGAGCCCCGCCAACCCACCGCGAAATTGACCCTACGCCGGACGCAAGGTAACGTAGGCGCTTGCTGAAACCGGACGGATAGGAATGACGGTCAAGAAGTCTCCCCCCATGCCTTTCGAAGTCGCGCTGGCCGAATTGGAAACGCTGGTCGGGCAGCTCGAACAGGGCGAATTAAGCCTGGAAGACGCGCTGCAACGCTTCGAACAGGGCGTGGGCTTGGTGCGCACCTGTCAAAATGCCCTGCAAGCGGCCGAACGCACAGTCTCTCGCTTGGTCGAACGGGATGGCGCGCTGGAAATCCTGCCGTTCGACGACGCGGCGGATTGACGGCATGGCCGAGGGCACCATCAAGCACTATCAGGCGCGCGCGGAACGACAGCTCGACGCGCGCTTGCCCGCCGCCGACCTCCATCCGGTCAAGTTGCATCACGCCATGCGCTACGCCGTTTTGGGCGGCGGCAAGCGGGTTCGGCCGGTGCTGGTATACGCCGCCGGCACGGCGGCGGGCGCGGCCCTGGAGGCGTTGGACGGTCCCGCCTGCGCCGTCGAGTTCATCCACGCCTATTCCTTGATCCACGACGATCTGCCGGCGATGGACAACGACGACCTCCGCCACGGCCGTCCGACCTGCCACAAAGCCTTCGGCGAGGCGCTGGCGATTCTGGCCGGCGACGCCTTGCAGGCGCTGGCGTTTCAGGTGCTGTGCCAGGATGGCGGCATGATTCACGATCCGGCGGTCCGGCTGCGGATGCAGGGGCTGCTGGCGCAAGCGGCCGGTTCGCGGGGCATGGCGGGCGGTCAGGCCATCGATCTGGCCGCGACCGGTCAGACGCTGACCCTGGCCGAACTGGAAAACATGCACATCCATAAGACCGGCGCTTTGATCCGCGCTAGCGTGTTGCTGGGCGCGCTCAGCGGCCCCAAACTCGCGCCCGCGCTGCTGGACGGCCTGGATCATTACGCCAAGTGTATCGGATTGGCCTTTCAAATCCGCGACGATATCCTCGATGTGATCGGCGATACCGCCACCCTGGGCAAATCCGCTGGCGCGGATCGGGCGCTCGACAAACCGACCTATCCCGCGTTGTTGGGTTTGGACGGCGCGCGGGAACACGCCCGCGCCTTGCACCAAGACGCCCTGAGCAGTTTGGAACCGTTCGGCGAGGGGGCCGACACCTTGCGCTGGCTCGCCCATTACATCGTCGAGCGGCCTTACTGAGACCGGCTCGCCGCTTCGATCGAATACATGGTTTCCACCGCCTCCCCACTGGCCCTATCCACCGCCAAGCTACCGCTAACCGGTACGGACTTTACCGCGATGACGACCGGAACCTTTCCGTTGCTGGAACAGATCGACAATCCCCTGGAGTTACGCAAGCTGTCGGAAGCGCGCTTGCCGGCGTTGGCGCACGAACTGCGCGAATTTCTGATCCAGACGGTCGCCAAGACCGGCGGCCATTTCGCCGCCAATCTCGGCACGGTGGAGCTGACCCTCGCGCTGCATTACGTCTTCAATACGCCGGAGGACCGGCTGGTTTGGGACGTGGGCCATCAGACCTACCCGCATAAAATCCTGACCGGCCGCCGCGCCCGCATGAATAGCCTGCGCCGCAAGGACGGCGTCTCCGGATTTCCCAAGCGCTGCGAAAGCGCTTATGACACCTTCGGCGTCGGGCATTCCAGCACCTCGCTCAGCGCCGCGTTGGGGATGGCCATCGCCGCCGAACGGGCCGGAGCCGATCGCAAGGTGGTGGCGATCATCGGCGACGGCGCGATAACCGCCGGGATGGCGTTCGAGGCGCTCAATCACGCGGGGCACCTTAAGACCGATTTGCTGGTGGTGCTCAACGACAACGAAATGTCGATCTCGCCGAACGTCGGCGCGCTGTCGGCGCACCTGACTCGGCTGCTGTCGGGCCAACTGTTTTCCAGCATGCGCGAGGGCGGCAAGAAAATGTTGAGCCACATGCCGCCGCCGATGCTGGAGGTGGCCCGGCTCGCCGAGGAGCACGTCAAGGGCATGTTCGCGCCGGGCGGCACCTTGTTCGAGGAATTGGGCTTTAACTACTTCGGTCCGGTGGACGGCCATGACTTGACCGTGCTGGTGCCCACCCTGCGCAACTTGCGGGCGCTCGACGGGCCGCGCCTGCTGCATGTGGTGACGCGCAAGGGCAAGGGTTACAAGCTGGCCGAGGACGAGCCGGTCGGCTATCACGGCGTCGGGGCCTTCGATCCCGCCTGCGGCCTAAAGCCGGCCAAGGCGGGCGGCGGGCCGAGCTACACCCAGGTGTTCGGCGAGTGGCTGTGCGATATGGCCGAACGGGACGAGCGCTTGATCGGCATCACCCCGGCGATGCGCGAAGGCTCCGGTCTGGTGGAGTTCGCCGAACGGTTTCCGGATCGTTATTTCGACGTCGCCATCGCCGAACAGCACGCCGTCACCTTGGCCGCCGGGCTGGCGTGCGACGGGCTCAAACCGGTGGTGGCGATTTATTCCACTTTCCTGCAACGCGCCTACGATCAACTGATTCACGACATCGCCCTGCAAAATCTGCCGGTGTTGTTCGCCATCGACCGCGCCGGTCTGGTGGGGCCGGACGGGCCGACCCACGCCGGCAGTTTCGATTACAGTTTCTTGCGCTGCATTCCCAATCTGGTGGTGATGGCTCCGGCCGACGAGAACGAATGCCGGCAGATGCTCTATACCGGTTTTCAGTTGAACCAACCGGCGGCGGTGCGCTACCCGCGCGGCAAAGGTTCCGGCGTGACGCCCCAGCAGGCCATGCACATGCTGCCGGTGGGCAAGGCGGACATCCGCCGGCGCGGCCGCGAGCTGGCGCTGCTGGCCTTCGGCTGCATGGTCGAGATCGCCGAGGCGGTGGCCGAGCGCTTGAACGCCACGGTCGTGAACATGCGCTTTATCAAGCCCTTGGATGAGGCGACCGTGGTGCAACTGGCCGCGAGCCACCACCGGCTGGCGACCCTGGAGGAAAACGCCATCGCCGGCGGCGCGGGCAGCGCGGTCAACGAGTGCCTGGCCGCGCGGGGCATTCAGGTGTCGGTGCTCAACATCGGCTTGCCGGATCGGTTCGTGGATCAGGGCGAGCGCGGCGAACTGCTGGCCGAATGCGGTTTGGACGTCGCAGGCGTGCTGCGGCGCTTGACCGATTGGACAGCGGCGGTTCCCGACCTGTCCGAGCGCGATGCTTGAGTGTTATTCTCGGGAATTAACGGCCGGATCGATAATCCAACGCCAAGTAGCCAAGCCATTTCGTCATCGGAAATGGCGCGGGGTGTTGATTTTGCAAAAGGCGCGCGCGCGCCGTTGAGAGGGTTGCATGAAGCCAATGACGATGAGCGCGGCCGCCGTGCCGGCGGTGGTCCAGATTCCCGACGTGCAAAACAGCGCCGATACCCGGCGCTTGGCGATCAACAAGGTCGGGATCAAGGATATCCGCCATCCGGTCAAGGTGCGCGACCGCAGCGGCGGCGAGCAACACACCATCGCCACGTTCAACATGTACGTGAACCTGCCGCACAATTTCAAGGGCACCCACATGTCCCGCTTCGTGGAGATCTTGAACGTGCCCGGCCGCGAAATCTCGGTGGATTCCTTCAAGGACATGCTGACGGAGATGACCGGGCGGCTGGAGGCCGAGGCCGGCCACATCGAGATGACCTTCACCTATTTCGTGGACAAGGCGGCCCCGGTGTCCGGCGTGCGCAGCTTGATGGATTACGAGGTGACTTTCATCGGCGAAATCCGCGACGCTCGGGCGGAGATGAAGCTCAAGGTGGTGGTGCCGGTGACCAGCCTGTGTCCGTGCTCGAAGAAAATTTCCAAGTACGGCGCGCACAACCAACGTTCCCACGTCACCGTCAGCGTCCGCACCCGAGGTTTTATCTGGATCGAGGATGTCATCGATCTGGTGGAGAAACAAGCGTCCTGCGAGCTTTACGGCTTGCTCAAGCGGCCCGACGAAAAGTACGTCACCGAGCGCGCCTACGAAAATCCGAAGTTCGTCGAGGACATGGTGCGCGACATCGCCGCGCAATTGAATCAAGACGAACGGGTGGCGGCCTACGCGGTGGAATCGGAGAATTTTGAGTCGATTCACAACCATTCCGCCTACGCCATGATCGAGCACGACAAGGAAGCAACGGCGATTTCCGATTAAATCCGGCGGCTCCTCGGTCGTCAATCCGCCAAGGTTTACATCTCGTCATGAAGAAAATAGTTTATGGCGAGACGATCTTGGGTATGAGGAGCCTTGTCGATGAAAGCCATCGTTTGTCATGAATTGATCGGTCCCGCCGCGCTGCGGTTGGAGGACGCGCCGGAACCGAGTCCGGGTCCGGGCCAGGTGCGGGTGCGGGTCCGCGCCTGCGGCGTCAATTTCGCCGACAGCCTGATCACGCGCGGGCAGTATCAGGCGCAACCGCAACCGCCGTTCAGTCCGGGGTTCGAGGTGGCGGGCGAGGTGTTGGAGCGCGGCGCGGGCGTCGAGGGTTTCGAGGTCGGAGAGCGGATCATCGCCATCGCCCCGCACGGCGGTTACGCCGAACAACTGGTGGCGGACGCCGGCCGCTGCGTCAAACTGCCGGCGGCGATGCCTTACCAGCACGGCGCGGCGTTTCCGGTGGTGTTCGGCACCTCGCATGTCGCTTTGTGGCATCGGGCGCGGCTGCGAGCCGGCGAGACTTTGGTGGTGCACGGCGCGTCCGGCGGCGTCGGGCTGACGGCGGTGGCCATCGGCAAGCAGCTGGGCGCGACGGTCATCGCAACGGCCAGCGGTCCGGAAAAGTTGGAGATCGCCCGCCAGCACGGCGCGGATCATCTCATCGACACCGGCCGCGACGATGTCCGCCAGCGCATCAAGGCACTGACCGGAGGGCGCGGGGCCGATGTGGTCTACGATCCGGTCGGCGGCGAGCTGTTCGACGCCTCCTTGCGCAGCATCGCCTTCGAGGGCCGGATTCTGGTGATCGGCTTCGCCGGCGGCGCGGTCCCGCAAATTCCCGCCAACCATCTATTGGTCAAGAACGTGGACGTGATCGGCCTCAACTGGCCGGCCTACGCCGAGCGCCATCCCGCCGTGATGGCCGAAAGCTTTCGACAGTTGCTCGACTGGTATCTGGCCGGCTCGATCCGGCTCCACGTCTCGGCGGTTTATCCGCTGGAGCAAGCGGTGGAGGCTTTGAATCAAGTCGTTTCGCGCAAGTCCACCGGCAAGGTGGTGATCGCGGTGGGAGACGACGCATGACGGTGGAAGTGGCGATCCGCCATTTAGGTCGGACGACTCAAGCGACGGTGCGCGGCGGCAAGCCCCAACTCAAGAAATTGCGCGATGCGTTGTTATTGAAAGGCTTTGTTCTGGTGTCCGAAACCGACGACCGTTTGGAACTGCGGCGGCGGGCTCACGTGACGCAGGATGAATGGCCGATGCGGGTCAGCGCGCGCTGCGAGGGCCAGCGGTGCGAGATCGACTATTTTCTGTTCATCCCCTGGGGTTGGATCGCGGGCTTTACCGCGCTGATGTGGTTGGTGTTGCCGTTCGCCGGCGTCCAGCACGCGGTGTTGGCCTTCGGCTTGGGTCTCGTGGTGCTGGCCTCGGCCCTCTACACCCAGAAATTCGATTGCCGGCCGAACGCCAAGTACTGGCAGGCCCGCCCGCGCCAGCGCTGGCATGACCTCATGGAGAAACTCATCAAGGAGGCGTTCGCGCGCCCCTAGCGGAGGTCGGAACCTCGGTGGCGCAGGGCATGGGCGCGCGGTCGTCGAACTGCTTCAGCCGCGCCACCTCCGCCACGGTGATGCGCCGGCCTTTCACGCCGATCAAGCCCGAATCGCTCAAGTGGTGCAAAATCCGCGACAAGGTTTCCGGCGTTAGGCTCAGCCGCGAGGCGATGACGTGTTTGCTGGCCGGCAATTCGAATTCGACCCGCCCGCCGCGCGACGTGTCCGCCAACTGCAGCAAAAAGCCGATCACCCGCTGGGTGGAGGAGTGCAGCGAATAATCCTCCACATCCTGAATCAGACCGTGCAAGCGCATGCTCAAGCCGGCCAACATCCGCCGGGCGAAAGCCGGATCGTGATCGATGGCCGAAAAAATACCTTGCTTGGCGATGAATAACAGGCGGCTGTCTTCCAGGGCCTGAGCCAGCACCGGCGCCGGGATTTCCATGAACATCACCGCCTCGCCGAAGCTTTGCCCCGGCCCGACGATGGACAACACCTTTTCACTCCCCTGCGGCGAACAAAACGCCAGCTTGATTTGCCCCTGAACGGCGACGTAAAAGCCGTTCAGCTGCGCTCCTTTCTGGAACAGCACCTGCCCCTTGCTGAGTTCGATCTCTCGCGTTCCCACCGCCAAGCTGGCGATCTCGCTGTCGCGGAGTTGCTGGAACAGCGGCAGGTTGGCCAGCACCGCGCCGATGTTGATTTTCTGGTTCACGCGCTCCGATCTCTCGTACTCGCTCGACACCCTATGACCACAATTTGATTGATTGAATTTTGAAAAGTTTGACGCAAATCAAGGCGCGACCAGCGCGGTTGTCGTATTTCATCACCATTGCCAACGACAATCGAAGCCGCCCCAAAGCGGGCTTCGCGGGAGAGCACACGATGCCACACTATCGAAAATTAAAACAACTCACCATCGCTTTGGCCGCGCTGCCGTTCGCTGTCGGTCTCGCGCTGGCGGAAGATCCCGCGGCTAAAAAGGGCGTGACTGAAGCCGAGGTCAAGTATCAAGCCGGCGGCTCGCCGCTGGCCAACGAACCGATGCATCAGAACATCGACCCCAAGGCCCCGCCGATGACCGAGGCCGAATTCGTTAAGGCCCGGCAGACTTACTTCGAGCGCTGCGCCGGCTGTCACGGCGTGCTGCGCAAGGGCGCGACCGGCAAGCCGCTCACGCCTGACATCACTCTGGCCAAGGGCACCGACTACCTGAAAGTGTTCATCGCCTACGGCTCGCCGGCCGGGATGCCGAACTGGCAAACCTCCGGGGATATGACGCCGGAACAGGTCGATTTGATGGCGCGCTACGTCCAGCAGGAGCCGCCCATGCCGCCGGAATTCGGCATGAAGGAGATGAAGGCGACCTGGAAGGTGCTGGTGCCGCCGGACAAACGACCCACCAAGAAGATGAACAATTACAATATTGACAACATCTTCTCCACGACCTTGCGCGACAGCGGCGAAGTGGCGCTGGTGGATGGCGACACCAAGCAGATCATCAGTATCGTCAAGACCGGCTACGCGGTGCATATTTCGCGGATGTCCGCCTCGGGACGCTATCTGTTCGTGATCGGCCGCGACGCCAAGATCAATCTGATCGATCTGTGGATGGAAAAGCCGGATAACGTCGCCGAGATCAAGGTCGGTCTGGAAGCGCGTTCGGTGGACACCTCCAAGGCCAAGGGCTTCGAGGACAAATACGCCATCGCCGGTTCGTACTGGCCGCCGCAATTCGTGCTGATGAACGGCGACACGCTCGAACCGTTGAAAATCGTCTCCACCCGCGGCATGACGGTGGATACCCAGGAATACCACCCGGAGCCGCGCGTCGCCTCCATCGTCGCCGCCCACGACAAGCCGGAATTCGTGGTCAACGTCAAGGAAACCGGCAAGATCCTGCTGGTGAATTACAGCGATCTGGACAATCTCGGCATCACCGAAATCAATGCCGCCCGCTACTTGCACGACGGCGGATGGGATGCCAGCAAGCGCTATTTCATGGTCGCGGCCAATCAATCCAATAAGATCGCGGTCGTCGATACCCAAGACGGCAAGCTGGAAACCTTGATCGATGTCGGCAAAATTCCGCATCCCGGTCGCGGCGCGAATTTCGTCCATCCCAAGTTCGGCCCGGTGTGGGCGACCAGCCATCTGGGCGATGAGTCCGTTTCGCTGATCGGCACCGATCCCGAGAAGCACAAGGCGCAAGCCTGGAAGGTGGTGCAGACCTTGAAAGGCCAAGGCGGCGGTTCGCTGTTCATCAAGACTCACCCCCAATCGAAAAACCTGTATGTCGATACCGCGCTGAATCCGGACGCCAAGATCAGCCAGTCGGTGGCGGTGTTCGATCTTCAGAATTTGGAGAAACCCTATCAGGTGTTGCCGATCGGCGAATGGGCCGGCTTGGGCGACGGGGCCAAGCGGGTGGTGCAGCCGGAGTTCAACAAGGCCGGCGATGAGGTCTGGTTCTCGGTTTGGAGCGCCAAGGACAAGGAATCGGCGTTGGTCGTGGTGGACGACAAGACGCTCAAGCTCAAGACCGTGATCAAGGACCCGAAGCTGATCACCCCGACCGGCAAATTCAACGTGTATAACACCCAACACGACGTTTATTGAGCGATTCTGACAGGATAAAACTATGAAAACTTACTATCTGAGCGCGTTGGCGCTAGCGCTGCTGATCGCCCCGACCGTCCAAGCCAGCGAAGAATTGGCCAAGAAGTACAACTGCCTGGCCTGCCATCAGGCCGACAAGAAAGTGATCGGGCCGTCCTATCAAGAGGTCGCGGCCAAATACAAAAGCCAAGCCGATGCGCCAGCTCTGCTGGCCGACAAGATCAAGAAAGGCGGGGTCGGGGTGTGGGGTCAGATCCCGATGCCGCCCAACGCGACGGTTCCCGATGAAGATCTCAAGGCGTTGGTCGCTTGGATCATGGGAATGGCGAAGTAAGGGCCGTCTCCAACCGCCGGTCGGACAGGGCGGCGGTTGGGTGAGGGGCGATCACGAATTCCCATCCGCCGCGATGGGCAGGTGGCAAAGAGAAGCATGATGCGGCAACGAGCGGTCCTTCCTCCTCCGTGGCAATTCTTCCAGAAAGCGTCCGCTGGCGCGAAATTGGCCCGGAGGAGTGTTTTTTTTGCCGTGGCCGTCGGCCTCGGCTCGGCGGCGCTGAGCGGGATCGGGCTGGGATACGGCCCGCTGGCGCTGGCGGACCCACCTCCCGCGCCCGCGCCCGAACGCGGGCGGGAACTCATCCGCCTGGTGCGGCAGGATTGCGGTTCCTGCCACGGGATGACGTTGCGCGGCGGTTTGGGGCCGGCGCTGTTGCCGGAGAATCTGAGCGCTCAGTCGCCTCCCGCCTTGAAGTACACCATCTTGTTCGGTCGGCCGGGCACCGCAATGCCGCCGTGGCAGCCCTTCATGACCGAAGCCGAAGCGGACTGGATCGTCACGCAACTGCTGCGCGGTTTTCCGGAGGAAGCGAAATGAGCGGACGGAAACCATTCCGGGTCTGGATTTGGTTTTTCTTCGTCTGTCCGCTGCTGGCTTGGGGGGCGGAACCGATCTTGCGCGGCACCGGCGATCTGGGCGTGATTGTCGAGCGCGGAGCTGGGCGGGTGCTGATCGTCAACACCAGCAGCAACAGCATCGTGCAGCGGGTGGACGGACTGGGCGATTTGTCCCACGCTTCGGTGGTGTTCTCCCGCGACCAGCGCTACGCCTACGTGTTTGGGCGCGACGGCGGCTTGAGCAAAGTCGATCTGCTGCGCGGGACGCTGGATACGCGCATCGTCCAGGGCGGCAACAGCATCGGCGGGGCGATTTCGCAGAATGGAAAGCTGGTGGCGGTCGCCAATTACGAGCCGGGCGGGCTTAAGGTCTTTTCCGCCGACACCTTGGAGCCGGTGGCCGATATTCCCGCCGCTTACGGCGACGGCAAGCGGTCGAAAGTGGTCGGCATCGCCGATTTGCCGGGCGACCGTTTCATCTATTCGCTGTTCGACGCCGATCAGCTTTGGATTGCCGATGTCCGCGATCCCAAAGCGCCGAAAGTGGAAAAATTCAGCGGCATCGGCCGCGCGCCTTACGACGGGCTGGTCACGCCGGATGGTCGTCACTATCTGGCGGGATTGTTCGGCGAGGACGGCATCGCGCTACTCGATACCTGGCAGCCGCGACCAGCCGTCCAGCGCATCCTCGCCCATTATGGCCAAGGGGAACAGAAACGACCGGTCTATAAAATGCCGCATCTGCGCGGCTGGGCGGTGGCCGGACGGCAGGTGTATCTGCCCGCCGTCGGCCGCCGTGAAGTGCTGGTCGCGGACACGACCAACTGGAAGGAAACCGCCCGCATCGCGGTGCGCGGCCAGCCGGTGTTCGTGGTCGCCCGGCCCGACAGCCGGCAAGTTTGGGTCAACTTCGCGTTTCCCGATAACGGTTTCGTGCAGGTGATCGACACGCTGACGGGTCAGATCATCCAGACTCTGGAACCCGGCAAAGCGGTTTTGCATCTGGAATTTACCCCGCGTGGCGAGGCGGTCTGGATTTCAGCCCGCGACGATAACAAGGTCGTGATCTACGATACGGCAAGTTTTACCAAACTGGCCGAACTGCCGGCGGAAAGCCCCAGCGGTATTTTCTTCACCGCCCGCGCCCATCGCATCGGTTTTTGAGCGGACGCGATGGACGCCGCCGATTTCAATTTGCTCAACCGGTTCCAGCGCGATTTCCCGCTGGTCATCCGGCCATTTCGGCGTGTCGCCACCTTGTTGGGATGCACGGAAAACGACGTGCTGGCGGCGTTGCGCCGGTTGCAGGCTGAAGGCAAAATCAGTCGGGTCGGGGCGGTATTCGCGACCCGCAGGCTGGGCGTCAGCACATTGGCGGCGCTGGCGGCGCCGCCGGGGCGGTTGGAGGCGGTGGCGGCGGTGGTCAACGACTATCCCGAAGTCAATCACAACTATCAGCGCGAGAACGCATTCAATCTCTGGTTCGTGCTCACCGCCGCGTCGAGGGCGCGCTTGCAAGCGATACTGGCCGACATCGAGCAAAAAACCGGTTTGCAGGTGCTCGATTTGCCGGTGCTGGAAGAATTCCACATCGATCTAGGCTTCGATCTGCGGCACGGCGGACGCGAACCTTCCACCCCGAAATCCGTCGCGTCGGCGGATAACGGTTCGCCCGTCGAATTAAGCGAAGCCGACCGACTGTTGCTGGCCGCTTTGCAACCGGGCTTGCCGCTGCTCAACCGCCCTTATTGCGCGCTGGCGCGGCAGTCCGGTTTGTCCGAGCGGCAGGTAGTGGAGAAATTGCGGCGTTGGTTGCAACAGGGCCTTATCAAGCGATTGGGCGTCATCGTCCGCCATCGGGAACTCGGCTATCGCGCCAATGCGATGGTCGTGTGGGATATTCCCGATGCCGACATCGGCGAGCTTGGTCGGTCGCTGGCGGCGCAAGCCGGGGTCAATCTCTGCTATCGCCGTCCCCGCCGTTTGCCGGATTGGCCCTACAATCTGTTCTGCATGGTGCACGGCCGCGAACGCGGTGAGGTGCTGGAACAGATCGAGAGACTACGCGCCGGACAACCGCTGCAAGTTTTTCCCCATAGCGTGTTGTTCAGCACCCGCTGTTTCCGGCAACGGGGCGCGTACTACCTGCCGCCCGCTCCATTGCCGGATAGCGGGAAAGAAGATCGGCGGCGACTCAGCCGGTTTGAGGCGGCGACATGGACGAGTTAAAGCGCCGTTTGATCGACGAGTGGCAAGGCGGTTTTCCGCTAGTCGAGCGGCCCTTTGACGCGGTAGCCGAGCGCTTGGACGCCGATGAGGACGCCGTGTTGCAAGCGCTGCGGGAGTTATTGGCGGACGGCACGCTGACCCGCTTCGGACCGCTGTATCAAATCGAACGGTTGGGCGGCGCGTTTTCGTTGGCGGCGGTGCGGGCGCCGGAACCAGAGTTTGAGCGGATCACCGTGTTGGTCAATGCATTTCCGGAAGTCGCCCACAACTACCGCCGCGACCATGCGTTCAATATGTGGTTCGTGCTGGCGACGGAAACGCCCGCGGCGATGGCCGCAACCGTCGAGCGCATCGCGGCGGCGACCGGCTTGCCGGTGTTCAACTTTCCCAAGCAGCGGGAATATTTCATCGAAGCGCGCTTTGCCGTCGGCGCGCGGAGCGTCAGCCGCGCCGAACCAGCGGTCGAGCCTCCCAGCAAAACGCCGCTTTCACCGGAACGACTGGCGCAGTTGCGGCCGCTGATTCTCGCCACCCAAGCCGGATTGCCGCTGATTCCGCAACCGTATCACGCCCTGGCCGAGCCACTGGCCAGCGATGTCGAGACGGTGATGGCCGGATTGCGCGAGCTGCTGGAAGCAGGCGCGATCCGCCGCATCGGCGCGGTGCCGAATCATTACCGCATCGGCTACGCCGCTAACGGGATGACCGTATGGGATGTGGCGGATGAGGCGGTGGACGAACTGGGCGAGCGTATCGGCGCGCTGGAGTTCGTAACCCATTGCTACCGGCGTCCCCGCCATTTGCCGGATTGGCCCTACAATCTGTTTGCCATGGCCCACGGCGCGAGCCGCGACGAAGTGTCCAAAAAAGCCCATCAAATCGCCGGTTTGTTGGGCGACGCCTGCCGCGCCCGCGCCATTCTCTACAGCACCCGGATTCTCAAGAAAACCGGCTTGCGCCTGCGCGGTTGAAGGAAAAGCCTCATGTTTCGCATCACCCAGTTTATGCAGGAAATCGCCCGGCCGACGCCACTCGCGCCCAAGCGCAATCCACCGGGACCGGTGGTGATCTGGAATCTGGCGCGGCGCTGCAATCTCGCCTGCAAGCATTGCTACTCAATTTCCGCCGATAACGATTTCCCCGGCGAATTGACGGCCGAGGAGGCCTTTAGCGTTATGGACGACTTAAAAGCGTTCCGGGTACCGGTGTTGATCCTGTCCGGTGGCGAGCCATTGTTGCGTTCCGATATTTTCACCCTTGCCCGGCGGGCGAAGGCTATGGGCTTTTACGTCGCCTTATCCAGCAACGGCACGCTGATCGACTCGGGCAACATCGGCCAGATCGCCGAGGTCGGCTTTGATTATGTCGGCGTCAGTCTGGACGGCATCGCCGAAACCCATGACCGCTTCCGCCGGCAGGCGGGCGCGTTCGCCGCGTCGCTTGACGGCATTCGGCTGTGTCGGGAACACGGCATCAAGATCGGGATTCGCTACACCATGACCGAGGATAACGCCCGCGATCTGCCGCGCCTGTTGGAATTGCTGGAAGTCGAACGGCTGGATAAGTTTTACTTTTCCCACCTCAACTACGCCGGACGCGGCAACCGCAACCGCAAGGATGACGCACGGCATCAGACGACCCGGCAGGCGATGGATTTGCTGTTCGAGTCCTGTTGGCGCTCGGTGCGGGCGGGGGAGAATCGAGAGTTTGTGACGGGTAACAACGACGCCGACGGGGTGTATCTGCTGCACTGGGTGCGTCGGCGTTTTCCGGAGTTGGAGACCCATCTACGCGCCAAGCTGGCGCAATGGGGCGGCAACGCCTCCGGGGTCAACGTCGCCAACATTGACAACCTGGGCAACGTCCATCCCGATACCATGTGGTGGCATCACCCTCTCGGCAATGTCCGCGAGCGGCCGTTTTCCGCGATCTGGCCGGATACTGCCGACCCGTTGATGGCGGGCCTGAAATCAAAACCCCGTCCGGTCAAAGGCCGTTGCGGCCACTGCCAGTATTTGGATATTTGCGGCGGCAATACGCGGGTGCGCGCCCAGCAGCTCACCGGCGATCCGTGGGCCGAAGACCCCGCCTGTTATCTCGACGATGACGAAATCGGCGTCGCGGCCGGTGGCGAACGGCTGACCGTGACCCCTTACCATCCGCCGGGTCGGAGCGTCGCTTCATGAAAAAAACTCTCCTGTTCGCCGCTTGGTTCGTGTCGCAGGGCGCTATCGTCCACGCCGCCCCCGATCCCGCGCCGTTGTACCGACAGCATTGCGTCGCTTGTCACGGCGTTGACCGGCTGGGTGGCTTGGGGCCTGCGCTATTGCCGCAAAATCTGGAGCGACTAAAAAAGCCCGAAGCGCTAGCGGTCATCACCGCCGGACGGCCCGCCACCCAAATGCAGGGGTTCAAGGACAAACTGAAAGCGGACGAAATCCAGGCGCTAGCGGATTTTATCTACACTCCGCCCGCGGTGACGCCACAATGGGGCGAGCCCGAAATTCGGGCATCCCGGTATGAGGCGGTCAAACCCGGCAGTCTGCCGGATAAGCCCAGCTTTAGCGCCGACCCGCTCAATCTATTTGTGGTGGTGGAAGCGGGCGACCATCACGTTACGATTCTGGATGGCGACAAGTTCGAGCCCATCCACCGTTTTCCCAGCCGCTTCGCCCTGCACGGCGGGCCGAAATTCACCCCGGACGGACGCTATGTGTTTTTCGCATCCCGCGACGGCTGGATCAGCAAATTCGACATTTATAACCTGAAAGTCGTCGCCGAAATCCGCGCCGGCATCAACACCCGCAATATCGCGGTGTCCGGCGACGGCCAATGGGTGATGGCCGCTAACTATCTGCCGCAGACGCTAGTGTTGCTGAAAGCGGCGGATTTGAGTCTGGAGCGGATCATTCCGGTGGTCAACGAAGCGGGCAAGGGGTCGCGGGTGTCGGCGGTATACGCCGCCGCGCCGCGCAAGAGTTTCGTGGCGGCGCTCAAGGACATTCCCGAACTGTGGGAGATGAGCTACGACCCCAAAGCCAAACCGGTGTTCAAGGGCTATGTCCACGATTACAAGATGGGCGAAGCGGTGGCGCTACCGGGGCAATGGACGCCACGGGTGACCCAGCTCGATGCCATCCTCGACGATTTCTTTTTCAGTCAGAACTATGCCTACGTGCTGGGCGCGGCGCGGCCGGCCGATGGCGGCAACCCAACCGCGTCCGGCGGTCAGGTGGTCAATCTCGACATCCGACGCAAGATCGCGGATTTACCGCTTCCCGGCTTGCCGCATCTCGGTTCCGGTATTTCCTGGACGTATCAGGGCCGTCCGGTGATGGCGACGCCCAATCTCAAGGACGGAGTGGTCAGCGTGATTGATATGAAGGATTGGAAAATCATCAAGGAGATCAAGACCGCCGGCCCGGCTTTTTTTATGCGCAGCCACGAAAACACGCCTTACGCCTGGGTGGATGCGATGATGGGCCAGGATAAGGACACCATGCAGTTGCTCGATAAGAATACGCTGGAAATCGTCAAGACCCTGCGCCCGGAACCGGGCAAAACCGCCGCGCATACCGAATTCACCCGTGACGGTAAATACGCGCTGGTGTCGATTTGGGAAGATGAAGGCGCGCTGGTCATTTATGACGCGGCGACCTTAAAGGAAGTCAAGCGGCTGCCGATGCGCAAACCGGTCGGCAAATATAACGTTTACAACAAGATCACGCGCTCCGAGGGCACCAGCCATTAACCCGCAATCCGCCATCTGGAATCTGGGATTCCGACCGTTTTTTCTCGGCGCGGCGTTTTTCGCCGTCATCTCAATGACGTTTTGGATGGGGGTTTATATTTTTCATCTGCCTGTGCCGCTGACCGGCATTTCCCCATTTCAGTGGCACGCCCATGAAATGATTTACGGCTTCGCCATGGCGGTCGTGGCGGGCTTTCTGCTGACGGCGGTCAAGAACTGGACAGGGGTGCAAACTCCGCGCGGTTTTAACCTGATGGGACTGGTGGTTTTATGGGCGATACCGAGAGCGCTGTTCTTATTGGGAACATCCTTTCTGTCCTTCGTCGGTTGGTTTGACATGCTGTTTATCAGCGGTTTGATCGCCGCGATCGCCCACCCGATCATCAAAGTCAAGCAGTGGAAACAATTGGGTATTTTGGTGATTTTGGCGTTATTGGCGGCCGCCAACGGGTGTTTCTATCTCGGAGCGGCCGGCCTGTTGGCGGAGGGGCTGCATATTGGGATCTACGGCGGACTGTTCTTGATCGTCGGCCTGATTCTGTTGATGGGCCGGCGGGTGGTGCCGTTTTTTATCGAGGCCGGCGTGGGTTATCCGATCAAGCTGGTCAACCGTCCGTGGTTGGATCGGGCGATCATCGGCGGGTATCTGGTTTTCCTGATAGCTGAGTTAGGGATGCGCAATCGATGGTTGGTCGGACTGACCGCTATCGGCTTGTTCGTCGCCAACGCCGTGCGCTTGGCGGGGTGGCATACGCCGGGAATTTGGCGAAAGCCGTTATTGTGGAGTCTGTTTGTCGCCTTGCTTTGGATCGATCTGGGGTTTCTCCTGCTGGCGATCAGCGCCTTGCTGGATCGCCCCGCCCTCGTTGTTATCCATGCCTTCAGCGTCGGTGGAATCGGCGTTGTCACCTTGAGCATGATGGCCCGCGTCACCCTAGGTCACACCGGCCGAAATGTCCAAAATCCCCCGAAAGCCGTCGCCGTGGCGCTGGTGATGTTGGTGGGTGGCGCGGGCGTCAGAGTTCTGACGCCGCTACTGGCCGGGGGTGGCTATGCAAGCGGGGTCGCCGTCTCCCAATGTTTGTGGATTGCGGCGTTTGCGTTGTTTCTTATCACTTATTATCCGATGCTGGTCAAGCCTAGGGTCGACGGTCAACCCGGTTGAACGGCGCGGACAGCGTTCAATCGTCCGTCAGTCGATTGACATTCAAGACGTAAATCGATCATCGGGGCTTCGACGCACTCGATTGCGAGCCGGTTTTATTGCGCCTTGTGTTTCAATTTGAAAAAGATTGACTAGAGACTGTTTCAATTTGAAACGTTCTGTGGGGTTTGATAGGGCTTACAAAGCGCATCCAGCGGCGATCAGGTTTTTTTAAATTAAAAATAATTAATACTATTCAAATATTTAAGAATTTTTTGCCCAAGACGAACAATCAATAACACCAATCAAGCTACTGTAATAACAGTGTTTTATTAGAATGGCTAAAAGCGGGATGTTAGGAAAGTTGGCACGGTATTCGCTTATATGAAAGCGCCGTGCATAGGCATGGATGGTAGGAGGGGGAGCAAAGGGGGAAATGGATAGACAAGCGGTTGTTCGCCATGCGAACACCGCGCTTCAGGGAATGATCAGGGACGGGGATCGCTCCAAACCTATCGCGGCATTTTCGCAACCGCGCACCTTATAAGGCCGAGGCCGGTTTGCGGAGCAGGAAGCTATCGATACATTAAATTCTGTTCGGTTGCGTCATAAGTGTTTATAAAATAAGCTTTTGGCGCAACCGTCGCGCAAATCCTCCTCTTGTTGGAACGAACGAGCCCGGGGTTCATCGAACCACGGGCTCGTTCGTTATGCGCGCGGCGGTTACGCGCGCCTACGCGGTCAGGCGGGTGTAGAGCAACAGCAGTTGGCGCGGCAAATCTTCGGGGTGGCGGATCAGAATGAAACCGTCCTTGCCAAACAGGTAGGGCAGGTAGTCGTCGGCTTGTTGATCGATGGTCACGCAAAACGGGCGCAGTCCCGCGCGACGGGCTTCCGTTAGCGCCATCCGGGTATCTTCGACTCCGTAACGCCCTTCGTAGTGATCCAGATCGTTCGGTTTGCCGTCGGAGAGCAGCAGCAACA
The DNA here is from genome assembly GCA_002433805.1 of Competibacteraceae bacterium UBA6584. Lineage (GTDB taxonomy): Bacteria > Pseudomonadota > Gammaproteobacteria > Competibacterales > Competibacteraceae > Competibacter_A. The sequence continues at coordinate 27,435 of DJIW01000005.1, read as the reverse complement.
GCCGATGGTCGGCGATCTGGCGGCTCAACAACCCGCTGGCATGGCGTACGGCGGCCCCCATGCGGGTGTAATAGCCGGGCTTGATCGCGGCGATCCGCCCTCTGATCGCCGCGCTGTAACGTTCCTCGAACGGCTTGATCCGCTGGATGCGAACGTGCTGGCGCTTGCGCGAGGAAAAGCCGTACAGCGCGAAACGGTCTCCGGTCGCCGCCAGCGCCTCGGCGAACAGCAACAGACCGTCGCGGATCAATTCGATCACCCGTCCCTTGTTATTGACCCAAGCGTCGGTGGACAGCGACAGATCGGCCAGCAACAGGCACGCGAGACTGCGTTCCTGACGGGCCAGTTGCCGGTAGAGGCCGCGCTCGCGGCCGTCGTTGCCGCCGGCATGATCGGCGGTGTGGCGCACGCAGGCATCCAAGTCCAATTCCTCACCGTCCGGTTGGGCGCGCCGCCAGCCGCGCGCGGGGCGCAGAATTTCAAATTGACGGCGCAAGCGTCGGGCGTCGCGGCGCAGCGCCGGCGGCAACTCGCACGGCGGGGCGCGGCGGGCCAACATCTCTTGAACCGCGCAGTAATCGGGCAGCAGTGCTTGTTTGCGGTAATCCCACTCCGGCAGGCGGATTCCCGGCCCCAGCGGCAGGTCGTCCTCGCTGGCCGAGGGTAAATCGAGGTCGAAGCGCACCCGCGAGGCGGTGCGGGTCTCGTCCTGGGTCACGCTGAGCGCATCCATCGCATCCGCCGCTTTTGAGGCGTCCGCTTCAGGCTCGTCGTCGGTGGGCCGGTCGACCCGCAGGTATTCCGCCCACGACAGCAGGCTTTCAGAGCGAAAGGGCAGTAAGAAGTTGTTTTTAGACTCCGGCGAATCGACCTGTTCGGCGCGGCGGCGCTGGCGGTCGTTTTGCGCGGGATTCGGCGCGCCGGACATCGGTTCGGTCTCGCCTCGGCGCTTGGTTCGAGCCGGCATTTTGGGGGGCGCGGGATACAGCCAAAGCGGGATCGGTTGCGGCGGGCGGCGGGTGTCGATGAATTCGCCGACGCTGCCGGGTTCCAGCATGGCTTTTCGTAGCAATCGTTCCTGTGCGGCTTCATCCGGGGGCAAGCGTTCCGGCGCAATCCTCAGCGCCAACGCGGCGGCGACCAAGTCCCGATAGCGAGCCTGCAAGCCGGGATAGCGCTCCAGCACCAGCCGGGTCGCCTGCTGGTTTTGCCGCCACCAAGGGTCGCCGGCATCGACCGCGCCGTGCGCGGCAGCTAGGGCGATCAGCCAGAGATAGAGATCGCGGTTTAACGCGCGCTGGGGAAACAGCGCCAGTTCGGGCGGGAGTTGCAAGGTTTCGCTGTCCCGACAGGCCAGCGGGGTTTTTTCGTCCAAGCCGGCGATGCGAGCCCCCCACCGTCGCCGGCCGCCGTGCCGGATCGCGGCCGCCGGAGCGACCCGCAAACCGGGATCGCCGCCGAAGGCGCGAAACCACAAGCCGGCGGATTTCTCGATCTCGGCGAGTTTGACCGCCGCATTCGGGTGATGGCGGCCGGCGGCGCGGGTGATGAGGCGATGCCAGAGCGCGCCGACGTATTCTTCCATCCGCGTCGCCTCGTCTATCGGCGCTCAGCCGGCGGCGCCGGAAGCGGGGACGGCGGGTTTCAACGCGCGCGTTGTGCGTTGGATCGGTCGGGCGGCGATTGGCTCGCGCGCCAGCAGCCCCTGGTAGCCATCCGCTTGCAAGGCGCGCTGCCCGTCGATCCAGTCGAGCAAGCCGCTCTCGGGGTGATTTCGCCGCACCGTCGCGCAGGCGTCGATGCACTGGCCGCATTGGGTGCAAGCAAACATCAGCCGCTTGATGTTGCGGGGTTTGAGCCGCATCGGGCACGCATCGTCGCAAAAGGACGGACAAGCGGCGCAGTCGCGGGCGCGCTCGCGGGCGTAGCCGACGACCATGGCCTTGCGGTTGCTCATCCAAGCCAGGCTTTGAAACAGTCCGACCGCGCAGCCGTAGCGGCAAAACAGATGGCGGGCGAAAGTGAATTCGACGGACAATACCGCTGTGCCCGCGCCGATGAACAACGCCTGATTGCGCGTCAGGGCGAGCGTGAACAAGTTGCCGTAAACCTCCGCCGGCGGCAGCAGATAGGTCAGCAGCACCACCGCCCACAGCAAGGCGAATACGGACGCCAAGGGCAGCGCCAGCAGCCAGTAACGGCGGTCGGCGAGGGCCGGCGCGCCGTCGGGATGCCGCGTCGGACCCGGTTTTTTATCCCAGAGGCTTTGTTTGCCGCTGGCTTTGCGCATCAGTTGGTTGAGGGTTTCCACCACCGAAAAATGCGGGCACAGCCAACCGCAGTACAAACGCCCCCAGCGCCACGCTACGCCGAGCACCGTCGCCGCCAGCAGCAGCGCGGGCGCAATCGCCCGCAGCAGGATATTGAGCGCCATCGCGGTGTTGTCGATCCGTCCGGCCAGATAATCATCCAAGCCGAGCGTCCACGGCCGGCCGAAGACGATCAAGTGGCCTTCGATTAAATCGAAGCGCAGCAGATCGAACACCGGCGCGAACACAAACAGAATGAAGAAACCGCCCTGGTAGAAGATGCGTTTGCGTTGAAAGGCGGTCACGGTACCCTCCGCTCAGCCGAAACTGGCATTTACCACGTCCATCAAGGCGGCGGCGGTCGCCTCGTCATCGGTCAGCGCCTCGACCAAGGCGACCCGGCAAGCGGTGATGTTATCCATGCCGCCCTCAATCAGCTGCGCGGCGTAAACTAACAAGCGGGTGCTGGGAACTTCATCCAAATCGTGCTCTTTCAAGGCGCGAAACGCACCGGCGAGTTGAACCAAGCGCGCGACGGTCGCGGCGTCGCAGCCGGTTTCGCCGATCACGATGGCCCGCTCCCGTTCCGGAGTCGGAAAATCGAAACGCAAGGCGATAAAGCGTTGCCGGGTCGAGGGTTTCAGCGTCTTGAGCAGATTCTGATAGCCGGGATTGTAGGAGACCACCAGCATGAAGGAGGGCGGAGCGTGCAGCACTTCGCCGGTGCGCTCGATGGGCAGCACCCGCCGGTCGTCGGCCAGCGGATGCAGCACCACCGTGGTGTCCTTGCGCGCTTCCACCACCTCGTCCAGATAGCAAATGCCGCCCTCGCGCACCGCGCGGGTCAGCGGCCCGTCGCACCAGACCGTCGCTCCGCCCTGAAGCAGGTGCCGGCCGACGAGATCGGCCGCCGAAAGGTCGTCGTGACAGGCGAGGGTGTGCAGCGGCAAATCGAGCCGCGCGGCCATGTGGGCGACGAACCGGGTTTTGCCGCAGCCGGTCGGACCCTTGATCAGCAGCGGCAAGCGGTTGCGCCAGGCGGATTCGAACACCGCGCGTTCGTCGCCGAACGGCTCGTATAAAGGAATCGCGGGCTTGATGGGTAGCGGCAATGGCTTCATGAGGAAAACGCTTCAGCGGACGCGACGCCCCTCTCGCCGGCCGAGAGGGGGTGATTGCAACAAGGTTTAGCTGGTGACCGGTTGCGCTTCGCCCGCCTCGACGGTTTGCGGCTTGTTCTGGGCGAAGAAGCTGTAAAGATAAACGATCAAGCCGACCAAGAACACCAAGCCCGCCAGTTCCCGCAGCCAGTAGAAGATGTTCAATTGATCCTGCACCGCCATGAACGATTGCGGGTTGGGGATGATCCGTTGCAACCAGGATTGCACGATGCCGGCGGCGGTCAGGAACAAGGTGATGAACACCATCGACACCGTCATCAACCAAAACGACCACATCTCCAGAACCTGCGCGCGTTCCGGGTTGACCTCCCGCCCCCGCAGCCTGGGCATGGCGTAGGAAATGATGGTCAGCACCACCATCACGTAAGCGCCGTAAAACGCCATGTGGCCGTGGGCGGCGGTCAGTTGGGTGCCGTGGGTGTAGTAGTTGATCGGGGCCAGGGTGTGCAAGAAACCCCAGACGCCCGCGCCCAAAAACGCCATGACGGCGGTGCCGAGCGCCCAGAGGGTCGCGGCCTTGTTGGGATGGTCGCGGCGGCGGCGGTTGACCATGTTGAAGCAAAAGATGGTCATGGCGAAAAACGGCAGCGGTTCCAGCGCCGAGAACACCCCGCCCCACCATTGCCAATAGCCGGGCGCGCCGATCCAGTAATAGTGGTGTCCGGTGCCGACTAGGCCGGTAATCAGCGCCAGGGTGATGATCACGTACAGCCATTTCTCGATCACTTCCCGATCCACGCCGGTGATCTTGATCAGCACAAAGCCCAGGATGGCCGCCATGATCAGCTCCCAGACCCCCTCGACCCACAGATGCACCACCCACCACCAATAGAATTTATCCTTGACCAGATTGGCCGGGTTGTAGAAGGCGAACAGGAAGAAAAAGGCCAAGCCGATCAAGCCGGTCAGCAGGATGATGGTAATGGCGGTCTTGCGGCCTTTGAGCACGGTCATGCCGATGTTATACAAGAAGGCCAGCGCCACGATCACGATGCCGATCTTGGTGTAAGTCGGTTGCTCCAAAAATTCGCGGCCCATGGTGGCCAGGAGATTATTGCCGCCGATCTCGGTTAGCCTTTCATAAGACACGCTCAAATAGCCGACCACCGTCAGCACGCCGGCGATCAGAAAAACCCAGAACATCAGATGCGCCAGCAGCGGGCTGTGCAATTCGGTTTCGGATTCTTCCGGCACCAGATAGTAAGCCGCGCCCATGAAGCCGAACAGCAACCAGACAATCAGCAGGTTGGTATGCACCATGCGGGCAATGTTGAACGGAATGGCCGGAAACAGAAAATCGCCGACCACGTATTGCAGGCCCATGATCAGGCCGAACAGGATTTGTCCGACGAACAGGCCGATGGCGGCGATAAAGTAAGGCTTGGCGACCGCTTGGGATTGGTATTGAAGCAATGGCATGATGGTCTTTCCTTTTTGGTCGGCGCCGGCGCTCAGCCTTGAATGTTCGGCGGCCAGTTTTCGGTGTTGATTTCGGAGGTCCATTTTAAGAAGGCCACCAAATCATCCAATTGCTGATCGGTGAAATTGAACTGCGGCATCTGGCGGCGGCCGGGAACCTTGGTCGGCTGCGCCTTGATCCAGACCTTGATGAAATCCGCGCCGCGCCGGGGATAGACGTTGCCCAGCTCCGGCGCGAAATACGCGCCCTCGCCCAGCAAGGTGTGGCAGCCGATGCAGTTGCGGGTCTCCCAAAGGTGTTTGCCGCGCACCACTTGCTCGGTCAGATTCTCGCGGTGGTCGCGCTTGGGCAACGCCCAAGTGGTGTGTAGGGTCAGCGCGAGAAACAGCAGCACCGAAAACAGCGTGCCACCATAGAAGATGTTTCGCGCCATGGATTTGGTGAAAAATGCGCTCATGGGCACCTCATGCTTGTGGCGAGAGTTCGGGGCTTCCCCAAACGGACGCCGGGCGGATGAAAGCAGCCACTATAATCTGGCGAACGCCAGCGTTTTTCCTTGATTGAAGTCAATTAAAGTAGGTCTTGCGCCCGCTAAAATCACTGCGGGTTTTTCAAACGAGAGGATCGATCATGACCGCAATCGCCGAGATGCTCGCCGCCGAGCACCGCTGCTGCGACGAACGCTTTGCCGCGACCGAGGAGGCGGCGCAAGCGGGTGACGCCAATCGATGCCGGGAAGGTTTCCAGCAGTTTCACGCGGCGATGGAACTGCATTTTAGCAAGGAAGAGGACGAATTGTTTCCCGCCTTCGAACAGCGCAGCGGCATCACCATGGGTCCGACGCGGGTGATGCGGTTGGAGCACCAGCAGATGCGGGAGACGCTGGCCGAAATGCAAGGCACTCTCGCCGGGGGCGATTTGGAGGAATTCCTGGGGCAGGCGGAAACCTTGCTGATCCTGATGCAGCAGCACAACATCAAGGAGGAGCAGATGCTGTATCCGATGTGCGACCGGGTGTTGGGGCCCGCCGCTGGAGCGGTGATCGACGCGATGCAAGCGATCTCAACCGACCGTCCGGCATGAGCGCGCCGGCGGATATAGTGGTCGACGGTCGGGGCTTGGAGCCGCCGGAACCGATGGAATTGGTGTTGGCGGCGCTGGAGCATTTGCAGCCGGGGCAGCGCGTCCGTTTCCTCATTCACCGCCAGCCTTATCCGCTTTACGACCTCCTGCGCCGACACCGCTACCGCTACGAAACCACGACGCTCGCCAGCGGGGAGTTCGAGATTGTGATTTCGGGTCCATGATTCCCGCCGGTCTGTCGCTGGAACAAGCCCCGCCGTTTGGCGTGCCGCTGCGCTTTTTTTTGACCGCGCCCTGGTTTCTGGTATTGGCGGCGCTGTTGATCCTGTGGCAGGGACCGGGGATTTTCGCCAGCCGCTGGTCGCCGGCCACTCTGGCGCTGACCCATTTGCTGACCCTGGGCTTCATGGCGCAGGTGATGATAGGGGCCTTGCTGCAAATGCTGCCGGTGGTGGTGGGCGTGGTCGTGCCGCGCCCGCGCCTGACGGCGGCGTTGATCCATATCCCGCTGACGCTGGGAACGCTGGCGCTATCCGCCGGTTTGTGGGTCGGCCTTCCTCCCGTCTTTCGGTTGGCGACGTGGCTGCTCGGTCTGGCGTTCGGGGTGGCTCTGACCGCCATCCACATCGCCCTGTGGCGCGCGCCGGTCGCCAGCGGCACGGTGGTCACGCTGCGTTGCGCCTTGACCGGATTGCTGGCGACTGTCGGCCTCGGCCTCTGGTTGAGCGGGTTTTTCGGTTGGGGGTGGCGGTTGCCGGTGTTGGCGGTCGCCAACCTGCACGCGGGTTGGGGGTTGCTGGGTTGGACGGTGCTGCTGGTGGCGGGGGTCGCCTATCAGGTGGTGCCGATGTTTCAAATCACCCCACCGTATCCGCCGCGCTTTGTCGGCGCGTTTGCTCTGCTGGTGAGCGGGTTGCTGGTCGCGTGGTCGCTGTTGTTGGCGGGCGGTTGGGAAACGGCGGCGCGGCTTGCGGCTTCGGGTCTGGCGGTTGCGACGGCCAGCTTTGCGGGCATCACGCTCTACCTGCTGGCCCAGCGCCGGCGCAAGATCGGCGATGCGAGCCTGAATTATTGGCGGCTGAGCCTGATCAGTCTGTTGGCGGCGGCGGGGCTGTGGTTGTGGGCGCAAGCGTCGCCCGCGCGAGCGCAAGCCCCTCAAATCGAGTTAGCGTTGGGAATCTTGATGATCGCCGGCTTCGCGCTCGGCGTTATCAACGGCATGATGTACAAAATCGTGCCGTTTCTGGCCTGGTTTCATCTGCAAGCTCAGCTTTTCGGGCGGATTAAGGTGCCCAACATGAAACAACTGTTGCCGGACGCGGCGATCCGGCGGCAGTGGTGGGCTTATCTGGCGGCGTTGTTGCTGCTATTGGCCGCCGTGCTATATCCGTCGCTGTTTAGCGTTCCCGCCGCGCTCGCCTTGGGAGTGACCGGCGCGTGGCTGGGATTCAACCTGACCCAGGTGGGGCTGGCTTATCGCCGGCTTTCGCGCGCGGCGGAACCGGCCCCCGATCCGTCCTCGGCCGGCGTTTGATCGACTTCAAAATCAAGCGATTTGCAGGCGCAGTCGAGGGCTTACAGCAAGCCGGTGACGAGGCCGACGCCGATGAGCAGCATCATGCCGGCCACGACCCTTTGCACCGTTTGCAAGGTGATTTTTTTTAGCAGCCGCGCGCCGAGCACCGCCCCGGCGAAGGCGCACAGCGCGCCCACCGTAACCGGCAACAGCAGTTCCCGCGACCGAGTGAGATGTTCGGCGAGAAAGCCGGTCCCGTAGACCAGCAACCGCGACAGATCAACGATGGCGGCCGCCACCGCCCCGGTCGCCACGAACGCCTCTTTCGATAAACCCAGCTTGATGAGAAACGCGGAACGCAGCGCGCCTTGATGGCCCGACAACCCGCCGAGGAAGCCGGATAGCGCGCCGCCCAACGGCAGATAGCGCGCCGGAAACGCCAGCGCTTGGAAGCGCGGCCAAAGCTCCAGCAAAGCGAAAACGACGATCAAGCCGCCGATCACGGTTTTGAGTGCGGTGACTTCATGACTTGTTCCCGCCCACGAGTAGGCGAATAACGGCGGCAGCCGGTCGAAGCGTTCGAGCAACAGCGCGCCGGCGAACGCCGCCAGCGCCGCTGGAAGGCCGAAGCGGACGACAACCCGCCAATCGGCTTGTCGCGCCAAAAGGCCCAGCTTGAAAAGATTGTTGGCGAAGTGAACGAGGGCGGTCGCCGCAATCGCCAGCGGCACCGGAAAAAATAGGGCAAAAACCGGCGTGAGCACCGTGCCCAGTCCAAAGCCGGAAAATAAGGTCAGCGCCGACGCCAGACCGGCGGCGAGGCCGATAATCAAAAGCTCCATGGGGTTTGACTGAGGGAAAGCAAGATCCGGCGGAACGCATGGCGCGGCCCGCCGGAATAAAGCCTCAACCTTTCAGCATCAGGGGTTGTAGGTAAGCGACGTAGACCGCCGCGAAGATCGCGGTGGTAATCACGCCGCTGATGTTGGCGCCCAGCGCGTGCGGCAGCACGATGACACCCGGTCCAACCGATTTCTGTGCGACTTTGGCGGTGGTCGGCACGCAACTGACCCCAGCGATGCCGATGACCGGATTGTACTTCTTGCCCGACCAGTAGTAGATCACGTAACCGCCGATGATTCCGCCGATGCCGGAAATCAGCAGCGCCAGGATGCCCAGCACCAGCAGTTTCAACACCACCGGACTCAGGATAGTGCCCGCCTCGCACAGTATTCCGAGCGTGAGCCCCAAGAAAAAGGTAGCGCCATACAGCACGGTGTTGGAGAACAACTCGTAAAAGTTTGGCAAATCGCTTTCGCGGACGACCACCCCCAGGAACAGCGACAGCAGCAGCGGCGAGGCTACCGGGAACAGCAGGCTGAGCAGCACGCAGGCGATCACCGCAAACACCAGCTTCTCGTTGGAAGTGATCGTCCGGGTTTTCTCCATCGGCATCGGCAAGGCGCGCAGATGCTCGGGAATCATCAGCTTGATGAGGTAAGGAAAGCCGCCGTAGGCCAATCCCAGATACAGGTAGGCCACCACCGTGATCGGCACGAACAATTCTTTCGCCAGCGTCAGGGAGGTGAAGAGCACCATCGGGCCGTCTGCGCCGCCGATGATCGCCACCGAGGCCGCCTGTCCCGGATTCAGCCCCATCGCAACTGCAAGGGGGAACACCATCGCCGTGCCCAATTCCGCGAACAGGGCAATGATCATGCTCTGAAACGGCCGAGCCATCACGAAACCTACATCCAATAACGTGCCGATGCCCATGAACACGAAGCAGGCGATGAGGCCGTTACTGAACATGAAGGTGTAGATCGGCTGGAGCCAGTTGATTTGCAGGATGTTTATCAAGGCGTCGGTATCCTGCGCGAGCGGGGCGACATGCAAGGTGCCGGGTAGCTGCGATGCTTGGCTGGCGGCAATGCTCAGGCCGGAAGCCGGATCGTAGACGGAGAAAAACATTACACCCGCATTGACGGTCGCCATGCCGAGACCCATCGGGATCATCAGCAGGGCTTCCAGCACGCCCTTGCGTCCGAGATACAGCAGCAAAACGCCCAGGAAGATCAGGAACACGCGGCCGAAGGCGATCTTAGGATCGGTCGAGAACCCTTGGACAAGCGTGTTGATCCCCTGGAACAGATCGAGAAAGTTGAGGGATTCCATACGGTGCTCCCGCAGTTAGCCGATGGTCAACAACACCTGTCCGGCGTCCACCGGATCGCCCGATTTGACCGCGATGTTGGTGACTTTGCCGCCGCGTTTGGCCATGACGTGCGTGATCATTTTCATGGCTTCGAGGGAAACCAGCTTGTCGCCCTCGTTAATCACTTGGCCGACGCTGACATGGACCGTCTGGACCACTCCGCCGAGCGGCGCAACCTCATCGCCCGCCCCGGCGGGGGCGGAGGCGGCAGGGGCGGAGACCGCGGCGGGCGTGGCGGGGGCAACTGGGGCGGTGACCGCCGCCGGGGCAACGTTCATGCTGCCCGGCGTCGGATACAGATTTTGCGCGTCCTCGGTCGAGATATCCTCGACCGCGACGATGTACTGCTTGCCCTCGACGGTGATGCGGAATTTCTTCTCCATGGTGTTGTTCTCTCGAAAAGTGGATTGAAAGGGGTTTGATGGTTCAGTGCGACGCGCGCGGCGCGTGCGAGGTGTGATGGGTGGTGCGGGCCTCGGAGGTCCAGCCAAAACCGCGGTTGGCCATTTCGATATGGACGATGCGGTGCGCGCCCACCATCATGGCCACCGCCGCGCTGATCGCGGCAATATGTTCCTGCGGTATCCCGGCGATGACCGGTTGCGCGGCGGCGACCGGCGCGGGTTTCGGCGGCGCCTTGGCCTCGGCCTGCGCCGCCTGCCGCGACAGCACGATCACGATGCCGCGAATCACGGTCGCGACCAGCATCGAGACCACGATCACGATGCCGTAAATGATGAACATGTCGCCGATGGCGTCCCAAGTGGTGTAAGTCTTCATCGGTGATTTTCCGTTGGGTTGGAGGCGAAGCGTCGCTTAGAGCGGGATATCGCCGTGCTTCTTGGCCGGGCGCAATTCGCGCTTGGTCAGCAGCTTGCGCAGCGCCAGGGTAATGGTGGCGCGGGTGTCCGCCGGCTCGATCACATCGGTGATGTAGCCGCGCGAGGCCGACATGTAGGGCGAGGCGAACTTGGCGCGATATTCTTCCACCAATTCCTTGGTTTTGGTCTTGCGCTCCTTGGCGTCCTTGATGTCCTTGAGCTCGCCGCGATACAAAATGCTGACCGCGCCTTCCGCGCCCATCACCGCGATTTCGGCGGTCGGCCAGGCGTAAACGGCGTCCGCGCCCATTTCCTGCGCGCACATCGCCAGATAGGAACCGCCGTAGGCTTTGCGCAAAATGATGGTGATCTTCGGCACGGTGGCGGAGGCGTAGGTATACAGCATCTTGGCGCCGTGGCGGATGATGCCGCCGCGTTCCTGCTCGATGCCGGGCAAGAAGCCGGGCACGTCGACCAGCGTCACCAGCGGAATGTTGAAGGCGTTGCAGAAGCGGATGAACCGCGCGCCCTTGTCGGACGAGTCAATATCCATCGCCCCGGCCTTGACCAGCGACTGGTTGGCGAGGATGCCGACCACAATGCCCTGAATGCGGGCGAAACCGACCACGATGTTCCCCGCCCAGCCGGCGTGGATTTCGAGGAACTGGCCGCCGTCCACCAGCCGGTGGATGATCTGCTTGACATCCATCGGCTCGGATGATGTTTCTGGAATCAGCTCGTTAATGCCCTCATCCGGCGACAGATCGAGATCGGGATAAGGCCGGTGCGGCGGGTCTTCGGTGTTGTTGGACGGCAGATAGCTCAGCAGCGCCTTGGCGATCTGGATGGCGTGGCGGTCGTCCTCGGCCACGAAATGCACGTTGCCGCTGACCGTGGCGTGCATCTCGGCGCTGCCGACTTCATCCAGGCTCGTCGTGCGGCCGGTCACCGCCTTGATCACCTCCGGGCCGGTGATGAACATGTAGGCGTTGTGCTTGGTCATGATGATGTAGTCCATCAGCGCCGGCGAATACGACGCGCCGCCGGCGCAGGGGCCGGCGATGATGGCGATCTGCGGCACCACGCCCGACAGCAACACGTTGTTGTAGAACACCTCGCCGTAGCCGGACAAGGCATCCACCGCTTCCTGAATCCGCGCGCCGGCGGAGTCTTTGAACGCCACCACCGGGGTGCCGGTTTTCAGCGCCATCTGCATGGATTGCACGATTTTCTTGGCGTGCATCTTGCCGAGCGTGCCGCCCATCACCGTGAAATCCTGGCTGAACGCGGCGACGGGCCGGCCGTCCACGAAGCCGGTGCCGACGATCACGCCGTCCGAGGGCAATTCCTTGTCGGCCAAGCCGAAATGCTTGCCGGCGTGCTTGGCGTGCGTCGCGATTTCCTGGAAGGTGCCTTCCTGGAACAGCGCCAGCAGCCGCTCGCGCGCGCCCAACAAGCCTTTCTCGTGGCGCTCCTTGATCTTGTCGTCGCCGCCGCCGGCCAAGACCTTAGCGCGGCGTTCCCGCAAAATTTCCAGTTGTTTCTCGGAGAGCATGAACCTTACCTCGTGGCGTTCGTGTTGGATGGCAAATTGACAATCAAACCCTTCCCGCTGGCCCGCGTCCGCTCAACGCGATGCCGATCTTGATTTTATGATGATGGACGGGGAAAACCGCGTGGATTCGAGACGGATGAACAAAGGGCCGAAATCGATCCATCCCGCGCTGATCCATGGCTTAGTGGTTGCTTTCGGATAAGGTTAGCTGAAATTCAGCCAAACGCGATACCCGAGGCTTTTTATCGGCTAATCACCCAACAACCACCCTTGCCGCTCCAGCAAAAGCGGGATTCCCGGCGCGGGCCAAAATTCGGGATCGGTTTTTAAAGAGCGGGATTCGGCTGGAATTCCCGCGCGAATCAAGACAGTGAGGCGAGCGCCTCCGATTCGTCGTTTCGTTCGTCTTCGCTGGCCGCCTGGGGCGGTTGGCTAGACTCATCTTCCGGAGTCAGCCTGATGAGATCGCAACGGCGGTGGGAGCGTTGCATGGCCTGTTGGTTGAGAGTGCGGCGGGTGCGCTGATTTTGCAAAGCTCGGTATTTCATGCTTGCAAAGCCTCTGCTGTTTCGCGAAGGGTCTGGGTGTTGATGGCGGCATGATAATGAATGCTGAAATCGGAACCCCGCTGCGCTTTTTTGATCATGCTTTCCAGGTTAGGCCGCTTGTCCTCGGGCGCGGGACCGCTGCCCAAACCGCCGCCGAATTCGACGATGGCGGTGATTTCGTCGTGGAACGCGGTATCCAGATTGCCGATCCAGTTGACCGGATGGAACAGTTGGAAGAACAACCGGGTTTTGATGGCGGCCGGCTCGGGCTCGTGATGGGTTCCGGTGTAGTTGGAGAGCACGCGCACGGTCGGCGCGGTCATGGGCGCGGCGTCCAGCACCGGTCGGTAGTGCAGGGCGGCGGCGATCATGTAGAAGGTGTGGAACGCACCCTCGGTTTTAAGGCGGGTCGGCCGCTTGCGCGGGAAATGGGCATGGGCCTCTTCGGTCAAGCGGTCCAAATCCTCGCCGCGCCCGCCGACCACGGTCTGATCGGGCAGGTTGCAGGCGGCGACGGCGCAACAATGTTTTTCCGCCAACGGCCGGACGTTGTCGAGATGCAGCGGAAAAGCCAGCATTTCGCCCTGGCCGTAAGTTCCCATGCACTCGCCGCGCTTTTGCACCAGCCGCAGGGCGGTTTCGAAATCGAGCGCGCCAGCGGCGACCAGCGCGCAGTATTCTCCGAGGCTGTGACCGGCGGTCAGCACCGGTTGCACCCGGTTGTCGGTCAATTCGCGAAAGAGCTCAAAACAGATCAGGGAATGGGTCAGCAGGGCGGGCTGGGTGTGGCGGGTGAGCTTGAGGTCTTCCTCGGGACCTTCCAGACCAAGCTTGAGAAGATCGTAGCCGACGATGTCGTTGGCTTGCTCGTAGAGCCGGCGGGCGGTCGGAAAATCCCGGATCAGGTCGCCGCCCATCCCGACGTATTGGGAACCTTGTCCGGGGAAAACGAACATGATCTTCTGGTCGTGGCTCGACACGGTCTATGCCCCTTGAAAGTGTTTGGATGAACAGCGCGCAACGATACGGCCAAGCGGACAGCGAGGCAAGACGAACCACCAAACGAAAAAGTGTCGCCGCCCCGAACATTCGCCTCGTCAGCTTCTTGATCCCTCGCTTGAACCAAGCAGTTTAGCTGCGGTGCAGCAAATTCGCTAGGTTTAGATGCCTCGCCCATAATGGCCCGCCAAAAGCCGTTCGGACGACATCCTGGCGGCGCCGCTCCCCCGTCGCAAGACATCAAGCTTTGGTTTTAGCTTCCGATGCGCCAAACAGCGGCCGCAAGCCTGTGATTAGCCGCGCGCCCTTCTTGCGGGTCAGATACGCCCAGAACCATTGCAACAGCACTAGGCTAGCGGCGCGGGCGTTGATCAGAAAATAAATGTGGACCAGACCCCAAAACCACCACGCCGGCCAACCTTTCAATTTAAAGCAGCCAAAATCGACCACGGCGGCGTTGCGGCCGATGGTAGCGAGGCTGCCGACATGGCGGTAACGGAATGGCGGCGGCGGAGGGCGGTGCTCGATGCGGGCGCGAATCGCATCCGCCACGTAGCGGCCTTGCTGCTTGGCGGCCGGAGCCAAGCCCGGCACCAGCCGTTCACCTTCCCAAAGCACTTTCGCCGCATCGCCGATCACGAACACTTGCGGATATTGCGGCACGGATAAATCCGCCGCCACCGCCACCCGTCCACCTCGGTCGGTTTCGACGCCGAGCCACTGGCCCGGCCCTTCCACCTTGACCCCCGCCGCCCAAATCACGGTCGCGGTCGGCAAAAAAATCTCACCGATCCGCACGCCGGCCGCATCGACCGCCTGCACCGGTTGCCCCAGCATCATTTCGACGCCGAGTTGTTCCAGACAGTGCCGGGCATAGTCGGAAAGATCCGTCGCAAACCCGGCCAGCAATCGTTGGCCGGCTTCCACCAGTACGATGCGGGCGGATTTCGGATCGATGTGGCGAAAATCGCGGGCCAGCGTCACCTTGGCCAATTCGGCGATGGCCCCGGCCATTTCCACGCCGGTCGGACCGCCGCCGACGATCACAAAATTCAGCAACCGGCGTTGCTCGGCGGCGTCGGTGGCGATTTCCGCTTGCTCGAAGGCCAGCAAAATCCGCTTGCGGATTTCGGTGGCGTCGATGATGCGCTTCAGGCCCGGCGCATCAGGCTCCCATTCGGGATGATCGAAATAAAAGTTGCTCGACCCAGTCGCCAGAATCAAATAGTCGTAGGGATAACGGCGGTCGCCCGCCACCACTTCCCGCGCCTTCGGGTCGATGGCGGTCACTTCGGACAGCACCACCGCGATATGGCGATGGCGGCTGAACAGTCCGCGAATCGGCCAGGCGATATCGGCGGGCGACAGATCGGCGGTGGCGACCTGATAGAGTAGCGGCTGAAAAAGGTGATAGTTGCGGCGGTCGATGATCGTCACGTCGGCGTCAGAACCCGCCAATCGCTTGGCGGCGGCGACGCCGCCGAACCCGGCTCCGACGATGATGATTTTGGCTTTGGTCGCCATGCGTTAGTCGCCTTTGGATGCATGGATTGGAGGTCATCGCCCCGGACTGAGAACGCTTGATTCGCGCCCGCCGGTTTGAACGCCGCGCTTGGCGACGTAGCCGCGCGCCGGCACTTCGCCGGGTCAGATCTCAAAGCGGCGTTCGTTCCTGTAGTAAAATCGCCAGCCCATATTAACAAGCGCGGGAGACTTCATGGCCACGGCCACCTTAATCGACGGCAAACAGTTTTCGGCTCGCTTGCGCGCGGGCATCGCTTTGCGAATTGCCGAACTAAAGCGCGAGCATGAGTTGACGCCCGGCTTGGCCGTGGTCTTGGTGGGCGATGATCCCGCCAGTCAAATTTACGTGCGCAACAAGGGCTTGCAAGCGCGGGAAGCCGGCATGAATTCTTACGATCACCGGTTGCCGGCGACCGCGACCCAGGCTGAATTACTGGCGCGCATCGCGCAGTTAAATCACGATCCGACCGTTCACGGCATTCTGGTGCAATTGCCGCTGCCTTCGCGGATCGATCAGGAGGCGGTGGTCGAAGCGATTGCGGTCGCGAAGGATGTCGACGGTTTCCATCCCTTCAACGCCGGCTTGCTGGCAGTGGGCGGGGCCGGCCTGGTTCCTTGCACGCCGGTGGGCTGTCTGATGTTGCTCAAGCAGCACCTCGGGAGTCTTGCCGGCCAGCGAGCGGTGGTATTGGGGCGATCCAACATCGTCGGCAAGCCGATGGCGGTGCTGCTGTTGCGCGAACATTGCACCGTCACCATCGCCCATTCCCGCACCCGCGATCTGGCGGAGGAATGCCGGCGGGCGGATATTCTGGTGGCGGCGGTCGGCAAGCCGAAGATAGTCGAGGGCGATTGGATCAAGCCCGGCGCGACGGTGATCGATGTCGGCATCAACCGCATTCCCACCGCTGACGGCAACAGCCGGCTGGTCGGCGATGTGGATTTCGAGTCGGCGGTCAAAGTGGCGGGCGCGATCACGCCGGTGCCGGGCGGGGTCGGGCCGATGACCATCGCGTGTTTGTTGCTCAATACCTTGACCGCCGCCTGTCGCCAGCGCGGGATTCCAGTACCGGAGATCGAACCCGTGCGCGACTGATGGGGGGTTAGACGGGTGATGTCCGCTTGTAGGCGGGCGAATAGCGGGCCGCCACTATGAGCGATTCCACCATGCTCACCGCGCTGGCCTTGCCTTGCCAGGCAATGTCGAAGGCGGTGCCGTGATCGACGCTGGTGCGCAGGAACGGCAAGCCGAGGGTGATCGAGATGGTTCGCTCGAAATCCAGGGTCTTGGTGGCGATGTGGCCTTGGTCGTGATAGAGCGATAGCACGGCGGCGTAGCGGCCGATTTTAGCTTGGTGGAAGACCGAGTCCGCGCCGATGGGACCGGATACCCGGAACCCGCGTTTTTGGGCCTCGGCGACGGCTGGCATCACCTCCTCGATCTCCTCGTCGCCGAACAAACCATGTTCGCCGCAGTGCGGGTTGAGACCGGCGACCGCCAATTCGCCGCCGAGCCCGAGTTGGTCCAGCGCTTGATGGCAGCGTTCGATATAGTCGAGCAGGCGTTCCTTGGTTACCAGCTCGCAGGATTTGCGCAAGGAGACATGGCGGCTGAGAAAAAACACCCGCAAGCCCAAGGTCTCGAACAAAGTCAGCGGATCGCGCGCCCCGGTCAGGGCGGCCAGCATCTCAGTGTGGCCGATATAGGGAACCTCGGCGGCCTGGATCGATTCTTTGTTGATCGGCGCGGTGTTGATCGCGTCGACTTCGCCTCGCAAGGCGGCTTGCACCAGCGTTTTGATGTAGTCCCAGGCGGCTTTGCCGCACGCGGCTTGCACTTTGCCAGCTTCGAAGGCGGCGGGATCGGCGTTGTTCAGATCGATGACGTCGATGGAACCCGGCGTGAAACGCGCCTCGTCCGCTCGATCGATCGCGCGCACCCGCAACCCAAGGCCACCCTCCCGAACGGCCTTTTCAATCACGCGGGCATCGCCGTAAACCAGCAAACGCGCGACGCGGTTGACGGTTTCATCGACGAGGGCGCGCGCCGAGATTTCAGGGCCGATCCCGGCGGGATCGCCCATGCTGATGCCGATAATCGGTTTTTTCATTAGGGCTTTAGTGCTGAGAAAGAGCCATCGGACGGAAACCGAGCCTCAATCGATCCGCTGCCAGCGTTGGCTGCGTTTTATAAACATCCACGAGCCCGTGACCTCCAAGGTTTTGCCGCCGTCAAGCAAGCGGGCTTTAGAGCTGTAGGTGCCGCCGTCAGTCGGATTGAAAATTTTGCCATCGGTCCATTCGTTGCCGGTTTTTTTTAAGTCCCACAGGATTTTCAGGCCGACCAGCGGTTTGTCCTTGAGGTCGCCTTCGCATTTGCCGCACGTCTTTTCGGTCGCGCCTTCCAGCAGTTCCACGATATTCCCGGTCAGCGCGCCGCGTTCTTCGCTAATTTGGACGATGCTTTTAGGCTTGCCGGATTGGTCGTCGATGGTTTTCCATTTTCCGGCGGGCGAATCTGGATTGGCGGCTTGCGCGGTGGCGAGGAATAACAATCCAGACAAACCGATGGATTTGACGGTGCGATGACGCCTGTTCATGTCGCTTTTCCTCGGGTGAGTCCATCTCGCCCGCTCGGAGCAGTCCGGAGATAGAGCGGACTTGCGGGCGGTCTGAAGACGGGTGGAAGCAAACGCCTGACTGGTGGTCTAATATTCCAAGTTTAGGGAGAAAAAACTAAAAACCAATACCCTCAGGTGGCGACATGATTCCGAGCGAGTTGATTTCTACCGAGCTGAAATTGCTTCTGCTGATCTTAATCGCCAATGGTGCGCCGATTGTCGCGGCGTCGCTTTGCGGTGCGTGGGGCGCTCGACCTTTGGATGGCGGACGAGTGTTAGCTGATGGCTATCGCTGTTTGGGAGATTCGAAGACTTGGCGCGGCGTGGTGCTCGCGCCCTTGATCACCGAGCTGGTCGCGTTATGCCTGATGGTGCCGGCTGGAGTGGGAGTGCTGGTCGGGATCGGCGCGATGCTAGGGGATCTGCTGTCGAGTTTTATCAAGCGCCGGTTGGGCTTGGTCTCCAGCAGCATGGCCTTGGGCTTGGATCAAATCCCCGAAGCGTTATTGCCGTTGCTGCTGGTCGCCTACACGTTGAATTTGAGTTGGGCGACCATCGCTTGGACGGTGGTCGCCTTCGTGGCGCTCGAACTGGTGTTGTCGCCGGTGTTTTTCCGGCTCGGCATCCGCGACCGGCCTTATTAAACCGGCTGACGGCGCAGGTGGTGCAAGGTGATTTCCGGCGGGCAGTTGAAACGCACGCCCACCACCGAAGCGCCTGATCCGGTCGAGGTGTAGCCCTGCATCCCGTTGTAGCGCCAAGCGCCGCGGCAGAAGCGTCTCGGGCAGTCCGCGTTGGTCATCAGGGCGATCCCGCCGGGCAAGCAAATTTGCCCGCCGTGGGTATGGCCGCTCAACATCAGATCGAAACCGGCGTGCGCCGCCAAGCGATAGGCTTCCGGCGAATGCGACAGCAGGATCGACACCTCCTCCGGCGGCAGGGTCGCGGCGGCCCGGTCGAAATTATCGAGTTGGTAGTAGTGCGGGTCGTCGATGCCCGCTAAATGGATGTGCGTTCCGTCGCGCTCCAGGGTCACGGCTTCATTGAGCAGCACCGTGATTCCGAGCGCTTCGATGTGCGGCACCATGCGAAGGCTGTCGTGATTGCCGAGGATGGCGTACACCGGCCCGCTGAAGTGAGGGCGGACCTCGGCCAGCGCGGCCATGGCGGGCTCGTAATCGCCGTAGGTTTTGGCTCGAAAGTCGCCGGTCAGCACGCAGGCGTCATATCGCGCCTGTTTGATCTGTTCGATGAGCGCGGGCGGGTAATCCTCGTCCATGTCCAGATGGAGATCGCTTAACTGAAGGAACGTAAAGCCGTCGAACGGCTCTGGCAACTCCGGCAGGATCACCTCGTTATGCAGGGTCCGAATGGCGGTGGCGTTGCGCAAGCCTCGGCGGTACAACCCCAGGCCACGAAGGGTCAACCGGATGAAGGCGTGGATCGAATACCAGTTTTCAATATGGAAAAAGGTTCGGCCTTTTCCGAAGATCCGGGTGGCATGATCCTGTTCGATGCCGATTCGTTGCTGGAAGTGAACGCGCCCGATGCGCTTTTCCAAACGTTTGAGGTCCACGGTCTGTCGGTCCACAATGACCCCAGCGGATGGACGAGGATGGGCCGATTTGGACTGAGAAGGGCCATTGTGGGCTGATGGATGCTTCATTGCCGGTTCTCCCAAAGCGGTCTGTTTATTATTAAACAGGCATCGTGATGGCCTGTTCGAGTCAATAAACAAACCCAATACCCTTTATCTAGGCCAAGTCATTCAAAATCCTTGCCAGCCACTCGATCAAGCGGGTGACTGCTCGCCTTAAACTCGGTGATCGACGGCAAATTTTAGCTAGCGCTACAGTCTTTGTCGCAGCACCTCCGTGATTTCTCCATCATCAAGCACCAGCGGATTGGTTTTCATGCTGCCGCCGCGCGAGTTGGCGACGATGTGCGCGAAATCGCTTTCTCGAATGTGATAGGCGCGCAGCCGAGGCAAAGCCAGACGTTCGGTCCAGTCGTCCAGCAACGCCAGCAGCGCGGCGTGCGCTTCCTCGGCGTTGGGGAAATGCCGTCCGTGCAGGATATCGCCAGCGCGGGCGTACTTGCGCCAGGAAGGATGCTCGGGCTCTCGTTCCCGCAGCGCGTTCAAATTGACGCGAGTGGCGGCCCCGACCAAGGTGCCGCACACCACGCCGTGCGGGATCGGGAAGAATGCGCCCAGCGGCGAGGCCAGACCGTGCACCGAGCCCAGCCCGGTTTGCGCCAAGCAAACGCCGGAGAGCAATGCCGCGTAAGCCATGCGCGCTCGTCCGGCGGCGGCGTGCGCGCCGCCGTCATACCAGGCGAACAAGCCTTCGCGCACCGCTTTCAAGCCGCTTTCGGCCAGTGCGTCGGTGAAGGGATTGGCTTTGATGGAGACGTAGGATTCCAGCAGTTGGGTGAGCGCATCCATGGCGTTGGCGGCGATTTGCGGTTTGGGGCAGGTCGCCAGCAAGTCGGGGTCGAGCAGGGCGTATTCCGGCACCAGCAGATCGTGACGGAAGGATTTCTTGAAGCCGTTCGGCCCGCGCGCGCTCAGCACCGCATTTTTGGTGGCTTCGCTGCCGGTGCCGGCGGTGGTCGGTGCCGCGATAAATGGCTTGGCGGGGCCGTGATACGGTTTTTCCGGGCCGACGCCTTCCAGGTAATCCATCACCGAATCACCGACCGGCAACAGACCCGCAATCGCCTTGGCGGCGTCCAACACGCTGCCGCCGCCGATCCCCACGACCACTTGAATGTCGGATGCGCGGAATTGACGGACGGCGTCATCCACCAGTTGCGGGGACGGTTCGTCGCCAACCCGCGCTTGCTCCCACGCGATGCCGGCTTTCTCCAGCGCGGCTAACAACGCTGGCCAGTTGGATGATTCGACAAACGAACGCTGCCCGATCACCAGTAAGACCTGCTTACCGTATTGGGCGATCAGGCCAGGGAGTTTAGAGATTGAGCCAGCGCCGAATTCGATGCGCGGCAGGCGGGCGATGGAGAACGGCTGAAACATGAGCAGTCGCTCCGTTGGGCGTCGGGGGCGAGAGACAGCTGGCGTCTCCGCCCCGGCGAGGAAAAATTTAGAAGCCGTACAGCGCCTTGTATTCCGCGTCGCGGCTGGCGATCAATTGAGCGAGATTGAGCACCACCTTACACTGCTTCCAGGTGGCGTCGTCCTGCATCTTGCCGTCGATCATCACCGCGCCGCTGCCGTCGGGCATGGCTTCGACGACGCGCTTGGCCCAAGCGACTTCCTCCGGCTTCGGACTGAACACCCGCTTGGCGATGGCGATCTGATTGGGATGCAGCGTCCAGGTGCCGACGCAGCCCATCAGATAGGCGTTGCGGAATTGATCTTCGCAGGCGACCAGATCGGCGATGTCGCCGAACGGGCCATAGAACGCCAGCGCGCCGACGCTGGTGCAAGCGTCCACCATCTTGCCGATGGTGTAATGCCACAGATCCTGTTGGGCGGTGGGGCGGGGCGCGTCGGGGTTCTTCGGATCGGGATCGGTGCGCACCAGATAGTCGGGATGGCCGCCGCCGACCCGCGTGGTCTTCATCCGCCGCGAAGCCGCGAGATCGGCGGGACCCAGGCTCATGCCCTGCATCCGGGGGCTGGCGTTGGCGATGGCATCGACATTGGCGACGCCGAGCGCGGTTTCCAGAATCGCATGCAGCATCAGCGGCTTTTTAACGTTGTATTTGGCTTCCAGTTGCGCCAGCAGTTGGTCGGCGAAATAAATGTCCCACGGCCCCTGCACCTTGGGCAGCATGATGACATCCAACTTATTGCCGATTTCGCCGACCAGCCGGATCAGATCGTCCAAGAACCACGGGCTGTCGAGACTGTTGACCCGCGTCCACAATTGGGTATCGCCGAAATTCACGCTCTTGCCGATTTTGACCAGTCCTTCGCGGGCGGCTTCCTTGCGGTCGATGGGCACCGCGTCTTCCAGGTTACCGAGCAAGATGTCCACGTTCTTGGCGATGTCTGGCACCTTGACCGCCATCTTCTCGTTGCTGGGATCGAAGAAATGGATCATCCGCGAGGGCCGCACCGGAATTTCACGCAGCGGTTCTGGTGCGCCGACAACTTTGGCTTTAAAAAAATCGCGGGGACTGCGCAACATCGTTTTTATCCTCCCAGGTGTGTGGGTTAGTGGCCTTCAAATTTGCGGATCAGCTTTTGCGCCGCCACGGTGGGCGGGATATGCCCTTTCAGCACGCCGTCTTCCACTTCGGCGCGAATACCGCCGACGCCCGCATGATTGAAGAAGCTGGCGCGTAAGTGTTCCTCGACCATCGAGTATACCCAATCCAGGGTTTGCCGTTGCCGGCGCTTCTCGAATGCGCCGCTTTCGGTGACGAGCTTGCGAAAATCGCCGATGACGTTCCAAATGGCGTCGATGCCCTCGCCGTTGAGCGAGGAGCAGGTATAGGCTTTGGTTTGCCAACCCTCGGTGGCGGGGGCGAGGTAATGGAGCGCCCGGTTGTAATCGGCGCGGGCGGCGTTGGCGCGAATTTTGTTGTCGCCGTCGGCTTTGTTGACCAGCAGCGCGTCAGCCAATTCCATGATGCCTTTCTTGATGCCCTGCAATTCGTCGCCCGCGCCCGCGATCATCACCAGCAGGAAGAAATCGACCATCGACCGGACGGTGGTTTCGCTCTGACCGACCCCGACGGTTTCGACCAGGATCACGTCGAAGCCGGCGGCCTCGCAGACCAGAATAGTTTCCCGACTTTTGCGGGTCACGCCGCCCAAGGTGCCGCTCGAAGGCGAGGGGCGGATAAAGGCGCGCAAGTCGCGAGAAAGCAATTCCATCCGGGTTTTGTCGCCGAGGATGCTGCCGCGGGTGACCGTGCTGCTGGGGTCCACCGCCAGCACCGCGACTTTGTGGCCCTGGTCGCAGAGGCGCATGCCGAGCGCTTCGATGAAGGTGCTTTTGCCCGCGCCGGGCACGCCGGTAATGCCGATCCGGATCGATTTGCCGGTGTGCGGGATCAGTTGGCGCAGCACCTCCTGTCCCATGTTGAAATGCGCCTGGGAATTGCTCTCCACCAGCGTAATGGCTTGGCCAAGGACGTTGCGGTCGCCCGCCAGCACGCCGGCGACGTATTCATCCACGGTTAACCGGCGGCGGCGGGGAGTATGCGTGCGCGGCACGGCCACGCTGGCTTGGCCGGGAATGCCGTCGTGGCCGCCATCGACGCCCGCCATGACCGAGGTGGTGAATTCCTTGCCGGCGTTGTCGGGTACCCAGTCGGGTTTGTGATGTTTTTTGGTCATGGTTGCTGCTTTGTGGCGGAAGTTTGGGTTATTCCAATACGATGTTTTATGTGCGAAAGCGGCCTGCCAAGGGCAAGATACGGGCGCGCAGTTTTTCTTCCTCTATCGTTATGAGTGAGCCTTGGAGTAGAAGGCTCTCAAATTGTCGAAGGGCCAAAAACACCATCTTTTCCAAATGATTCGGGGTGACATCCTGCGTCCTTACCTGAATAACGCTGGGTTTGGTATGTCCAGTTACCGCTAGAATGGCGCCGAAATCAAGATCGTGGGTAAATACGATGTAATCATGCTCGCCCGCCCACGCGAAAATAGTCTGGTCCAGCGCGTTTGGCTCTCCAACCATCGACCAGTGGATTGCTTCATAACCTTGCGATTCAAAAACTTTCACCCAAGCAGGCGACAAGTTCATGTCGATTAACAGCTTCATGCAGCTACAAGAGGGATTTCAATTTCTTCGGATCGCCAAGCAGCGTAAGACAAAGCGGCTCGAATATCTTCCGGTTCCAAATACGGATAAAGCTGAAGAATGTGCTGATCCGAATAGCCAGAGGCGACTAAACCAACAATGGTGCCCACAGTGACGCGCAAACCTCGAATACAAGGTTTTCCACCCATGACCTGTGGATTGGTAGTTATTCGGGATATAAGAGGCATAAGTATAGCTCGCGATAAGCAATTTAACCCGCATTGTATTCTGGCTTTATGTAGTCATCTTTTTTATTGTTCTTAAATTCAGACATCAATTTTCTCCCTTTACGAGTAAGCGAATAATGTGATTCTTTTCCGCCCTCGGTCTTATCAGGGAATTTTATCTCTACTAATCCATAAGTTTGTAACTGATGGCGATTGTTTTAAAGTCCTGATCGTCAATATACTTAAATCGAGTCTCTTCATTATCAATTAATGCTACTAGTGATTCAGTGATCATCGCTTTTCTACAAGATTCACCTGGGTAATCCACAATATATGGTGCCATAAGAGCAAATATCTGCTCCCAGGATTTTGCTATCTGTCATTTAGATTGACGTCGATCATAGGAAGACATCTAGATAATGGATTTAACCCCCCTCGGAACATAAGAGGGGGGATTCCTTAATTTAATTCACCCTCACGCCGCCAGCCGTTCGTTCAACTCCATCAGCACCTTCTGCGCGGCGACCGGAATCACCGTACCGGGGCCGAAGATGGCGGCCGCGCCGTTGGCCTTGAGGTATTCGTAGTCCTGGGCGGGGATCACGCCGCCGATGACCACCATGATGTCCTCGCGACCCAACTTCTTGAGTTCGCCGATCAGTTGCGGCAGCAACGTTTTGTGACCGGCGGCGAGCGAACTCATGCCGACTACGTGGACGTCGTTTTCCACCGCCTGGCGGGCGACTTCCTCGGGAGTTTGGAACAGCGCGCCGATGTCCACGTCGAAACCGAGATCGGCAAAGGCAGTGGCGATGACCTTCGCGCCCCGGTCGTGGCCGTCCTGACCGAGTTTGGCGACCAGGATACGCGGGCGGCGGCCTTCGTTCTTCTCGAACTCATCGGCCATCTGGCGGACTTTCGCGATTTCCTCGGCCTCGCCGAACTCGCTGCTGTAGACGCCGGAAATGGCGCGAATCACCGCCTTGTGCCGCCCGAACACCTTTTCCATCGCGTCCGAAATTTCGCCCAGTGAGGCGCGGGCGCGGGCCGCTTCCACCGCCTTTTCCAGCAGATTTCCGGAACCGGCGTTGGCGGCTTCGGTGATGGCGTTCAGGCAGCCTTTGACCTTGGCCTCGTCGCGGTTGGCGCGCAGCTTGTGCAGGCGCTGCACCTGCGATTCGCGCACGGCGGTATTGTCGATGCTGAGAATATCCAGCTTATCTTCTTTCACCATCCGGTACTTGTTAACGCCGACGATGGTTTCCTTGCCGGAGTCGATTTGCGCCTGCCGCCGCGCCGCCGCTTCCTCAATGCGCATCTTCGGCAGACCGGTTTCGATGGCCTTGGCCATGCCCCCTAAGCTTTCCACTTCCTGAATGTGGCCCCAGGCCCGCTTGATCAACTCATTGGTCAGCGCCTCGACGTAGTAAGAGCCGCCCCACGGGTCGAGCACCTTGCAAATCGCGGTTTCATCCTGCAAATACAACTGAGTGTTGCGGGCGATGCGGGCGGAGAAGTCGGTCGGCAGGGCGATGGCTTCGTCCAGCGCGTTGGTGTGCAGCGACTGAGTGTGGCCCAGCGCCGCCGCCAGCGCTTCGATGCAAGTGCGGGCGACATTGTTGAACGGGTCTTGCTCGGTCAGGCTCCAGCCGGAAGTCTGGCTGTGCGTGCGCAAGGCCATCGACTTGTCGCTCTTGGGGTTGAACTGCTTGATGATCTTGGCCCACAGCAGCCGCCCGGCCCGCATCTTGGCCACTTCCATGAAGTAATTCATGCCGATGGCCCAGAAGAACGACAGGCGCGGGGCGAAGGTGTCGATGTCCATCCCCGCCTTGATGCCGGTGCGGATGTATTCCAGACCGTCGGCCAGGGTATAGCCCAATTCCAGATCGGCGGTCGCGCCCGCTTCCTGCATGTGATAGCCGGAAATCGAGATGCTGTTGAACTTCGGCATCTCCCGCGAGGTGTACGCGAAAATGTCGCCGATAATCCGGATCGACGGATCGGGCGGATAAATGTAGGTGTTGCGCACCATGTACTCTTTCAGAATATCGTTCTGAATGGTGCCGGTCAGCTTCTCGTGCGAGACGCCTTGTTCCTCGGCGGCGACGATGTAGAAGGCCAACACCGGCAGCACCGCGCCGTTCATGGTCATCGACACCGACATCTGATCCAGCGGAATCCCGCCGAACAGGATTTCCATATCCAGCAGCGAATCGATCGCCACGCCCGCCTTGCCGACATCGCCCACCACGCGCGGGTGGTCGGAGTCGTAGCCGCGATGGGTGGCCAGGTCAAAGGCGATGGACAGGCCCTTCTGACCGGCGGCCAGATTGCGGCGGTAGAAGGCGTTGGATTCCTCGGCGGTGGAGAAGCCGGCGTACTGGCGCACCGTCCACGGCTGGGTGACGTACATCGCCGGATACGGGCCGCGCAGGAACGGCGGCACGCCGGCGACATAGCCCAGATGCTTCAGGTCTTTGATGTCATCGCGCGTGTACAGCGGTTTGACATCGATGTGTTCCATCGTGGCGGACACCAATTGATCCAGCGTTTTGCCAGACGTTTTTTCGACGGCGGCTTTCCAGTCGGCAAAGCTGGGCTTGGGAAAGTCCACCCCATAAGGCATGGCGGTGAAATCGGGCGATTGGCTCATTGGGCGACCCCCATCTTCTTCTGCAAGGTGGTTAACAGGTTCTGACAATTGGCGGCGAGATGGATGTAGAACGACACATGA
>DJIW01000005.1:0-755 GCA_002433805.1 Competibacteraceae bacterium UBA6584 | reverse complement strand
GACAATTGGCGGCGAGATGGATGAAATCGTCCACTCCGGCGGCCTTGAAAGCGTCGACGTGCTCGGCGGGATAACCGGCCAGCAGCACCAGCAGTTCGGGATTGGCCTTTTTCAGCTTTTGGGTCAGCGCGGGCACGATGTCCGGATAAGTGGCGTCGGTCGAGCAGATCACCACCGCCTTGGCGTTTGACGCCAGCGCGGCATCGGCCGCCGCGTCCGGGCTGTCGAATCCCTCGGGATAAATCGTCTCGAAACCGCCCACGCCCACGAAAGCGGTGGTAAAGTCGGCGCGGCCTTTATGCTGGGTCAACGGCCCCATATTGGCCAGGAACACTTGTGGCGGTTGGCCGGTGCGGGCCGCGAAGCTTTCGGTCTTCTGCCGCAAGGACTCGAAGGCTTGCGCGCCCCGCTGGGTACGGATGGAATTGATGGTCGGGCCGGGCTTGGCGTTAGCGCGCGCGGCTTGCGCGATCTCGCCCAACGTGGCGCCAGCGGCGGCGGCTTGAATCGCCGCATCGACGCTGCTGGCCTTGGCGAGCGCGTCCAGCGCGGCCTGCTTGTTGCCGGCATTCGCTTGAGCGCGGGCCGCTTTCAGCGCTTCGGCGCGCTCGTTTTGCACCGCCCACGCATCGGCTGGAACCGGCTCGATCCGAGTTTCCTTCAGGTTCGGATACATGTTGGTGCCGACGAAAATATCCTTGCGCTTGGCGATATTGGCGGCGCGCTTGGACGCGGTGTCGGCGACCTGATTTTGC
>DJIW01000100.1:12741-13399 GCA_002433805.1 Competibacteraceae bacterium UBA6584 | reverse complement strand
GCGGCGTCGGATTCGATCAGGAATTCACCGTCCGGCGTCACGATCCGACCGAACGTTCCCTGATCGCCGAAGGTGATCACCGCCCGGTAGTCGTCGCCGTGGTCCTTGAGATACCCCGACCAGGTGACGTTGCCGCTGGGATGGACTTGCCGGTGGTCGTAGACCAGCTCATAGGTGACGCCGCGCGGTAGGGCGAAGCGCGCCTTGGCCTGCAACGGAAGGTCAGCAATGGCCCGGTTGAGCCGGATGGCGTCGCGCCCGAGCGTGGCGCGTTGGGCGCGCATCGCCTGCGCTCCGGGCGCTGCCGCCGGTGAGAACAAGTCCACCACCGCATCGGGTCCCTCGCCCCCAACCGGAGGATCGGCCAGCGCCACCCCCGATCCCGCCACG
The DNA here is from genome assembly GCA_002433805.1 of Competibacteraceae bacterium UBA6584. GTDB lineage: Bacteria > Pseudomonadota > Gammaproteobacteria > Competibacterales > Competibacteraceae > Competibacter_A. The sequence goes on along the minus strand of DJIW01000100.1, from coordinate 13,009 downwards.
GTGAGCGCCAGACTCAATCCGACGATCAAGCGGCGATGAGCAAATCCGACGCTCCGAGCAGATTTGCAAAAAGCCTCATTTTTAGAACCAAACTTCCCAAAAAAATTAACCATGATGACAGCACACCTTGTTGATTTGAATGCGCGGTCTCAGGTCCAGCTTGCTCAACAGAGAAAAGCCGATGCGCCACGAATGGCGTCGAATCTGGCGGTTCCGCTGTCATAGGGCCAGGCCCCTTAGACCGGTGACTTTGCGTCACTACCTTTCG
>DJIW01000100.1:10630-12482 GCA_002433805.1 Competibacteraceae bacterium UBA6584 | reverse complement strand
GCTGCGAATTGTATGCCAATAGTGACGAAAATAGCTAAAAATAGAATACAAAGCCCTATAATCTCTTATTCAAAAACCGGATGATTAACTCAATTATGCATCATTATCTCCATTTTGCCACACACCAAGCTCAGGAGCTGGTGGACATTACCGAGCGGGTGCGCGCGATCGCCAAACAAAGCGGCATCGATAACGGTTTGCTCAACGTCTACGCCCAAGGCGCGACCGCCGGCGTCATGATTCAAGAAAATTGGGATGAAAGCGTGCCGTTGGACGTGCTTAGCCTGCTCGGCAAGTTAATTCCGTCCGGCGTTTGGCTGCATGACCGACAAGACGGCAACGGCGATGCTCATTTAAAGGCGGGTTTGGTCGGACCTTCCGAGACCATCCCGATCATCGACGGGAAATTGGGGCTGTCCACCTGGCAGGGAATTTTCTTCTGCGAGTTCGACGGCCCGCGTTCGAACCGCACGGTGGTTTGCACCCTGCTGCCGGCGGGTTGATCCCGCCGGCGCTAGCGAGCCTTAACGGTTTTTCAGTGCTTGCCGGGCGCCATCGGCACGCCCCGGCGCTCGTAATTGATATAGGCTTGGATGGCGATCATCCTCGGATCGTCAAGCGCCATGGGTTGTCCTTCCGCCGGATTGCGGATACACCAGTTGATCATGTCCGCCACCAACGTCCGGCTGAAAGCTGGCAAGGCCGCAATCGAACGCCCGCAGCGCGGCGCTCACGCCAGCGCTTGATCCAAATCGGCGATGAGATCATCGACATCCTCGATTCCGACCGACAAGCGCACCAGGCCGTCATCGAAACCCAGTTGCCGGCGGACTTCCGGCGGCACGGAGGCATGGGTCATGATCGCCGGATGTTCGATCAAGCTTTCCACCCCGCCCAAGCTCTCCGCCAGCGCAAACAGCTGGCAGCGGGCGAGAAAGTTCTTAACATCCGTCAGACCGCCACGCGCCACCGCTCCGATCATGCCGCCGAAGCCTCCCCGCATCTGCCGCCGCGCCAGCGGGTGTTGGGGGTGGCTGGGCAAGCCGGGATAGAGCACCCGCTCGATTTTCGGATGCCGCTCCAACCAGCTTGCGATGCGCAGCGCGTTGGCGCTGTGCCGCTCCATGCGCAAACTCAAGGTTTTCAAACCGCGCAGGGCGAGAAAGCTGTCAAACGGCCCCGCGATCCCGCCGATGGCGTTTTGCAGGTAGCCCAACCGTTCGGCCAACTCCCGGCCGCGACAGACCGCCACCCCGCCGATAATGTCGGAATGGCCGTTGAGGTATTTGGTGGCGGAATGAATGACGAGATCGAAACCGTATTCCAGCGGCCGCTGCGACCACGGCGTGGCGAAGGTGTTGTCGGCCACGGTCAGAATGCCGCGCGCGCCGGCCACGCTGGCGATCATTTCCAAATCCACCAGCTTCAACAACGGATTGCTGGGCGATTCCACCCAAATCATCCGAGTTTTCGGGGTTAACACCGCTTCCAGCGCCGTGCGGTCGCGCAGGTCGGAATAGGAAAAGCTCAGGCCGGCGCTGCGGCGGCGCACCTGCTCGAACAACCGACGGGTGCCGCCGTAGATGTCATCCAGCGCCACCAAATGATCGCCGGTATCCAGCAACTCCAGCACCGTCGAAGTCGCCGCCAGGCCGGAGGCGAAGGCAAAACCGGCGTCGCCGCCTTCCAGATCGGCGGCGCAACGCTCGTAGGCAAAGCGGGTCGGATTTTGGCTGCGCGAGTACTCAAAACCCTGATGCACGCCCGGACTGGATTGGACGTACGTCGACGTGGCATAAATCGGCGTCACCACCGCGCCGGTCGCGGGATCGGGCGATTGGCCCGCGTGAAC
>DJIW01000100.1:0-10369 GCA_002433805.1 Competibacteraceae bacterium UBA6584 | reverse complement strand
GGCAAGGGTTGGACATTAAAACGGGATTGGCGCGGAGGTCTCGAACGGGCCGCATGAGCGTTCTTTGATCTCAATCGGCCGACAAACCGGATAATATCGGCATCACGTCCGTCCGATAAAGGAACTCCCGCCATGCCGCTGTCCGATACGCTCTGGCAAGCCAACCTCGATCTCGCTCGCATTTGCCTCGAACTGCCGTTCTTGCAAGGCATCGGCGACGGTTCGCTGGCGCGCCCGCGCTTCGCCTATTACATCGGACAAGATGCGTTTTACCTGCAAGCCTTCGCGCGCGCCTACGCCATCGCCGCCGCCAAGGCGCCGGATTGGATCGGTTATCGAAGCCTGCACGAACTGGCGGGCGACGCGCTCCAAGAAATGCAATTGCACCGAGGCGTCGCCGAAGCTTTCGAGATCGATCTGGAGCGGATAACACCCGGCGCGGCCACCCGGCGCTATGTCGATTTTCTGCTGGCCACCGCCTGGGGGCAAGAGACCGGGATGACTATCGCCGCCATGACACCCTGCATGCGGCTGTACGCTTGGTTAGGGCGGCAACTGGCCGACCGCCAACAAGCGCCACACCCCTATAGCGATTGGATTACCACGTACGGTAGCGAGGACTTCGAACGCGCCGCCGCCCGACTGGAACGGCTGTTGGATCGCTACACGCCCGACACGCCGGCCACAGCCGATGCTTACCGTTATGCCATGCAGTGCGAGCGCGATTTCTTTCAAGCGGCTTGGCGCGCCGGGTGAGCGCGATCAGCACCACCTCGAACCGAAGGCCGGTCCGAACCCTTTTCCGCCTCTTCAGTAGAGCCGGCGCGTTCTAGCGTGAATCCGCGCCGGCTCAGGCCAGCCAGATCAGGCTGGCCATCCGGCCGGTATGGTTGTCGCGACGGTAGGAAAAAAAGCGCTCGGCGTCACGGAAGGTGCAGGAATGGCCGCCGTAAATCGCCGTAACGAACAGCCGGCGCAACTGGAGCCGCGCCAAGCCATAAATATCGGCCAGCCAACGACCGTCGGGCGACGGTTGAAAAAAGTGAGTATTGGCCCGGTCCAAGGTCAAGAAGGCGGCGCGCACCTCCTCGCCGACTTCAAAAGCGGTCGGGCCGATGGCCGGCCCCAGCCACGCCATCAACTCCATCGGCGGAACTTTCATTTGCTGTACGGTCGCGGTGATGACCCCGTTCGCCAACCCGCGCCAACCCGCGTGAACGGCGGCCACCACTGTGCCGGCCCGGTCGCATAACAAAATCGGCAAGCAATCAGCGGTCATGACCACGCAAGGCTTGCCGGACCGGCGCGTCCAGGCGGCATCGGCGGCGACCGGGTCGATAACGGTTTCAGCGGCGACCACGCTATTACCGTGGACCTGCTGCAACCACGCCGGCTCGGAGGGATAACCGGCGACCGCCGCCAGCCGCCGCCGGTTTTCGGCGACGTGGAGCGAGGCGTCTCCGACGTGACTGGCCAAGTTCAGACTATTGTAGGGCGGCTGACTCACGCCGCCCCGCCGGGTCGTGCTGGCCGCCAATACCCAGGACGGCGCGGGCCAACCGGGCAGGATCAAATCGTCAAAATGCAATTCACTCATGCCGGATTTCTCCGTCTTCGCTTAAAACCTTTAACAATTCCGCCAAATCGACGGGCAATTCCGCTTGCCATTGCAACTGCTGGGCCGTGATGGGATGGGCCAGCGCCAACCGCTCGGCGTGCAAGGCTTGCCGCCGGAACCGTTGGATCGTTTCGATACAGCGCGCCGCCGCGTCGGGCGGAACGCGCGGCCGTCCGCCATAGACGGGATCGCCCAGCAGCGGCAGGCGCACGTGCGCCATATGGACTCGAATCTGATGGGTGCGGCCTGTCTCCAGCTTTACCCGCAGCAAGGTGTGGGCGCGAAAGCGGCGCAACACTCGATAATGGGTCACCGCCGATTTTCCGTTGGCAACGACCGCCATCCGCTGCCGGTCGACCGGATGGCGGCCGATGGGCGCGTCCACCGTCCCGCCCGCCACCGGCGTCCCGTTCACCACGGCCAGATACTCGCGTTCGATGCGGCGCGCTTGCAGTTGTTCGATCAGGGCGTTGTGGGCGCGCAGGCTGCGGGCGACCACCAGCAAGCCGGTCGTGTCCTTATCCAGGCGGTGGACCAAGCCGGCGCGCGGCAGCAGCGCCAGCTCGGGGGCGTGATGCAACAGCGCGTTGACCAGGGTGCCGTCGCGGTTGCCGGCGGCGGGATGGGCCACCAGGCCGGCCGGTTTGTTCAACGCCAGCAAATCCTCGTCTTCATAGCGGATATCGAGCGGAATGTTTTGGGCGATGGCGACGGTTTCCGGCTCCAGGATCGGCTCGCCGCTGACGCGCTCGCCGCCCCACACGGGATCGCGGGGCCGGACGATCCGGCCGTCGACCCGCAGCTGGCCGGCCTTGAGCCACTGCTGCAAGCGGCTGCGGGAATACGCCGGCAGCGCCAGCGCCAGCGCTTGATCGAGCCGCATCCCGGCGCAATCGGCGGGTATCTGACAGTCGATCCGTTCGCTAGGCGTCATGATGGTTTTTAACAGTTCGGGCGTTATACTGCGCCAACCCTATCCTATTCTCGACCATTGCCGTCTTAGGCCTTAGCCATGCGCCGAATATCCACATCATTCTTCACCGGCCCCCTGATCGCCGCGCTGCTGGCGGGCTGTGCCCTGCTCCCGGAAAAAATCGACGAAACCCGAGGTTGGTCGGCTCAACGCCTCTACAGCGAAGCCCGCACCGCCAGGGATGAGGGCAACTATAAGACCGCGCTCGATTATCTGGACAAGATCCAGGCGCGCTATCCGTTCGGCCGCTACGCCCAGCAAGCGCAGCTCGACACCATTTTCATCCAATACCGCGACAACGAACCGGACGCCGCTATCGCGGCCGCCGACCGTTTCATCCAGGCCAACCCGCGTCATCCTTATGTCGATTATGCTTATTACCTCAAAGGCTTGGTAAACTTCAACCGCAGCGACACGCTGTTCGAGCGGCTGGCCCCCACCGACCGCGCCAAGACCGATACCGCCACCGCCCGGCAATCCTACAACGATTTCGCCGAATTGATCCGCAAGTTCCCCACCAGTAAATACGCCGAGGATTCTCGCCAGCGGATGCTGTTCCTGCATAACAGCCTGGCGGCCTACGAGGTCAATGTCGCCAATTATTACCTGCGGCGGGGCGCTTACGTCGCGGCGGTCAACCGGGCCAAGTTCGTGCTGGAAACCTACGCGCGCACGCCCGCTTCCGCCCAGGCTCTCGGCATCATGACCCAAGCCTACATCAAGATGGGCATGCCGCAATTGGCCGCCGACAGCCTGCGGGTGCTGGAAAGCAATTATCCGCAATCCCCGGATTTACCGAAGCTGAACGCGCTGGTCAAAAGCGCCGGTTGAGCCCCTTTCGCGCGTTTTCGCCCCTAAGCCGAGCGTTTCAACACCTTGATTTGATGGCTGTTCGATTATCGGGAGGACTGCATCATGCGGGATTTTTTCGAAACTGTCCGCCACCGTCATTCGATCCGCAAATACCAGCCGGACATGGCGGTGGAACCCGAGAAGCTGTCCGCCATTTTGGAAATGGCGTCCGCCGCGCCTTCGGCGGGTGATTTGCAAGCTTACCGCATCGTGGTGGTGCGCGATTTGGCCGAACGGCAAGCGCTGGTGGAGGCTTGCCACCAGCAGCAGTTCATCGCCGAAGCGCCGGTGTGCCTGGTGTTCTGCGCCGATCCGGCCCGTTCAGCCAGTGTCTTCGGCGAGCGCGGCGCTAAATTGTACGCCCTGCAAGATAGCACCATCGCCGCCACCTACGCGCAACTGGCCATCGTCGCCGCCGGCCTAGGATCTACCTGGGTCGGGTATTTCGAGGAAGATAAGATTTTAGAGACATTAAAATTGGAACCGGGGTTGGTGCCGGTCGCCTTGTTGAGCCTCGGCTATCCGGCCGAACTGCCGGAACCTAGCTCGCGCCGGCGGTTGGACGAAGTGGTGGCGTGGCGTTAAATAAGGTCGAAGCGGTCACTTTTTTCTATCGCGGCTTGCTGCTTCAGCTTTCATTCTGAATCGCGATCATGCGCCTTTACCCGATGCTTTTCGTCCTGGGCTGCGGCATCGCAGCCGGGCTGAGCTACTCAGTGATGAACGGTCGCCTGAGCGACGCCTACGCCATGGTTTCAACTCTGAAACAGGAAGTTTCGCGCAAGGAATCGGAGCTGCTGGGCTACACCAAGTACACCAGCTATCTCACCATAGGTAAACAGTCGCTGGCCGAGCAGATGAAGCTGCTCACCGCCACCATGGTTCGCGAGGAAGGCGTGACCCAAGTCATCGAGCGCTCCTTGCTCGGGCTGTCCTCGACCGGCACGGTCGCCATTTGGTACTCGGCGGAATATTCGTTCGGCTTCGACCTGCAACCCGATAGCTACGACGTGAGGCCCACCGCGTCGGGGATCGAGATTCGCGTCAAGAAGCCGGCTCTGGTGACGACGCCCGCGATTACCCAGCTGCGCTATCAGATTCTCTCGGGCGGTTTGTTCACCGACGAGCAAGCCGCAGTGCTGCGCTTGTACGAGGAAGCCGCCAAGAAAGCCAAGGAACAAGGCGAGGCGATGGCGGCTGACCCGGCGGTCGCGGCGCTGTGCGAAAAACGGCTGATCGCCTTTCTGCACGATTTTCTCGCCAAGCAGCCCGGCGTGAAAATCGTCCCCCAGATCAGCGTGGTTTACCCATAAAACCCGCCGGCGCGACGGCGATCGCTCAACGCGCCCGCTGCAACGCGCGAATCCCCTGCTCCAAGCCTTCCAGGGTCAGCGGAAACATCCGCTCGCCCATCAATTCTCGCACCATCTCGATCGACGGCACGTAGCTCCAGCGGTTTTGCGGCTGCGGGTTCAACCAAATCGCGCGCGGGTAGGCAGCCAGCAAGCGGCTCATCCAGACATCGCCGGCTTCCGGGTTGAAATGTTCGACGCTGCCGCCCGGATAGCTGATTTCGTAAGGGCTCATGGTCGCATCGCCGACCAAGATCAGCTTGTAGTCGTGACCGAAGGTGTTCAGCACCGTCAGCGTCTCGGTCTTTTCGGTGTAGCGGCGGCGGTTGTCCTTCCACAACCCTTCGTACACCATGTTGTGAAAGTAGAAATATTCCAGATGCTTGAATTCGGTGCGCGCCGCCGAAAACAGCTCCTCGCACACCCGCACGTGGTCGTCCATCGAGCCGCCCACATCCAGAAACAGCAACACTTTCACGGCGTTGTGCCGCTCCGGCACCATTTTCAACTCCAGATAACCGGCGTTGCGGGCGGTGGAACGGATGGTGTCGTCAAGGTCCAATTCTTCCGCCGCGCCTTCCCGCGCAAAGCGGCGCAAGCGCCGCAGCGCGATTTTGATGTTGCGGGTGCCGAGTTCGACGGTATCGTCCAGATTGCGAAATTCGCGCCGGTCCCAAACTTTCACCGCTTGGCGATGGCGGGATTCTTCCTGACCGATGCGGATGCCTTCGGGGTTATAGCCGTAAGCGCCAAACGGCGACTTGCCGGCGGTGCCGATCCATTTGTTGCCGCCTTGATGGCGGCCTTCCTGCTCGGCCAAGCGTTGGGCGAAGGTTTCCATCAGCTTTTCCCAACCGCCCAGCGATTCGATCAGTCGCTTGTCCTCCTCGCTCAAGGTCAGCTCCGCCAGCTTATGGAGCCATTCCACCGGCACCTTGACTCCGACGATCTGGTCGAACAGAGTTTCCAAGCCCTTGAAGTGCGCGCCGAAAACCTGATCGAAACGGTCGTAGTGGCGCTCGTCCTTCACCAGCGCCGCCCGCGCCAGATAATAAAACTCCTCGATGCTGTGGGCGGTGACCCGCTGGCTCAGCGCTTCCAACAAGGTTAGAAATTCGGTCAGCGTGACCGGAACGCCCGCTTTACGGAGCTTGAGAAAAAACTCGGTCATCATCGGCGAAACCTCTCAGGCGCGGCGGCTCGCGGGTCGGCGGACAGAAACCCCCGGCTCAATCCCGCTTGCGCCTCGACATGAACAGCAGTCTCTCAAACAGATGCACGTCTTGTTCGTTTTTCAACAGCGCGCCGTATAGCGGCGGGATCAATTTGTGCTGGTCGCCGCGCAACGCCTCGGGCGGGATTTCCTCCGCCACCAGCAACTTGATCCAGTCCAGCAACTCCGAAGTGGACGGCCGCTTTTTCAAGCCCGGCACGTCGCGGATTTCAAAAAACGCTTCCAAGGCTTCGCTGAGCAAGCGTTTTTTTAAATTCGGATAATGCACGTTGATGATCCGCTCCATGGTGTCTTTGTCGGGGAAACGGATATAGTGAAAAAAGCAGCGGCGCAGAAAAGCGTCCGGCAATTCCTTTTCGTTGTTGCTGGTAATAATGATGATCGGCCGGTGGTGGGCTTTCACCACTTCCCGCGTTTCGTAGACAAAAAACTCCATCCGGTCGAGTTCGTGCAGCAGATCGTTGGGAAATTCGATGTCGGCCTTGTCGATTTCGTCGATCAGCAACACCGGCTGAACCTCGGTGGTGAACGCCTCCCACAGCTTGCCCTTGACGATGTAGTTGCGGATGTCGTGCACCCGCGCGTCGCCCAGCTGCGAATCGCGCAACCGCGATACCGCGTCGTATTCGTACAAACCCTGCTGGGCCTTGGTGGTGGACTTAATGTGCCACTGGAGAAAAGGCCGGTTCAGGGCGAGGGCAACTTCCTCGGCCAATTGAGTCTTGCCGGTTCCCGGCTCGCCCTTGACCAACAGCGGCCGGCCCAAGGTGACGGCGGCGTTGACCGCCATCATCAGATCGTCGGTCGCAACGTAACGGTCGGTCCCACGAAAGCGCGATTCAGACATGAGGAACGGTCCTCCCAAGGCACGGTGGCGGCGGCAATCGCCAGGCGCATTGTTGGGCAGGCGATACGCAAGACGCAAGCGCCGCCGCGTTTTCATTTCCCAAACACCGCTCCCGGCGACTTTCTTATAAGAAAAAGCTATTTCTAATTGCTAATTTATTCTTCTGGTTGAACAATTTTTTTTGCTACTGTTAAGCTTTGGCCGGTTTTGAATCCGGAGTTCTCTTACCATCGCGCGCGAGGCAAGCTCATGAAGGCCAACAGTATTCTCGAAACCATCGGCAACACGCCCCACGTCCGCATCAACCGGCTGTTCGCGGAGCGCAAGGTCGAGGTCTGGATGAAGCAGGAGCGCACCAATCCCGGCGGCAGCATCAAAGACCGCATCGGCTTGGCCATGATCGAGGATGCGGAACGGCGCGGCGTTATCAAGCCGGATACCGTGATCGTCGAACCGACCTCCGGCAATACCGGCATCGCGCTGGCGCTGGTCGCGGCCGCCAAGGGTTATCGGCTGATCCTGACCATGCCCGAGTCGATGTCGCTGGAGCGGCGGCGCTATCTGGCGGCCCTCGGCGCGGAACTGGTGTTGACCCCGAAAGAAAAAGGCATGCCGGGCGCGATCGAAAGAGCCCAGGAACTGGTCAAGGAAACCCCGAATGCCTGGATGCCGCAGCAGTTTGAAAATCCCGCCAACGTGGCGATTCACCGCCAAACCACCGCGCAAGAGATTCTCAACGACTTCCCCGACGGGCTGGATTATCTGATCACCGGCGTCGGCACCGGCGGCCATATCACCGGCTGCGCCGAAGTGTTGAAAGAGAAATTCCCCAAGCTCAAAGCATTCGCGGTCGAGCCGACCGCCTCGCCGGTGCTAAGCGGCGGCCAGCGCGGCCCGCACCCGATACAAGGCATCGGCGCGGGCTTCGTGCCGGCGGTGTTAAACACTGAGATTCTGGACGGCATCATCCAGGTCGCCCACGAGGAGGCGTTCAAGTACGCGGTGCGCTGCGTCAAGAACGAGGGCATCTTCGTCGGCATTTCCTCCGGAGCCTCGCTGGCGGCGATTGCTCAGAAGTTGCCAGAAATCCCCGATGGCAGCCGCATTCTGACCTTCTGCTATGACACCGGCGAGCGCTATCTGTCGGTGGGCGGTTTGTTCGACTGACCGGCGTCGCCCGCCCCTCAAACGCGCAAAATTCAGGATGGCGTCCGACGCGATGGCGTCGGCCCTTGTCGGTGAATCAGAGGCGGTTCGATGTCGCGCGCCCCCCCTTATCTGCCCGCCGAATGGATGCCCCAAGACGCCATCCTGATGACTTGGCCGCACGCGGACAGCGATTGGCGGTCGCGGTTGAGCCAAGCGGATCGAACCTTCGCCGCGATTGCCGCCGCCGTCAGCCGCCACCAAACCGCCCTCATCGGCTGCCGCGATGGCGACCATGTCCGGCGCGTGCGCGAACTTTTAGACCTCGCGGGAGCCGATCCGACCCGCTGCCGGTTGTACGCGCCGGTCCCCTCCAACGACAGTTGGGCGCGCGATCACGGGCCGATCACCGTCTTTCGGGACGGCCGGCCGGTGTTGCTCGATTTCCGGTTCAACGGCTGGGGCGCTAAATTCCCGCACGATCTGGACGACCGAATCACCGCCCGCCTGCGCGCGCTGGGCGCATTCGGCGAGACGGCGCTGGAATCGGTCGATCTGATTCTGGAAGGCGGCGGCATCGAAACCGACGGCGAAGGAACGTTGCTGACCACCGCCCAATGCCTGCTCAACCCCAACCGCAACGGCTTGGATCGACCCGAACTGGAGCGACAGCTGCGGGAATGGCTGGGCTTCAACCGCTTTCTATGGCTGCACAACGGCCATCTGCTGGGCGATGACACCGACAGCCACATCGACACGCTGGCGCGCTTCTGCGACGCCCGCACCCTCGCTTACCAAGGCTGTCGCGACCCCGCCGACCCGCACTACGAAGCTTTAAAAGCCATGGCCGAGGAGCTGCGGACGTTTCGCACTGCGGCGGGCGAGCCCTACCGCTTGATCGAACTGCCCTTGCCCGCCGCGCGCCGGGACGAACGCGGCGCGCGGCTGCCCGCCGGTTACGCCAATTTCCTGATTCTCAACGGCGCGGTGCTGATGCCGAGCTATGACGATCCGCAAGACGGCGTGGCGCTGCAATGCTTGAGCGGTTGCTTCCCGAACCGCTCCATCATCGGGGTGCCGTGCGCCACCTTGATCCATCAGGGCGGCAGCCTGCATTGCGTCACCATGCACCTGCCGGCGGGCGTGATTCCCGAAGCTAATCCGGCATGAACGCTTGCAACACATGATTCAGAAACTGAAGCCCTCGCGGGGTCGGCCGCAAGCGTTGCAGGTCAGGCTCCAACCAGCCTTGCGCCCGCGCCTCGCTCAGCGCCGGCTCCAGCACGGCCGGCGATAAACCCGTGCGTTGTTCGAACCCTTCGATTGGCGCGCCTTCGACCAAACGCAAGGCGTTCATCAAAAATTCCACCGGGAGATCGGCGGGGCGAATCGGCTCATCGCCGCCGATCCCCGCCGGCGCGCCGGCGTGCTTCAGATAATCGCGCGGGTGCTTGAGTTTCCAGAGCCGGCGGATTTGACCGGCGGCGGGATCGCTCAGCTTGCCGTGCGCGCCGGCTCCGATCCCGAGGTAATCGCCGAATTCCCAATAATTTAGATTGTGCCGGCAGCGCCGGCCATCGCGCGCGTAAGCCGATACCTCGTAGCGTTGGAAACCGTGTCGGGCCAGTTCGTCTTGCGCCCGTTGCTGGATGGCGTCGGTGGTCTCATCGTCCGGCAACGGCGGCGGCGCGCGGTGAAACGCGGTGTTCGGCTCGATGGTCAGTTGGTAATACGACAGATGCGCCGGTTGCAGCGCCAGCGCATCGGCAATGTCGGCGCGCGCTTGCTCGACCGTCTGTTCCGGCAGTCCGAACATCAAATCCAGATTGAAATTGTCCAGCCCGACGTGGTGCGCGGCTTCGGCGGCGGCGATGGCGTCGCGGCGGTCGTGAATCCGGCCCAACCGCCGCAACTGGTCGTCTCTGAAACTCTGTACGCCGACCGACAAGCGATTTATGCCGGCGGCCCGGAATTCGGCGAACCGACCCCGCTCCACGGTTCCCGGATTCGCCTCCAAGGTGATTTCCAAATCCGGACGCAGCGGCAGGCGGGCGCGCAGCCCCGACAGCAACCGCTCCAACGCTTCCGCCGACAATAGACTGGGCGTGCCGCCGCCGAAAAACACGCTGTCGATCCGGCGTCCCCAGACGCGCGGCAAATCCTGCTCCAGATCGGCCAGCAAAGCATCCACATAGGCGCGCTCCGGCACCGGGCCACGCGCCTCGTGCGAGTTGAAATCGCAATAGGGACACTTGCGGACGCACCAGGGAATGTGCAGATACACGCTCAACGGTATCGTTGCGTCTACCCGTTCCCAGTTCGATAACCCTGTAGAACGACACATGAC
>DJIW01000128.1:86777-87314 GCA_002433805.1 Competibacteraceae bacterium UBA6584 | reverse complement strand
GAGTAATACAATGCGCAAGGTTTTAGTTCTGAGCACCGCGGCGGTCGAGGAGAATTTGCTCGAAAAGATTTCGGCGGCCGATTGGGAGGTTTATTCCGCGCAAGAAGCGACGCCAGCCAGAGCGCTGTTGACGGAGCATTCCTTTGAAGTGGGTTTGGCCATCCTGTTCAGTTGCGAGTCGGAACGCGCCATTCAGTGGTTGGTCGATCTCATTTTGGCCCGCCGCAAAATGCAATGGGTCATGGTGCTGTCCCGTCAGTGCGTCGAGCGCAAGCTGCTTTCCACCGTCATCGCCGAGCACTGCTACGACTACCATACCTTGCCCATCGAGCCGCAGCGCTTGGTCGTCACCCTCGGCCACGCTTACGGCATGGCCACGCTGACCGAGAATACCCTGCGCCAGCAGCGCGAACTGGAGTCGCAATACGGGCTGATCGGCAACAGCCTGGTCATGCAAACCCTGTTTCGCGGCATCCAGAAAGCGGCGGAAGTGGATGTGCCGGTCCTGATTACCGGCGAGAGCGGCACGGGCAAGGA
>DJIW01000128.1:86388-86605 GCA_002433805.1 Competibacteraceae bacterium UBA6584 | reverse complement strand
GGCGAGAGCGGCACGGGCAAGGAACTGTCGGCGCGGGCGATCCATGAATACTCGGCGCGAGCGGCCTCCTCGTTCATCACCATGAACTGCGCGGCCTTGCCGGTCAACCTCCTGCAATCGGAGCTGTTCGGACATGAGAAGGGGGCCTTCGCCGGCGCGAACGACCGCCGGATCGGATTGATCGAATCCACCAGCGGCGGCACGCTGTTTCTCGATG
>DJIW01000128.1:0-86180 GCA_002433805.1 Competibacteraceae bacterium UBA6584 | reverse complement strand
CGGCGGCACGCTGTTTCTCGATGAGATCGGCGATCTGCCGACCGAAGTGCAGGCCAACCTGCTGCGGTTCTTGGAAGAGAAAAAGATTCACCGGCTGGGCGGCACCAAGCCGATCCCGGTCAACGTTCGGGTGATCGCCTCGACCAACACCAATCTCGATCAGGCGGTTCGCGACGGCCGGTTCCGCGAGGATCTTTACTACCGGCTCAACGTGTTGCACCTGCGGACGCCGAGCCTGCGGGAACGCAAGGGCGACGTCGAATTGCTGGCGCGGTATTTCTTCACCAAATTCGCCGCCGAAAACAAAACCTCGGCCAAGGGTTTCAGCCGCGACGCCCTGGAAGTCATCAACCGCTACGACTGGCCCGGCAACGTCCGCGAATTGATGAACCGCACCCGCCGGGCGGTGCTGTTGAGCGAGGGTCCGCACATCACGCCCAACGATCTGGAGCTGGAGCGGCGTTCCTTGGGCCGGGGCTTCGTCACCCTGGATGAGGCCCGCATGGCGGCGGACCGCGAGGCGATTCAGGCGACTTTGTTGCGCACGCGATTCAACATCGCCCGCGCCGCCCAAGAACTCGGCGTCTCAAGAATGACGCTGTATCGGTTGATGGAAAAATACGACATCCGACGGGATAATACTTAAGCAATGCCTTTGGAATGTCCGGACGGCGCGGCGCAGGGTCAGGTCGCGCCCGTCTGGACGTTTGGCCTCGCTGATGATGAACGCGCCTTCGATTGAGTTCGCGCGGTCCAGTGGCGCGCTGCCGCGCTATTCGATGCCAACGCCACCCGTCACCCCCTGATGATGTGGACCATGGGCGGTTCGCCACCTTCCTTCGACTCCAAAGCGTTCCTCAAGACCCTTTCCCCCTTGCCCGGCGTTTATCGGATGCTGGACGAGCGGGGGCAGATTCTCTATGTCGGCAAGGCGATCAATCTGCGCAAGCGCGTCGCCAGCTATTTCCGAGTCCATCAGCCGTCGGCCAAAACGAGCAGTCTGGTCGGCCAGATTCGGGGGATCGAAGTCACGGTCACCCATACCGAAACCGAAGCGCTGATTCTGGAAAGCACGCTGATCAAGGAGCACCAACCTCGCTACAATATTTTGCTGCGCGACGACAAGGGTTATCCTTACATACACGTTTCCGCCGATGATTTTCCCAGACTGTCGTTGCGTCGCGGCGCCAAGCACGCGCCGGGACGCTATTTCGGTCCTTATCCCAACGCCAGCGCCGTTCGCGATACCCTGAACCTGCTGCAAAAAGTGTTTCGCTTGCGACCGTGCGAGGACAGTTTCTTCCACGTCCGGCGTCGGCCGTGCTTGCAGTATCAAATCAAGCGCTGCACCGCCCCCTGCGTAGGACTGATCGATCAGGAGGGTTATAACGGTCAGCTGCGCGACGCTATTTTGTTTTTGGAAGGCAAGAGCGGGCAGTTGATCGACGGATTGGCGCGGCGGATGGAAGCGGCCGCCGAAGCGCTGAACTTTGAGGAAGCAGCGCTTTATCGCGATCAAATCGTCGAATTAAGGCAAATCCAACAGCACCAGCACGTCGAGGGCGAAAGCGGTGATGTCGATGTTATCGCCTGCGTCGCGCGCGGCGGCGCGGCCTGCGTTCAAGTCTTTGTGTTTCGCGATGGACGGCTGTTGGGCAACCGAGCCTTTTTCCCGCAACTGCCCCGTGAGGAGGAGGGTGAGGCGGCCGTGCAGGCCGCTTTTCTGGCGCAGTATTATCTTAACAAGGAACCGCCCTCCGAAGTGCTCCTCATTCCCGAACCCTCGGACATGTCGCTGCTGGCGCGGGCGTTTTCAGAGCGCGTGGGCCAGCGCGTCAGCCTTTCCGCGCGCGCGCGCGGCGAGCGGGCGCGCTGGTTGGAGATGGCGCAACGCAACGCGGATTACGCGCTCGCCGCCCATCTGTCCGGCCAAATGGGGATGCGCCATCGCTTGGAAGCCTTGCGCGAGGCCCTGGGGCTTGAAGATGAACCGGCGCGCATGGAATGTTTCGATATCAGCCACACCCAAGGCGAGGCGACGGTGGCGGCTTGCGTGGTATTCGACCCCCAAGGCCCGCTGAAATCCGACTATCGTCGCTATAACATCGACGGCATCCAACCGGGCGATGACTACGCCGCCCTGCATCAAGCGCTGACCCGACGCTATCTGCGCGTGCAACAAGACGGCGGCCGGTTTCCGGATGTGCTGTTTATCGATGGCGGCAAGGGGCAATTGGCGCAAGCGAGTGAATTGTTGCAGGAACTGAGGGTGGCCGGGGTGACGGTGATCGGAGTCGCCAAGGGTCCGGGGCGCAAGCCGGGACTGGAAACCCTGTACTTGTTCGGTGAAAATCGGCCCACTATACTGTCGGTCGATTCCGCCGCCTTGCATTTGGTTCAACAAATTAGAGACGAAGCGCATCGCTTCGCCATTACTGGCCACCGCCAACGCCGGGCCAAAAGCCGCACCCGTTCCGCGCTGGACAGCATTCCTGGAATCGGCCCCAAACGCCGACAAGCGTTGCTCAAGCAGTTTGGCGGTCTAAAGCAATTATCGCGGGCTGGCATTGAGGACATCGTTCAGGTCGATGGCATCAATATTGAGTTGGCGCAACGGATTTACGATGCCTTTCACGGCGAAGGCTGAGCGCGCGTCAAACATGCATGTCAATCTACCCACCCTGCTGACTCTGCTGCGAATCGCGCTGATTCCGGTGTTCGTACTGGTGTTTTTCATGTCGTTTCGAGGCGCCAATCTGCTGTGCAGCGCCTTGTTCGGACTGGCGGCGCTGACCGATTGGCTGGACGGCTATCTGGCGCGCCGGCTCGGCCAGACCTCGGCGTTTGGGGCTTTTTTGGACCCGGTGGCCGATAAACTGATGGTGGCGGCGGCGTTGGTGCTGTTGGTGCAGGCGATCCCCACGCCGTTGATGGCGGTCGCGGCGGCGATCATCATCGGTCGCGAAATCGCGATTTCGGCGTTGCGGGAGTGGATGGCGCAGTTGGGCAAGCACGGGCGCCTCGCGGTGTCCGCCATCGGAAAAATCAAGACCACGACTCAGATGGTGGCGGTATTGTTGTTGCTTTATCGAGAGCCGCTTTGGTTTTTTCCGACCCTGGAGGTCGGCATGGGGTTATTGGTGGTCGCGGCGGCGCTGACGCTTTGGTCCATGCTGCACTATCTGGCGGCGGCTTGGGCGGTGCTGCGTTATGGCGAAGCTTGACGGCCGGGTTTTTCATATTAAAATAACAAATTCACGCGGCGGGAATAGCTCAGTTGGTAGAGCACAACCTTGCCAAGGTTGGGGTCGCGAGTTCGAGTCTCGTTTCCCGCTCCAATTATTCCAAGCCTCGAATTATCGAGGCTTTTTTATATCCTCGGCGACGTCGGAACGCCGGAACCTTTTCAGACAGGGCTAGGTGGCAGAGTGGTCATGCAGCGGCCTGCAAAGCCGTGTACGCCGGTTCGATTCCGACCCTAGCCTCCACTCCATTTGATGATTGATGGCGCGTGCTGGTGTGGTGGAATGGTATACACACAGGACTTAAAATCCTGCGCCGCTAATCCGGCTTGTGGGTTCGAGTCCCACCACCAGCACCATTTTTACTGCATGCTTTATCAGCCGATCAGCTCACGGTCGGGGGCGCTGTCGGCTTGACGCTCGAGTCAGGTATTCAGACCCAGCAGCTTATCGATCCGTTAAGGCAAGTCGACGCGGGGCGTTTCCGCATTGCGCCGGAACAGCGTGGCGATGTGGCCGACTCGCTGGACCAGCGCCGCTTCCGCCGTCGCGCAAACCTCCGCAACCATCGCCTCGCGGGCGTCGCGATCCTCGGCGTTAACCCGAATTTTGATCAGTTCGTGATGGTCCAGCGCCAGCAAAATTTCATGCATGACCGCCGGGGTTAGGCCGGCCTCGCCGACAATGACCACCGGCTTGCGATGGTGGGCCAAACTTTTGAGATGACGTTTTTGAGCGTTGGTCAGAGCGAACACGGGAAGCCCGGAGATGGTGAAAGATGCAAGCAGTTTAACCGGCGGCAAGGGGATGACGGTAGCCCCGAGTCCGTTGAATGCGGTGAAGTTGGATCTGGGCGTTATTCTGACGGTTGGCATCGTCCTGCTGCTGGTTCAGGGCCGGGTGACTGCCAGTCTGCCGCTGCAATTGCTGTTATTGTTGAGCTATGGCGTGCTCGGCTTGCTTTGGATCGTCCTGCGCGTGCGCCGGGTGCTCGCCGCCATCGAGCGCCAGCGCCGGCAAATTTCCGATGAGCCGTAGCAAGAGCAGCGGCCGCTGGCTGCGCGAGCATTTTACCGACGAATACGTCCTGCGGGCTCGCGAGGAAGGCTATCGATCCCGAGCCGTTTACAAATTGTTGGAGATTCAAGAGAAGGATCGAATATTGCATCCTGGAATGACCGTGGTCGATTTGGGCGCCGCGCCCGGCGGGTGGTCACAGTTGGCGGCGCGCATCGTCGGCGAGCGGGGGCTCGTCATCGCGTTGGACGTGCTGCCGGTGGAGCCGCTGCCCGGCGTTACGGCGTTGCAGGGCGATTTCCGCGAGGCGGCGGTGCTGGATCGGTTGCTGGAAACTTTGGCCGTGCGTCCAGTGGACCTTGTAATTTCCGATATGGCCCCCAATACCAGTGGCATTAAGGCGGTCGATCAGCCGCGCGGTATGTATCTCGCCGAGCTGGCCTTCGATTTCGTCCAGCGCTGCCTGCGGCCCGGCGGCGGGTTTTTGGTCAAGGTGTTTCAGGGCGAGGGCTTCGATCCCTTTTTGAAAAGTTTGCGCGCCGCCTTCGACACGGTTGCGCCGCGCAAGCCCAAAGCCTCGCGCGCCCGCAGCGCGGAACGGTATCTGTTAGCCAGGAACTATCGCGGGTCGGCCGGTCTAAAAAATTCGCCTTTGTAAGACTTTGCGGTCGCTTGGGAAGCTTGACAAAGGTTTTCAGTTTCGTCGCGCAGCACTGAGGTAGATGCCTTGAACGATATGGTGAAAAACATCCTGCTGTGGGTGGTCATCGCGGTCGTGCTGATGTCCGTGTTCAACAGTTTCGGGCCGAAGGTCGCGCCGTCCGCCCAGATGTCGTACTCGCAATTCCTGCAGGATGCCAAGGAGGGCCGCATCGCGCAGGTGGTGATCGACGGGCGGGCCATTCAAGGCCGCACCAGCGGCGGCGAGCGCTTTACCACCTACAGCCCCGAAACCGACAACAGCGCGATGATCGGCGATCTGCTCAATCACGGCGTGGAGATCGAAGGTCAGCCCCCGGAGAAACAGGGGCTGCTGATGCAAATCTTCATCAGCTGGTTCCCGATGCTGCTTTTGATCGGCATTTGGGTGTTTTTCCTGCGCCAGATGCAAGGCGGCGGCGCGGGTCGGGGGGCGATGTCCTTCGGCAAGTCGCGCGCGCGCATGATGAGCGAGGATCAGATCAAGGTGACCTTCGCCGACGTCGCCGGCGTGGACGAGGCCAAGGAGGAGGTCGCCGAACTGGTGGAGTTCCTGCGCGATCCCGGCAAGTTCCAGAAGCTCGGCGGCAAGATCCCGCGCGGCGTGCTGATGGTCGGCTCGCCCGGCACCGGCAAGACCTTGCTGGCCAAGGCCATCGCCGGCGAGGCCAAGGTGCCGTTTTTCTCGATTTCCGGCTCCGACTTCGTCGAAATGTTCGTCGGCGTCGGCGCTTCTCGCGTCCGCGACATGTTCGAACAGGCCAAGAAACACGCCCCCTGCATCATCTTCATCGACGAAATCGACGCTGTGGGCCGGCATCGCGGCGCGGGGTTGGGCGGCGGCCACGACGAGCGCGAGCAGACCCTGAACCAACTGCTGGTCGAGATGGACGGTTTCGAGGGCAACGAGGGCATTATCGTCATCGCCGCCACCAACCGCCCGGACGTGCTCGACCCGGCGCTGCTGCGGCCCGGCCGCTTTGACCGCCAAGTGGTGGTGCCGCTGCCCGACGTGCGGGGCCGTGAACAAATCCTCAAGGTCCACATGCGCAAGGTGCCGCTGGCCGATAACGTCAAGCCTTCGGTGATCGCGCGCGGCACCCCCGGTTTCTCCGGGGCCGATCTGGCCAATCTGGTCAACGAGGCCGCCCTGTTCGCCGCCCGCTCCAACAAGCGCGACGTGGACATGGACGATTTCGAAAAGGCCAAGGACAAGATCATGATGGGGGCCGAGCGCAAGTCGATGGTGATGAGCGAGGACGAGAAAAAGCTCACCGCCTATCACGAGGCGGGCCACGCCATCGTCGGGCGGTTGGTGCCGGCGCACGATCCGGTCTACAAAGTCAGCATCATCCCGCGCGGGCGGGCGCTGGGCGTGACCATGTTCCTGCCGGAGGGCGATCGCTACAGTTACAGCAAGCAGCGGCTGGAAAGCCAGATTTCCAGCATGTTCGGCGGCCGGATCGCCGAGTCGATCATTTTCGGCCCGGAGCACGTGACCACCGGCGCTCAAAACGACATCGAACGCGCCACCGACATCGCCCGCAACATGGTGACCAAATGGGGGCTTTCCGAACGGCTGGGGCCGCTGACCTACAGCGAGGACGACGGCGAAGTGTTCCTGGGCCGCAGCGTGACCCGGCATAAAAATGTTTCGGACGAAACCGCTCATGTCATCGACGAGGAAATTCGGTCGATCATCGACCGCAACTACCGGCGTTCCGAGGAGTTGCTGCGCGCCAACTTGGATAAGCTGCACACCATGGCCGATGCGCTGATCAAATTCGAGACCATCGACTCCGAGCAGATCGACGATATCATGGCCGGGCGGGCGCCGCGCGAACCGGCGGAGGTCGGAGGCGATGGAGAACCGCCTTCCAGCGGAGTCGATCTGGGCAAGGACAAGGAGCGGACGGGCGACGGCAAAATCGGCGGACCCGCGCCTTTGCATTGACGCATGCTGCTCGATTGCGCGGGCAAGCGGCTCGATCTCGGCGGGCCGGTGGTGATGGGGGTGCTCAATGTCACCCCCGATTCTTTTTCCGACGGCGGACGCTATCTGAAGCTCGATGACGCCCGCCGCCGCGCCGAGGCCATGGCGGCCGAAGGCGCGGCGATTATCGACATCGGCGGCGAGTCCACCCGGCCGGGGGCGGCGGCGGTTTCGATTCAGGAAGAACTGGATCGGGTCTTGCCGCTGGTGGAACGCCTGTCGGGCGCGTTAGCGGTTCCGATCTCGGTCGACACCAGCAAGCCGGAGCTGATGCGCGCGGCGGTTGCCGCCGGCGCGGGCCTGATCAACGACGTGCGGGCGCTGCGCGCGCCGGGCGCGCTCGAAGCCGCCGCCGCCGCCGGCGTTCCGGTTTGCTTGATGCACATGCGGGGCGAGCCGGGCGACATGCAGCACGCGCCGCGCTACGACGAGGTGGTGACCGAGGTTCGCGATTTTCTGGCCGAACGGCTTCGGCTGTGTGAGGCCGCCGGCATCCCGCGAGAGCGGATTTTGGTCGATCCCGGCTTCGGCTTTGGCAAAAGCTTGGCCCACAACCTCTCTTTGCTGCGCCATCTGGATCGGTTCCTGGATCTGGCCGCCGGCGTTTTGATCGGCGTCTCCCGCAAAAGCATGATCGGCGCGCTGCTGGATGCGCCGGCCGGCGAGCGGCTGAGCGGCAGTCTGGCGGCGGCGGTGATCGCGGCGTGGCAGGGCGCGCGCGTGATCCGGGCGCACGACGTGCGGGAAACCGTTCAAGCCTTGCGCGTTTGCGCGGCGGCGGCCGCCGCCGCTTGAGGCGGCATTGCCGAGCCCGCGCGCTTTCGAGAGTTCCGGCCCTCTGTATAATGGGCATCGGTTGGTTATTGGAGAAGACGGTATGGGAAAGCGGTATTTTGGCACCGATGGAATACGCGGACGGGTGGGCGAACGGCCGATCACGGCTGAATTCATGCTGAAATTGGGTTGGGCGGTCGGACGGGCGCTTCAAAGCAAGGGTTTCAATCGGATCGTGATCGGCAAGGACACCCGAATTTCCGGCTACATGTTCGAATCGGCCCTGGAAGCCGGCCTGTCGGCGGCCGGCGTCAATATCGCGCTATTGGGTCCGATGCCGACGCCGGCCATCGCCTATTTGACCCGCACCTTGCGGGCCTGCGCCGGTATCGTGGTCAGCGCCTCGCACAATCCCTATTACGACAACGGGATTAAATTCTTCTCTCGCGACGGCCAAAAACTGCCCGACGACACCGAGGAGCGGATTGAGGACTTGTTGGAACGGCCGTTTGAAACGGTCGGTCCGGACGCCTTGGGCAAAGCGGAGCGCATCGTCGATGCCGCCGGCCGCTACATCGAATTTTGCAAGAGCACCGTCCCGTCCTGGACCAGTTTCTCCAGCCTGAAAATCGTGCTGGACTGCGCGCATGGCGCGACCTATCACATCGCCCCCAGCGTGTTCGGCGAAATGGGGGCGAGCGTCATTCCGATCAGCGTCTCGCCCGATGGCTTGAACATCAATCAGGATTGCGGCTCCACCAAGCCGGAGAACCTGCGCGAGACGGTGTTGCAGCAGGGCGCGGATCTCGGCATCGCCTTCGACGGCGACGGCGACCGGGTCATCATGGTGGACCATCGGGGCGACATCCTCGACGGCGACGAACTGATGTTCATCATCGCCCGCGACCGCTTGCGCACCGGCAGCCGCTTTAACGCCGTGGTCGGCACGCTGATGACCAATTTGGGTCTGGAGATCGCGCTGCGGGCCTTGGGTCTTGACCTGCATCGCGCCAAGGTCGGCGACCGCTACGTGATGGAGCGGCTGCTGGCCGAGAAATTGATCCTGGGCGGCGAAAACTCCGGCCACATCATCTGCCTGGATCGGACCTCGACCGGCGACGGCATCATCTCCGCGTTGCAGGTGGTGACGGCGATGCTGCAATCCGGCAAAAGCTTGCACGATCTCAAGGCCGGAATGACCAAATATCCGCAAGTCTTGATCAACGTCTCGGTGACCGGCGAGGTCGATTTGCAGCGCCCGCCGATCCAAGACGCGATCAAGGCGATGGAGAGCCAGTTGGGCGAGCACGGTCGGGTGCTGTTGCGGTCGTCGGGAACCGAGCCGGTGGTGCGAGTCATGGTGGAAGGTCCCGACGCCGGCGCGGTCGAACGCCAAGCCCGCGAATTGGCCGGCGTGGTGCGCGAGACCCTGTCGGCGTGATTGATTTCCCCAGGTGGAATCCGTAAGCTTTCGCAGATTTCTAAGCCGGAGATAAAAACATGCGCCGTAAATTGGTGGCCGGAAACTGGAAGATGAATGGTTCGGCGGAGAGTATCCGCGGGTTGTTACAGGGTATCCGCGATGGCGCCGCCGGAGTTTCGGCCGTCGAGCTGGCGGTGTTCTCGCCTTTTGTCTATTTGGCGCAAGTCCAGCAGCAGTTGCATGGCTCCGCCGTCGCCTGGGGCGCGCAAACGCTGTCGGAACACGCCTCGGGCGCCTATACCGGCGAGGTGGCCGGTCCGATGTTGAAGGATTTCGGTTGCGCTTACGCGATCGTCGGCCATTCGGAGCGGCGCACCTTGTACGGCGAATCCGATCAGGCGGTCGCCAACAAGTTCGCCGCCGCCCGCAAGGTGGGGATCAAGCCGATTCTGTGCGTCGGCGAAACCCTGGAGGAGCGCGAGAAGGGCATTACCGAGTCCGTGGTCGAGCGCCAGCTCAAGGCGGTGCTCGATTTAGAAGGCATCGGCGCGTTCGGCGAGGCGGTCATCGCCTACGAGCCGGTCTGGGCCATTGGCACCGGCAAGACCGCGACCTCCGCCCAGGCCCAGGACGTGCACGCCTTCATCCGCGCCAAGCTGGCCGCGCTGGACGCCAAGGTGGCCGGTCAGACCCGGATTCTCTACGGCGGCAGCATGAAGGCGGCCAATGCCGGCGAATTGTTGGCCATGGCCGACATCGACGGCGGCTTGATCGGCGGCGCGTCGCTTGAGGCCAAGGAGTTTCTGGCGATTGCCAAGGCGGGCTGTTAAACTGTCGCCATGGTTTACACTCTGATTCTCGTGGCGCATGTCGTCGTCGCCGTGGCCCTGATCGGGCTGGTGCTAATGCAGCAGGGCAAGGGCGCCGACGCGGGCGCCGCGTTCGGCAGCGGCGCTTCCGCCACTATGTTCGGATCGCGCGGTTCCGCCTCCTTTTTAAGCCGGACCACGGCTATTCTAGCCACGGCGTTTTTTCTGACGAGCCTGACGCTGGCGTACTTCGCGACCCAACGCTCCGCGCCGCAAAGCGTGATCGAACGGGTGCAGATTCAAAAACCCGTCGAGGCTCCCAAGAGCCTTGGCGGCCCTACCGATGTCCCGCAGTTGCCGCAAAAACCGTAGCGGAACATCGGATCGAACGGATTTTGCCGATGTGGTGGAACTGGTAGACACGCTAGCTTGAGGGGTTAGTGGCGCAAGCCGTGCCGGTTCGAGTCCGGCCATCGGCACCAACTAAAACAGAGCGTCTTGGGATACCGACAAGACGCCATGCATGCTCCGACGCCGCCGAGCGGCGGCCGGGGGCTGCGATTGCGGATACCACGATGAGGTTTCATGTTTATGCGGCGTGATAACTCTAACAACGATAGCTCGCCTCGCCGGTTCCAGATGTTTCCCTGCCCAAGTTGTTGCAGCTCCTTGCTAGGTGGATCGAACGCGCCGTGCCCGCCGTCGGGCGCCTAGCTCTCTAGCGCCCCCTCTGCCGGTTCGCCCATGCCGAAGGTGTGATTCCGATGCTTTCCAATTACCTGCCTGTATTGATTTTTATCGCGCTGTCCTTCGCGATGGGCGTATTCATGGTCGCCGCGGGGTATTTTCTCGGCACCCGCCATCCCGATCCCGAGAAACTGTCGCCTTATGAATGCGGTTTCGAGTCGTTCGAGGACGCGCGAATGAAATTCGATGTCCGCTACTATCTGGTGGCCATTCTGTTCATCCTCTTCGATTTGGAAATCGCCTTTCTGGTCCCTTGGGCGATCGTGCTCGATAAAATCGGCCTGTTCGGTTTTGCGGCGATGACGGTCTTTCTGGGCATCCTGGTGGTCGGTTTCATCTACGAGTGGAAGAAAGGAGCCTTGGAATGGGAATAGAAGGCATTCTTGAAAAGGGCCTGGTCACCACCACGGCCGATGCGTTGATCAACTGGGCGCGCACCGGCTCGATGTGGCCGATGACCTTCGGGCTGGCCTGCTGCGCGGTGGAGATGATGCACGCCGGCGCGGCCCGCTACGATCTGGACCGTTTCGGCATGGTGTTTCGCCCGAGCCCCCGCCAGTCCGATGTGATGATCGTCGCCGGCACCTTGTGCAATAAGATGGGGCCGGCCTTGCGGAAAGTTTACGATCAGATGCCGGAGCCGCGCTGGGTGATTTCCATGGGCTCCTGCGCCAACGGTGGCGGTTATTACCATTATTCCTATGCGGTGGTGCGCGGCTGCGACCGGATCGTGCCGGTGGATATCTACGTGCCCGGTTGTCCGCCGACGGCGGAAGCCTTGATTTACGGAATTCTCCAGCTTCAAAACAAAATCCGGCGAACCAACACCATCGCCCGTTGAGAGAATGCTCCATGGCTGACGCGCTTCAGACTCTGCTGGACCAACTTAAAACGCGATTCGGCGATGCGCTGCGCGAGTGCAAGCTGGACCGCCGCGAGATCACCCTCGAAATCCCGCCCGAGCGGGCCATCGAAATTTTCACGGCCCTGCGCGACGAACCCGAGTTCGCCTTCGAGCAGCTCATGGATGTGTGCGGGGTGGATTACGCGGCTTACGGCGATGTCGAGTGGACGACCGATGAGTCGTCCAGCAGCGGCTTCAGCCGCGGCGTGGAGCCCCGCGCCATCGGCCGCGGTCCGGCGGCGATCCAGCATGTCGCCGGCAGGACCTTCGCCGGCAAGGGCCGCTTCGCCGCCGTCTACCACCTGTTGTCGGTCGCCCGCAACCGCCGGGCGCGGGTGCGGGTGTTCGCCCCCGACGACGACTTGCCGGTGGTGCCGTCGGTGGTGGGCTTGTGGTCCTCGGCCAACTGGTTCGAGCGCGAGGCCTTCGACCTGTTCGGCATCGCGTTCGAGGGCCATCCGGACCTGCGGCGGATTCTGACCGACTACGGTTTTATCGGCCATCCGTTCCGCAAGGATTTCCCGCTGATCGGCCAAGTCGAGATGCGCTACGATCCCGAGCGCGGCCGGGTAGTGTACGAGCCGGTGAGCATCGAGCCGCGCGTGCTGGTCCCGCGCGTCATCCGCAAGGACAACCGCTACCTCGAATCGCAATGAAGGAAGGCTGTCGATGCCCGAGATTCGCAATTACACCCTGAACTTCGGACCGCAGCATCCGGCCGCGCACGGCGTGTTGCGGCTGGTGCTGGAGCTGGACGGCGAAGTGGTCCAGCGCGCCGACCCGCACATCGGCCTGCTGCATCGGGCCACCGAGAAGTTGGCCGAGAGCAAGCCGTTCAATCAGAGCATCGGTTACATGGACCGGCTCGATTACATGTCGGCGCTGAGCAACGAACTGTCCTACGTGCTGGCCATCGAGAAGCTGCTCGGCATCCAGCCGCCGGTTCGCGCCCAATACATCCGGGTGATGTTCGCGGAAATCACCCGCCTGCTGAACCATCTGCTGTGGATCGGCGCGCACGGCTTGGATATCGGCGCGATGACCATGTTCATCTACGCTTTCCGCGAGCGCGAGGATTTGCTGGATTGTTATGAGGCCGTCTCCGGCACGCGGTTCCATGCCGCCTATTTTCGGCCCGGCGGGGTCTATCGCGACTTGCCGAACAGCATGCCGAAGTACGAGTACGACCAGTCGCCGCGCCACAGCAAACACGAGATCGACGAGCGCAACGCCACCCGGCAGGGCTCGCTGCTGGATTTTATCGAAGCGTTCACCGAGCGGTTTCCGGGCTATGTCGACGAATATGAAACCCTGCTGACCGACAACCGGATCTGGAAGCAGCGCACCGTCGGCATCGGGGTGGTGTCGCCCGAGCGCGCCTTGCAATTGGGTTTTTCCGGGCCGATGCTGCGCGGGTCCGGCTTCGCTTGGGATTTGCGCAAAAAGCAACCCTACGAGGTTTACGATCAACTGGATTTCGACATCCCGATCGGCGTCAACGGCGACTGCTACGACCGCTATCTGGTCCGGGTCGAGGAAATGCGCCAGTCCAACCGCATCATCCGCCAGTGCGTCAACTGGTTGAAAGCCAATCCGGGGCCGGTGATCGTCGACGATCACAAGATCGCGCCGCCCAAGCGCGCCCAAATGAAGGAAGACATGGAAGCGCTGATTCACCATTTCAAGCTGTTCACGGAAGGCTACTGCGTGCCCGAGGGCGAAGTGTACGTCGCCACCGAACACCCCAAGGGCGAGTACGGCATCTATCTGATTTCCGATGGCGCCAACAAACCCTATCGGGTCAAGGTCCGGGCGGCGGGCTTCGCCCATCTGTCGTCCATGGACGAAATGACCCGAGGCCACATGCTGGCCGACGTGGTGGCCGTTATCGGCACTCAGGACATCGTCTTCGGAGAGGTTGACCGCTAATGAGTGAACGCAAGAGCGATCTGCTGTCCGCCCACGCCCGCGCGGAGATCGATCACTGGCTGAGCCGCTATCCCGCCGATCAGAAGCAATCGGCCGTGCTGGCCGCCCTGCGCGAGGCGCAGCACGAAAACGGCGGCTGGCTCACCACGGAACTGATGGACGCGGTGGCCGATTATCTGGATATGCCGCCCATCGCCGTTTACGAGGTCGCCAGCTTTTACTCGATGTTCGAGCTAAAACCGGTCGGCCGCCATAATATCGCGGTGTGCACCAACATCTCCTGCCTGTTGCGCGGCGGCGATACCGTGTTGAGCTACATCGAGAAAAAGCTCGGCATCAAACTGGGGGAAAGCACCCCGGACGGCAAGTTCTATCTGAAACGGGAAGAAGAATGTCTGGCCGCCTGCTGCGGAGCGCCGATGATGCAGGTCGATCACGTCTACTACGAGCATTTGACCCCGGAAAAAGTGGATCAGGTGCTGGATAGCCTGGAGTAACCCGCGATGGCCAACGAAGTATGCTACCAGACGCTGGGCTTGGAGCGGCCCTGGTCGATGGAGACCTACCGGAGCGTGGGCGGTTATGAGGCCTGGAGCAAAATCCTGAGCGGGCAGATGACCTCCGATCAAGTGATCGAGGAAGTCAAGAAATCCGGCTTGCGCGGCCGGGGCGGGGCGGGGTTTCCGGCCGGGCTGAAATGGACCTTCATGCCGCGCAACGCCGCGGTGCAGAAATACATGGTGTGCAACTCCGACGAATCGGAGCCGGGCACCTGCAAGGACCGCGACATCTTGCGCTTCAACCCGCACGCCCTGGTCGAGGGCATGGCCATCGCCGGTTTCGCGACCGGCTCCACGGTCGGCTACAACTACATGCGCGGCGAGTTCATGGACGAGCCCTACCAGCGCTTTGAAGCGGCGGTCAAGGATGCCTACGCCGCCGGTTTGCTCGGCAAGAACATTCAGGGATCGGGCATCGATTTCGATCTGTATCCGACCCTCGGCGCGGGCGCTTACATCTGCGGCGAGGAAACCGCCCTGCTGGAGTCGCTGGAGGGCAAGAAGGGCCAGCCGCGCTTCAAGCCGCCGTTTCCCGCCAACTACGGCCTTTACGGCCGGCCGACCACCATCAACAACACCGAAACCTTTTCCTCGGTGCCCTCGATCATCCGCAAGGGCGGCGAGTGGTTTTCGGGCCTCGGCGTGGCCAACGCCGGCGGGACCAAGATTTTCTCGGTGTCCGGCCACGTCGAAAAGCCGGGCAACTTCGAAGTGTCGATGGGCATTCCCTTCGCCGAGCTGCTGGCGCTGGCCGGCGGCGTCTGGAAAGGCCGCCAGCTTAAGGCGGTGATTCCCGGCGGCTCCTCGGTGCCGGTGGTGCCGGGCGAGATCATGCTCAAAGCCAACATGGACTACGACTCGGTCGTCAAGATCGCCGGTTCGATGCTGGGCTCCGGAGCGGTGATCGTGATGGACGAAACCACCGACATGGTCAAGGTGTTGCAGCGCGTTTCCCGGTTTTACTACTCGGAATCGTGCGGTCAATGCACGCCGTGCCGCGAGGGCACCGGCTGGTTGTATCGGATGGTGACCCGCATCGTCGAGGGCAAGGGCCGTCCGGAAGATATGGACCTGCTCGACAGCGTGGCCGCCCGCATCGAAGGCCGGACCATCTGCGCGCTGGGCGACGCCGCCGCGATGCCGGTGCGCAGCTTCGTCAAGCATTACCGCCACGAATTCGCCTATTACATCGAGCACAAACGCAGCATGGTCCAAGGCGCATCGGCGCTGGCCGCGTGATGCCGCGAAACCACCAACACGGGTGCAGTGGGTAAAAGATGAGCGAGGAATCAGTCAATATCGAAGTCAACGGCATCCCGCTGAAGGCCCGCAAGGGCGCGATGCTCATCGAAGTCACCGACGCGGCGGGCATCGCGATCCCCCGGTTTTGCTATCACAAGAAACTGTCCATCGCCGCCAACTGCCGGATGTGTCTGGTCGAGGTCGAAAAAGCCCCCAAGCCGCTGCCCGCCTGCGCGACGCCGGTGATGGAGGGCATGAAGGTTCACACCGAATCGGCCAAGGCGCTAGCTGCCCAGAAAGGCACCATGGAGTTTCTGCTGATCAACCACCCGCTGGATTGCCCGATCTGCGATCAGGGCGGGGAGTGCGAGCTGCAGGATCTGGCGCTGGGTTACGGCAGCGACGCCTCCCGTTTCGACGAGCGCAAGCGGGTGGTGCGCGACAAGGACATCGGGCCGCTGATCGCCACCGACATGACCCGCTGCATCCACTGCACCCGCTGCGTGCGTTTCGGCGAGGAAATCGCCGGCCTGCGCGAGCTCGGCGCGACCGGGCGCGGCGAACATGTGGAGATCGGCACCTACATCTCCAAGGCCGTGGTTTCGGAGCTGTCGGGCAACGTCATCGACCTCTGTCCGGTCGGCGCGCTGACCGCCAAGCCCTCGCGCTTCAAGGGACGGTCTTGGGAATATCTCCAGCACGCCGCCATCGCCCCGCACGATTCAATCGGCTCCAACGTCTTCATTCACACCCTGCGCGGGCAGGTGATGCGGGTGGTGCCGCGCGAGAACGAGTCGGTCAACGAAACCTGGCTTTCAGACCGCGACCGCTTCAGCTACGAAGGCATTTACAGCGACGACCGCTTGGCCAAACCGTTGCTCGAGGGTCAGGAGGTCGAGTGGGAGTCCGCCTTGGAGGTAACGGCCGAGCGGTTGAAAGACAGCATTGCCCGCCACGGGACCGACGCGATTGGGTTTCTGGTTTCGCCGACCGCGACTGTCGAGGAACTGTATCTGGCGCAAAAGCTGGCGCGGGGCTTGGGCGTGGCCAACATCGACCATCGGTTGCGGCAGGCCGATTTCAGCGACCAGGACGCGGCCCCGGCGTTCCCCTGGCTGGGCCAGGAAGTAGCCGATCTGGAAAAAGTGAAATCGGCGTTGCTGATCGGCAGCAACGTGCGGATGGAGCAGCCGCTGGCCAGCCACCGGCTGCGCAAGGCGGCGCTGGCGGGCGCGCGGATGTTGTGCGTCAACCCGCGCGATTTCGACTTCCGCTTCCCGGTGACCGCCAAGATCGTGGCCGATCCCGCCGGCATGGTGGCTGGGCTAGCCGGTGTGGCGCAGGCCGTGGCGGAGCTCAAGAACCAGGCCGTGCCGGAGAATTTGGCGGCGCTCAAATCCGGCGAACCCAAGGGCGCGGCCCGCGCCATCGCCAACCATTTGATCGACAACGCGCCGGCTGCGGTGTTGCTCGGCAATCTGGCGGTCGCCCATCCGGCGTTCGCGCAACTGCGGGCGCTGGCGGGCTTTATCGCCGAAGCCAGCGGCGCTCGGCTGGGCTATCTGCCGGAAGCCGCCAACTCGGCGGGCGCGTGGCTGACCGGCGCGCTGCCCCACCGTGGACCGGGCGGCAAGCCGGCGGGCGTGGCGGGCGCGGATGCGCGGGCGATGTTGGAATCGCCGCGCAAGGTTTATGTGGTGATCGGCGTCGAACCGGAATTGGATTGTTGGAACGGCGCGGCGGCGCTGAAGGCGATGCAGGGCGCGGAAAGCGTGATCGTGCTCAGCCCCTACGCCAGCGCCACCACCAGGGGTTACGCCAAGACGATTCTGCCGGTGGCCACCTTCGCCGAGACTTCCGGCACCTACGTCAACGCCGAGGGGCGCTGGCAGAGTTTCCAGGGCGCGAGCAAGCCGCTCGGCGAGGCCCGTCCCGCCTGGAAAGTGTTGCGGGTGTTGGGCAATCTCTGCGGCTTGGACGGTTTTGAGTATCTGAGTTCCGATGAGGTGCTGGCCGAGGCGCGAGGCGCGTGCGACGGCCTGAAACCGGACAACCGCTCGGACGCGGGCCAGTCGCTGCAACCGCTGCGGATCGAGGGCTTGGTGCGGGTGGCCGAGGTGCCGATCTACGGCGCGGATGCGCTGGTGCGGCGCGCCCCTTCACTGCAGGCGAGCCCGTTGGGCCAAGCCGTCGCGGCCCGGCTGCATCCGGATATGGCCCAGGAGTTGGGGGTGGCCGGCCGGGAGCAGATTCAGGTGCGCCAGAATGGCGCGGCGGTCGATTTGCCGCTGGTGCTGGACGCGGGCGTGCCCAAGGGCTGCGTGTGGATTCCGGCGGGATCGGCCAGCGTGGCGCTCGGTCCCTCGGTGGGACCGGTCACCATCCAATAACGATAAAGGGTTCTGGATCGTGGAAGTGCTCTGGACGTTAATCATCATCCTTCTGAAAATATTCGCCGTGCTGATGCCGTTGCTGGGCGCCGTGGCCTATCTGACCCTCGCCGAGCGCAAGATCATCGGCTACATGCAGGTGCGGATCGGCCCGAATCGAGTCGGGCCAAAAGGCTGGCTACAGCCGATTGCCGATGCCATGAAGTTGATGTTCAAGGAAATCATCATCCCCAGCCGATCGGACAAGTTTTTGTTTCTGCTCGCGCCGGTGGTCGCCTTCGGTCCGGCGCTGGCGGCCTGGGCGGTGATTCCCTTCGGCGATGGCATGATGATCTCGCACCTGGACGCCGGCATCCTGTATCTGCTGGCGCTGACTTCGATGGGCGTCTACGGCGTGATCATCGCCGGCTGGGCTTCGAATTCAAAATATGCCTTCCTCGGCGCGATGCGCTCGGCGGCTCAGATCGTGTCCTATGAGATCGCCATGGGCTTCGCGTTGGTGGGCGTGCTGATGGCGGCGGGGAGTCTGAATCTCAATCAGGTGGTGCTGGCGCAGCAGGGGAGCATCCTGCATTGGTTCTGGTTGCCGCTGCTGCCGCTGTTTTTGGTCTATTTCATTTCCGGGGTGGCGGAAACCAACCGCGCGCCGTTCGACGTGGCCGAGGGCGAATCGGAAATCGTCGCCGGCTTCCATGTCGATTATTCCGGCATGGCCTTCGCGGTGTTCTTCCTGGCCGAATACGCCAACATGATTCTGGTGTCGGCGCTGGCTTCCACCATGTTCCTGGGCGGCTGGCTGTCGCCGTTCGAGGGGATTCCGGGATTGGGGCCTTTGTTCGCGTTCGTGCCGGGCGCGCTGTGGCTGGTGCTCAAAATTTCGCTGCTTCTGCTGTTTTTCCTGTGGTTCCGCGCCACCTTCCCGCGTTATCGTTACGACCAGATCATGCGGCTGGGTTGGAAGATTTTCATTCCGGTGACCCTGGTCTGGATCGTGGTGATCGGATTGGGCGTGTTGGGCCGAGTCGGTCCGTGGTTCGACTGAGGCGAGAAAGCGATGATTAAAACCATGAACGCGCTTCGGCACTACTTCAAAAGCTTTTTGCTTTGGGAATTGTTGCTCGGCCTGGGGGTGACCGGGCGCTACATGTTCGCCAAGAAAATCACGGTGCAGTTTCCCGAGGAACGCACGCCGCTGTCGCCGCGCTTTCGCGGCCTGCACGCCCAGCGCCGCTATCCGAACGGCGAGGAGCGCTGCATCGCCTGCAAGCTGTGCGAGGCGGTCTGTCCGGCCCTGGCGATCACCATCGAATCCGAGCGGCGGGATGATGGCACCCGCCGCACCACGCGCTACGACATCGACCTGTTCAAGTGCATCTATTGCGGATTTTGCGAGGAAGCCTGTCCGGTGGACGCCATCGTCGAGACCCGGACCTTCGATTACCATTTTGAAAAGCGCGGCGAGCACATCATGACCAAGCAAAAATTGCTCGCGCACGGCGACCGGTGCGAGGCGCAAATCGCCGCCGACCG
This sequence comes from Competibacteraceae bacterium UBA6584, assembly GCA_002433805.1. Classification (GTDB taxonomy): domain Bacteria; phylum Pseudomonadota; class Gammaproteobacteria; order Competibacterales; family Competibacteraceae; genus Competibacter_A. The sequence continues at coordinate 66,921 of DJIW01000128.1, read as the reverse complement.
GGCCGCCGACGCCGCCTATCGCTAGCTTGTCGACCGAACCCAAACAGGTCTGCTCATGGGATTTGAAAAGTTTTTGTTTTATCTGTTCGCCGTGATTCTGGTGGTTGCGGCGGTGCGGGTGATTACGGTGCGCAACGCGGTGCACGCCGCGTTATTTCTGGTCCTGGCGTTTTTCACCAGCGCGGCGCTCTGGCTGTTGATCGAAGCGGAGTTTCTGGCCATTACCCTGGTACTGGTTTACGTCGGCGCGGTGATGGTGCTGTTTTTGTTCGTGGTGATGATGCTCGATCTTAACGCCGCGCCGGCGCGCGAGGGGTTCATTCAGTATCTGCCGGTCGGGGCGACCATCGCCGCCGTCATCGTCATCGAGATGGCGCTGGTGGTCGGTTCCAACTACTTCAGCTCCGATCAATACCAACTGAGCTCGCGCGCCGCGGAGTACAGCAACACCAAGGAGCTGGGCAGCGTCCTGTATACCTTTTATGTTTATCCGTTTGAAATCGCCTCGGTGATTCTGCTGGTGGCGATCATCGCCGCCATCAGCTTGACCCTGCGCCGCCGCGAAGGCACCAAGAGCCAGAATCCGAGCCAGCAGGTTCGGGTGTCGCGCGACGACCGGGTGCGGCTGGTGCGCATGGCGGCGGAGAAAAAGTAAAGCAACAACCGGCGCCTGGAACCGGACCCGACGGCAGCGCCGTCCCGGCCGGCATAACGAACTCCAATCATTTCAATACGTCAAGGCGGGGGATAGATGATCGCGCTGACTGATTATCTCGTGCTGGGAGCGATCCTCTTTTGTCTCAGCGTGGCCGGCATTTTTCTGAATCGGAAGAACGTCATTATCCTGCTGATGTCGATCGAGCTCATGTTGCTGGCGGTCAATTTTAACTTCATCGCCTTTTCGCGGTTTCTCGATGACACCATCGGCCAGATCTTCGTCTTCTTCATCCTGACCGTGGCGGCGGCCGAATCGGCCATCGGCTTGGCCATTCTGGTGGTGCTGTTCCGCAACCGGCGCACCATCAACGTAGCCGACCTCGATACCTTAAAGGGTTAGCCGGCATGCAAAACGTCTATCTCGGGATTGTGCTGGCGCCGCTGTTCGGCGCGCTGGTCGCCGGTCTGTTCGGCCGCAAGATCGGGCGCGCCGGCGCTCATTGGGTCACCATCATCGGCGTGGCGGTGGCCTTTCTGCTGTCGCTGGTGGTGTTGCGCCATCACGTTTTCAACGGCGCGGAGCCGTACAACGGCACGGTTTACACCTGGATGATGATCGAGGGCATCCGCCTGGAAGTCGGCTTTCTGGTCGATAACCTGACGGCGGTGATGATTTCGACCGTTACCTTCGTGTCCTTGATGGTGCATATCTACACCATCGGCTACATGCACGACGACGACGGCTACCAGCGCTTCTTCAGTTACATCGCGCTGTTTACCTTCTCCATGCTGATGCTGGTGATGGCCAACAACTTCCTGCAACTGTTCTTCGGTTGGGAAGGCGTGGGCTTGGTGTCGTATTTGTTGATCGGCTTTTGGTACAAGCGCGAGAGCGCGATCTTCGCCAACATGAAGGCCTTCCTGGTCAACCGGGTCGGCGATTTCGGCTTCCTGCTCGGCATCGCCGCCGTGCTGATGGCCTTCAACAGTCTGGATTACGCCGATGTGTTCGCGGCTGCCCCGCTGATGACCGGGGTGACCGTGGAAGTGATTCCCGGCTTGGATTGGTCGTTGATGACCCTGATTTGCATTCTGCTGTTCATCGGCGCGATGGGTAAATCGGCGCAGGTGCCGCTGCATGTGTGGCTGCCGGATTCGATGGAAGGCCCGACGCCGATTTCCGCCTTGATCCACGCCGCGACCATGGTGACCGCCGGCATCTTCATGGTGGCCCGCATGTCGCCGCTGTTTGAGCTGTCGGAAACGGCCTTGAGCTTCGTCTTGGTGATCGGCTCGATCACCGCGCTGTTCATGGGCTTCCTCGGCATCGTCCAGAACGACATCAAGCGGGTGGTGGCTTACTCCACGCTCTCGCAGCTCGGTTACATGACCGTGGCGCTGGGCGTGTCCGCGTATCCGGTCGCGATTTTCCATCTGATGACCCACGCCTTTTTCAAAGCGCTGCTGTTTTTGGGCGCGGGCTCGGTGATCATCGCCATGCATCACGAACAGGATATCCGCAAGATGGGCGGCCTCTGGAAATACATGCCCATCACCTGGTTTACGTTCCTGATCGGCACGCTGGCCTTGGTCGGCACGCCGGGCTTTTCCGGGTTCTTCTCCAAAGACAGCATTCTAGAAGCGGTGCATTACTCGCATATCGCCGGTTCTGGGTTCGCCTATTTCGCGGTGGTGCTGGGCGTGTTCGTGACCTCGTTTTATTCCTTCCGACTGTATTTCGTCGTGTTCCACGGCAAGGAACGGATGGATCACCACACCAAGGAACATCTGCACGAAACGCCGGCGGTGGTGTGGGGGCCGCTAGTGTTATTGGCGATTCCTTCGGTGATCATCGGCGCGATGACCATCGAAGCACTGCTGTTCGGCAATGGCTTCGGCAACAGCATTTTCGTCGCGCCCGAACATAACGTGCTGGAGCATATCAAGGAAGAGTTTCACGGCCCGATGAATTTCGCGCTGCACGGATTGACGGCGCTGCCGTTTTTCCTGGTGCTTGCCGGTTTCGGAGCGGCTTTCTATCTGTATATGCTGAGGCCGGAATTGCCCGAGCGCATCCGCCAGCGGATCGCGCCGGTATACGCAATTCTGGACAACAAATATTATTTCGACAGCTTCTACCAACGGTTTTTCGCCAAAGGCAGCCGCGAAACCGGCACTCTGCTGTGGAAGTACGGCGACGCCGGCTTGATCGACGGCGTTTTGGTGAACGGCACGGCGCGCTTGGTCGGTTGGTTCGCGGCGGTGGCGCGACACCTGCAAACGGGTTATTTGTACACTTATGCGTTCGCGATGATTGTCGGCTTGCTGATCCTCCTGACGTGGTTCGTCGCCCGCTAACCTGGAAGAAGAAAAACCATGCTGTCGGAACTGCCCTTGCTGAGTCTTGTCATCTGGTTTCCCATTCTTGGCGGCATTGCGGTGCTGTTTATCGGCGACGACAATGCCGCGCGCGCCAAGATGCTGGCGTTGACCGTTTCCATCGTGACGTTTTTGCTGAGCATCCCGCTGTACACCGTGTTTGACGGCGCGACGGCGGCGATGCAGTTCCAGGAATTCATGTCGTGGATTCCGGCGTTCAACGCCAACTACCACCTGGGCGTGGACGGTTTCTCGATGCCGTTGATCTTGCTGACCGCCTTCATGACCGTGCTGGTGGTGATCGCCGGTTGGGAAGTGATCCAATATCGCATCGCCCAGTACATGGCGGCGTTTCTGATCATGGAAGGTTTGATGATCGGCGTGTTTGCCGCCTTGGACGCGCTGCTGTTCTACGTGTTCTTCGAGGCGATGCTGATCCCGATGTTCTTGATCATCGGCATCTGGGGCGGGCCGCGCCGGGTGTACGCCACCGTCAAGTTCTTTCTGTACACCTTCTTCGGCTCGGTGTTCATGCTGATCGCCCTGATCTACATGTACAACCAGGCCAACAGCTTCGAGATTCTGGATTTTCACAAGCTGCCGCTCACCATGACCGAGCAGGTGTTGATTTTCTTCGCCTTCTTGCTCGGCTTTTCGGTCAAGGTGCCGATGTGGCCGGTGCACACCTGGTTGCCGGACGCCCACGTCGAAGCGCCCACCGGCGGTTCGGTGATTTTGGCGGCGATTACCTTGAAGATCGGCGGTTACGGTTTCTTGCGGTTTGCGCTCCCCATCACCCCGGACGCCTCGGCCATGCTGGATTGGCTGATCATCACCCTGTCGCTGGTCGCGGTGATCTACATCGGACTGGTGGCGCTGATCCAGCAGGATATGAAGAAGCTGATCGCCTATTCCTCGATCGCCCACATGGGTTTTGTCACCCTGGGCTTTTTCATCGTGTTCGGGCTGCACCGCCATACCGGCAGCCTGAGCGGAGCGGCGATGGCCATCGAGGGCGGCATGGTGCAGATGATTTCGCACGGCTTTATTTCGGGCGCGCTGTTTTTGTGCGTGGGCGTGCTCTACGACCGAATGCATTCCCGCCAGATCAAGGATTACGGCGGGGTGGCCAACACCATGCCGGTGTTCGCCGCGTTCATGGTGCTGTTCGGCATGGCCAACGCCGGCTTGCCCGGCACTTCGGGCTTCGTCGGCGAGTTCATGGTGATTTTGAGCAGCTTCAAGGCCAGCTTTTGGATCGCGTTTCTGGCCTCCTTCACCTTGATTCTGGGGGCGGCGTATACCTTGTGGCTGATCAAGCGGGTGATCTTCGGCGAGATCGGCAACCATCACGTCGCCGAACTGCAGGACATCAACAGCCGCGAAACCATCATGTTGAGCTTGCTGGTGGCGGCGGTGTTGCTGCTCGGCCTCTGGCCCGACCCGCTGACCTCGGTGATGCATTCCACCGTGAACAACCTGTTGCAGCACATCACCGCGACCAAGCTGCTTTAGCTGCGCGCCGCACCAGACCATAGGGAATCTTCATGAACTTCGTCGCCCCTGACTTCCTGCCGCTGCTGCCGGAGCTGTTCGTATTGACCATGGCGTGCGCGATCTTGGTCATCGATGTGTTCTTGGACGAGGAGAAACGCCACATCAGCTACGGCTTGTCGCAATTGACGGTGCTGGGCGCGGCCGCGCTGATCGCCCTGACCTACGCCAACGCGCCAGCGGTCACCATGTTCGGCCACTACATCAAGGACGCGATGGGCGATTTGCTCAAGTTTTTCATCTGCTTGGCGGCCGCCGCAGTGTTTTTGTATTCGCGCGATTATCTGCGCCAGCGCGACCTCTTTAAAGGCGAATACTACGTTTTAGGCTTGTTCGGCGTGTTGGGCATGATGATCATGGTTTCGGCTCACAGCCTGCTCAGCGTGTATCTGGGGTTGGAATTGCTGTCGCTGTCCTTATACGCCCTGGTGGCGTTCGACCGGGATTCGCCGGTGGCCTCCGAGGCGGCGATGAAGTTCTTCGTGCTCGGCTCGCTGGCGTCCGGCATGTTGCTGTACGGCATTTCGATGATCTACGGCGCGACTGGAAGCGTGGATTTACAGGTGATTTCGGATGCGGTCGCCAAGCAGGGATCGAACAATCTGGTGTTGGTGTTCGGGCTGGTCTTTCTGGTTGTGGGCTTGGCGTTCAAGTTGGGCGCGGTGCCGTTTCACATGTGGTTGCCGGATGTCTATCAAGGCGCGCCGACCTCGGTGACGTTGTATATCGGTTCCGCGCCCAAGCTCGCGGCGTTCGCGCTGGTGATGCGGGTGCTGGTGGACGGGCTCGGCGCCTTGCAGGGCGACTGGCAGCAGATGCTGGTTATTTTGTCGGTGCTGTCGATGGCGGTGGGCAATCTGATCGCCATCGCCCAGACCAACATCAAGCGGATGCTGGCGTATTCGACCATTTCCCACGTCGGCTTTCTGTTGCTCGGCATTTTGTCCGGCACGCCGGAAGGGTATGCCGCGGCGATGTTCTACGCCATCATTTATGTGTTGATGGCGACCGGCGCTTTCGGCGTGGTGATCTTGTTGAGCCGCGCGGGCTTCGAGGCGGAGAATATTTCGGATTTCAGCGGCTTGAACGACCGCAATCCGTGGCTGGCCTTCCTGATGATGATCATCATGATGTCGATGGCCGGCATTCCGTTCATGGCCGGTTTTTACGCCAAGTGGGTGGTATTGCAGTCGGTGGTGGAAATTGGCTTGGTGTGGTTGGCCTTGGTCGGGGTGATTTTTTCGGTGATCGGCGCGTTCTACTATCTGCGGGTGGTCAAGTGCATTTATTTTGACAAATCCGAGCAGAGCGAGGTCATTGATATGAGCCGGGACGTTCAAATTGCGATCAGCGCCAATGGCTTGTTGTTGATCGTGCTCGGTCTCTATCCGGCCGGGTTGATGGCGTGGTGCGCATCGGCCTTGCTAAGCTGATTTCGAAGAGATTGAGTGTCTCAAGACCTGATCGTCGGGCTTTGGTTGGGATTGGCCGCCATCGCGGCCAATCTGCCTTTATTAAGCGAACGCTGGTTGTTCGTCTTCCCGCCTCGAAACGCCCGAGACAAGCCGTTCTGGCTGCGGTTGGTTGAATGGGCCGTGCTGTACGGTCTGCTCGTGGCCATGGGATTCGGCTTTGAATATCAAGTGACCGGAAACCGTCAAGGCCAGGATTGGGAGTTTTATGCGGTGACCCTGTGCTTGTTCGCGGTCGCCGCCTTGCCCGGATTCATTTATCGCTATCAATTGCGGCGGTTGTTGAGGCAAGCGGGGCGAGTGAATCTCCGGTAGTCGAATGATCAAGGTCGGTCCACCCGGAAAATAAACGTTGATCTGATCCGGGATCATCCGGTCAATCCTTTAGCCTTCCGAACCTCGCCACCGTCGAACCGCTTTTGCTGCACTGCAATATCGATTCGGTTATACTCACTCCCGCCCGAAGTCCGCCGCGTGGAGCCTCATGTCGAAACAGCATCCGATTATTGCGATCACCGGTTCGTCCGGCGCGGGCACCTCGACGGTTCGGGTGGCGGTGGAGCACATCTTCTGGCGCGATGGCATCAACGCGGCCATCGTCGAGGGCGACAGCTTTCACCGCTACGACCGGGCGGAGATGAAACGGCAGATCGAACAGGCTCACCTCGAAGGCCGCCATCTGAGCCACTTTGGTCCTGAAGGTAACCTGTTCGACCGGTTGGAAGCCTTGTTCATGGAATACAGCGAACGCGGCACCGGCCTGCGGCGGTACTATCTGCATGATGCCGAAGAAGCGGGCCGCTTCGACCGCGAACCGGGTACGTTCACGCCTTGGACCCAGCTGCCGCTGGGAACCGACTTATTGTTCTATGAAGGTCTGCACGGTGGGGTCGTCACTGACAAGGTCAACGTCGCGCGCTACGTGGATTTACTGATCGGCGTGGTGCCCATCGTCAATTTGGAATGGATTCAAAAAGTCCATCGCGACACCGCCGAACGCGGCTACAGCGCGGAAGCGGTCACCGACACCATCTTGCGGCGGATGTACGACTACACCCATTACATCGTGCCGCAATTTTCCTGCACCGACATCAATTTCCAGCGCGTGCCGACCGTGGATACCTCCAACCCCTTCATGGCGCGTGACATTCCGACCCTGGATGAAAGTTTTGTGGTGATCCGCTTTAAGGACACTCGCAAGACCCAGCCGGATTTCGTCAATTTATTGCACATGATCCACGATTCCTTCATGTCCCGGCGCAACACCATCGTGGTGCCGGGCGGCAAGATGGGTTTTGCGATGGAGATCATCCTGCAACCGCTCATCGAACGGCTGGTGCGGCGGGAATTATAAGCCGCGCCTTGGCGGGTCAGCCGGAAGCCGTAACGCGGCGCGGCAAGGGCACGGTGATGACGAGGATGCCGGCTAGCGTCATTACTCCGCCGAGGACCAGCTTCCAAGTCAGCACATCGCCCCACAACAGCACCCCGAACGCGACCGCCAGCACCGGCGATAGCAACAGCAGCGGCGTGGTGACGCTGACGGGATAACGGCCGAGCAGGTGATACACGATGCCGTGTCCGACCAGCGACGCACCCAGGGCCGAATACACCGGCGTCGCCCAGTCCCACGGCGTCGCCGTCTGTAACGCGGCCCACTGGCCGTCCTCGAACAGCGCGGACAGTAGCGCCAGCGCCGGCGTGGCGCACAACGCAATCCAGCCTTGCAAGGCGAAAACGCCGACATCGCGCAAGCGCCGCATCTGAACGGTGGCCACCGCCATCGCCAACGCCCCCCCGGCGATCAGCAACAGAGCGTCGAGATGGTTGAATACCACCGGGTCCAAACCGATGACCAGCACCCCGCCGAACGCCGAGGCTAGGCCGAGAAGCCGGCGGCGACCCAGCCGTTCGCCGAGCAGAATCACGGCGAGCACGGTCGAAAACGGCACGTACAACTGGCTGGCGATGGCGACCGACGCGATATCGCCGCTGGCGTTGAGGCCGGCGAAAATCAGACTGAAATGAATGACGCCCTGAACCAGGGCAATGCCGAGCACGCCGCCCATCCGGCCGGGAATCCAGCGCAGGAAAGGCAATAACACCAGCAGCAGCACCCCAAAGCGCAGGCTGGTAAACAGGAAAGGTTCGAAATGGCCGACGCCGGCTTTGCCGGCGATGAAATTAAAAGCCCACGCCGTATTGGCCAGCAGGGCCAACAGCAGATCGCCGGGCTTCATGCCAGGCGCGGGCTGGGGTCAGGACGTTTCAGGACTCTTCCCGCTGCCGCCATACCCGCCAGGCGTCCAGAAAGCGAGCATCCAGCGCGGCTTCCGGTTCGGCGGGCAGCGCCCCGGTCAGGCACCACTGTTCTTGCAGCAGCCGGGGATCGTAAAGCGCCTCGTCGTTCTTGGCCGAAGCGCCCGCCAGCGAGGCCGACAAGCGGGCGACTTGATACGCCATCCGCTGTTGGGCCCATTCGGGCGGCGATTCCACGCCCGCCACAATCTCCATGCACAGACACCAAATCCGCTTGCGCTCCAGGTTCTGTTCGAGGGCCGCGATCAAGGCGGGCGCGCGTTCCGGCGCTTCGGTCAAGGCGCGCGCGGCGGCGTCGAAACGGTGTTGGATCGATTCCATCAACGCATCGGGCAGCGGAGGCAAAGCCTGCCAACTGTCCCGATCCTGAACCAATAGCTCGGCATCGACCGGGGCGAGCGCGAGCAGCCGTTCCAGGCGGGCGCAGACCCGAGAACGCGCGTGCAGGTTTTTAAAGCTCTCGCGGGTTCCGGTATGGCGGAGAAATCGTTCGTGGCGGGCGAACTGCCGGATGGCGGCTTCAAAGCGTTGATTGAGCGCCCGCTGCTCGGCCTTGGGAGGCGCGCCGATCGTGTCCCATTCCTGCTGGGCGGCTTGCAACCGAGCCTGGGCGGAGGCCAACTGCTCGTGATCGAGGGTCGCCAGCGCCTCGATTTCCGCGCAAAGCTCCAGCCGCCGCGACAGATTGGCCTGACGTTCGGTATCGGCGGCCTGCTGTTCGTTCTGGCGGCGGGCGAACACCGCGTCGCAAACCGCGCGAAATTCTTTCCACAACGCCTGCTCTTGACGGGGCGGCGCTTGGACAGTCGGATGCCATTCAGCCTGAGCGCGTTTGGCGGCTTCGATGGCGACCCGCAGATCGGGGCTGTCGAGCAGCGCTTGAACGTGTTGGATAAGCTGCTGGCGGCGTTGGATTTCGCGGTCGCGCTCGCCGCTCAGGCGCGCGTCCAAACGCTGGAGGATGTGTTGGAAACGCCGGTCGAGGTGCTTGCGGTCGGAGCGGTTGACCGGTCCTAATTGGTACCAGTTTTCCCGAGCGCGCTGGCGCAGCCGGTCCGCTTCGCGCCAATCCACCTGCTGCCAGTCGGCCGCCGCTTCGAACTGCTCCAATTGTTCGCAAAGCGCTTGTTTCTTTTCAAGATTGTGCTGGCGTTCGCGATTCTGTTCCTCGAAATAGACCTGACAGGGGGCGTAGGCGCGCTCGCATGCCTCGTTGAAGCGTTTCCACAGCGCCTTGGGGGCCGCGCCTTCGTGATGGTCCAGATCTTTCCAGGCCGCGCGGGTTTGCTGGATGCGCTGGGCGATTTCGGCGGGCTCCGCCTCTAGGCCGAGCAGTTGTTCGGCGGCGGCGCAGAGCTGTTCGCGGGCTTGGTGAGCGCCCCAGCGCCTCCAATCGCGCAATTCGCCGATGCGCCCGGCGCAATGCTGCAAGCGCTCCTCAATCGCCGCCATCTGCGCGCGGGTCAAGCCGATGTTGTGTTTCAAGCGCTGGCGGGCTTGGTCGTGCAATTGGGTGGCGTGTTGGAGTTCGCCTTCCTCCAGGGCCGTTTCGAGCTGGCCGGCCAACTCCTGAAGTTCTTGCCATTCCTGATCCCGCTGTTGGACCTGACGTTGCAGGCGGGCGCGCAGCTTGTCGAACAGGCCATCGAGACGGTTTTGCAGTTGGCTGGCCAGCTCGCGGGACTCAGGGCGCTCTAGGCCGTCCCAGCGTTGCCGGAGCTGTTTGAGGTCGCTGTCGCGGACTTCGCTGGGTTGTTCCAGCAAGGCTTCCGCTTGCCGCAACACCTCCCGCAGGCGTCCGGCGCGAAGCTGATCGCGGTGCAAGACGCGCTCGTGCTCATGAATATCGTGCAGGAGGCGCTGGAAGCTTTGCTCCAAGCGTCGGCTCTCGGCGTCCTGGGCCGGTCCGAGCTGGTTCCAGGCCAGCGGCGCATCCTGAGTGGCGTTTTGGATCGCCGCCGTCAATTCGGCGTCGGCTTCGATCGCCTGACGCAACCGCTCCAGAAGGCTTTCCAAACGAGCGACCCATTCCAAGCGTTGGCTCCGACGGCCGGCGCTGGCTTGACGTTCGGCCAGAAACCGGGCGCGGGCTTGGGCGTAGCGTTCGCGCATGGCCTCGGGCGCGGTTGCGTCCTGGCCGCGCCATTCTTGTTCCAGCTTCGGAAACCGGCCGGCGTTGGGGCCGCTTTCGCCGTCCCATGAAAGCTGCTCCATTTCGATGCACAAACGTTCCAAATGACCGGCGCGCGCCTGGGCGGCCAGCCGTTCGTCGAGCCGTTCCCGCGCCCGTCGGTAAAGCCGCTTGTCGCGGTTGCGGCTCTGGCGCACGATCCGCTCCAGCGCTTCCGAGTCCTCGATCCGCTCCAGCGCGGCCGCGCGTAGGTCTTGATGAGAATTTTGCAGCGCGATTTCGACCAGCGCGGGTTCCGAGTCGATCCGCGCCAAGACGGCGAGGCGGATCTCGGTTTCAACGGCGTGCTGGAGCAGAAACTCCATCAGCTCGACGCTCGCATCGCGGTTTAGCCGGTCGAGCCGTTCGGCAAGCGGTGGGCCATCCGCAACCTTGCCGGCCAGCACCTCGCGATAGCGATCGCGGGCGGCCGCGCGCGCGCTTTCGTCGCTGTCGGCGTCGGCGATGGCGTTTAGGCAATCCAGGTCGATCAGCCGCTCCAGCGCGCCGCGCCGGATCGCGGGATCGGGATCGCGCCGGGCGAGTTCGAGCAGCTTCGGGTCGGTGCGATCCAAGTCCCGCAGGGCTTGTTGGCGGTTGCCGGGATCGGTGCGTTGCCACTTGGGCTTGAGGAAGCGGCTTAGGATCATGGGAGGATCGACAGGGTTCCGACTGCGATTCGATCCGGCGCGCGGTGCCGGATCGAGCCAGGAAATTTTGGTTACTTTAGCATAACCGCCGGATCGGGTTGGGGCATTGGAGCCCAGACGGGGGCTTTTTAGACGGTTGCGGCGGTCGGGGCGACAGTGGAGGAGCAAGGGCCGTCTGGGGTTTTGGGATCGGACGGCCCACCTCGGTTCGGATCAGGCGTTGAGGTCGGGGATCAATTTGCTTTCCAGATGCGCGATCATATCCTTGAGCATCAGTTTGCGCTTTTTCAGCCGTTTCAGCTCCAGTTCGTCGACCAGGGGATCCTTGGCCAAACGAGCGATCACATCGTCGAGATCGCGGTGCTCGACGCGCAATTCGACGAGCCGATGTTTGTAATGCTCAATGTCGTTGGTCTCCATGGTGAGCTCTCCAGATGAGTGAGTTTATGCAGTGGAGCGTGCTCGGAAACAGCGGGTTTCCGACACAGGGCGCGAACGGTGTTTATGAACGGGAGTCTAGACCCCAGATCGGCGTCCGGCAAGAGACGGAATCTAGCGCAAACCGCCCAAATTTCAGCTAAAGTTCCCGGCCGCGCGAGCGGTTCGAGAGGTCAAGGCGATGACGGTCACGACGGTGGCGATGAGAAAACAACAGATCAACGGCAACAAGCTGCAAAAACGCTTGCGGCGCAACGTGGGTCGGGCCATTCAGGATTTCAACATGATCGAGGAGGGCGACCGGGTGATGGTGTGTTTATCCGGCGGCAAGGACTCCTTCGCCATGCTGGATATCCTGTGCAATCTGCGATTGCGCGCGCCGGTCCCGTTCGAATTGGTGGCGGTGAATCTCGATCAAAAGCAGCCGGGTTTTCCGGAACACGTCTTGCCGGACTATCTGCGCGGCATCGGCGTTCCGTTCCATATCATCGAGCAGGACACCTACAGCGTGGTCAAGCGGGTGATTCCGGAAGGAAAAACCACGTGCGGCTTATGTTCGAGGTTGCGCCGGGGGATATTGTACAGCTTCGCCGCCGAAAGCGGCATGACCAAGATCGCGCTCGGCCATCACCGCGACGATCTGATGGAAACGTTGTTTTTGAACATGTTTCACGGCGGCAAGCTCAAGGCGATGCCGCCCAAGCTGCTCAGCGACGACGGCCGGCATGTGGTGATCCGGCCGCTGGCCTACTGTCGGGAACGCGACCTTGAGGCTTACGCCGAACTCCGCCAGTTCCCGATCATTCCCTGCAATCTCTGTGGCTCGCAGGACAACTTGCAGCGACAAGCGATCAAGCAGATGCTGCGGCAATGGGAGCGTCAATTTCCGGGACGGGTGGACAATATCTTCGCGGCGCTGCAAAACGTCGCGCCCTCGCATCTGGCCGATCCCGCGCTGTTCGATTTCGCCGGATTGGGCGCGCGCAACGGCGGCCGCGCGCCTGACTGGCTGACTGGCGGCCCGCAAGAAGATAGCGAAGACGCCACCGATCAAGACGTGCGAGCTTGAAGGTCAAAGAAAAAAGCCGGATTCGTGCCCGGCCTTGAGTGAGGGTGGCGGGTGGTTGTCTGCTGCAAAATGGGCTCACCGAACTTAATCGCATCGGCGCGGGCTGTTGCAGGCTGGCAGTCGTCAACCAACGGCTGACAACTCCGAGCCGGCGGCTTCCAGCGGGTTTGTGCCACGGAATGCATCGGCAAAAGGAGCGTCGTGTGAGAGGCAAAGCCGACGCGACTTCAGGCAGAACGGCAACACCCACAGCCGCAGGCCCTCGACTTTCGGGAACTCGAACACCGGCAGTGGCTTGTTGAACGCGGCGGTTCTTGGATAGATCAAGACGACGTCCCCCTGGCCGCCCAGATAGCTCTGGCCGTAGGCTTGGAGCTGGTGGAAGTCGCTCTGGGACAGGCCGTACTTGTCCGTGCCATTCCCCTTAAGGCCATCCAGCAGCTTCCATTTGGTGTCTAGCACCAACACATCGCGGTCGGCGTCCCGAATCAGCAGGTCCGGCTTCAACCGAAACCAGCTCTGCGCCAGATGGCGAACGAGGTGGTGACTACGGGCCTGCGTCTTCAGGATCAGCGGCCGCGCGAGTTGCTTCGCTAGATGTTGGGCGACGAACGCCTCGAACACTGCCTCCATCGGGAATAGCAGCGACGGTGCATGGTGTTCGCCGGCCCCTGTCAAGGGTGACTCTTGGTCAAGGATAAGACGGGCCCAGGCCAACGCCTCGGCGTAGGATTCCATGCCACGGTCCAGACGCACCCGCTGGAAGTCGATCTTGGGATGCGGCGACGCTGGAATATCCGCAAACACGAACTGGAGCTCGCGGGCCAATTGCTGATTAGCCTGCGAAGCCGTCAGCAGCAACACGCGCCGCAAGGCCGAATGCAGCAGGCGGTTCTCCGGCCGGTCTGCCTCAAATTCGTCGTGTTCGGTGAAAAAGCGATCAGCCCGATAGCGATTCTGTCGCAGATGTGGCCCCATCAGCAACTTGCCCCGCAGCGTAAAGAAGTTGTCTTGCCGGGTTGCATAGTCGCTGCGCAGCCCACGCTTGACGACTCGTTCCACCGCGCGTAGGAATTCCGCGATGAATACTTCCAGCAGAGGCATCCCCGCCGCGGATATCTTGGCGCTGTCGGTCTGAATGTGGCGAAAGCCTGGCAAGCAGCGGAGCATCTCGATCAGAAGTTGACGAGCCTCGGCCGCGCCGCCGCCGATCATCTTCTTGCCGACTTTCGGCAGCACCTCGATCTGGAAGCCGTCCGGTGCGCGGAGCACGCCAACGAAGCTCGTGACCTGCGCGACGCGGCGTCCCCGGCGCTGGGCCAGGCGCAGCCACGCCGCCTCGCCGTCCTCTGAGGCCCGCAGGCACTGCTCCTCAAGCCATCCGTAGACCTTCTCCGGAACTGGGTGCAAACCCTCGACGTCCGCCACGGTCCGCGTCGTCGCGATCAGGGCGTCGTACTCGTAGATCGTGATGCCGCTCACCCTTGTCCCGGCGTTCAGGTCGGCAAGGTTTGATAGATGCCGATGTAGGCATCCGGGTTCGAGAAAGCGGCCTCCTGCACCATGTAACGGCGCTTGGTGGCGTAGCTGTCAAGACCATGGTCGTTGCCGAAGAGACGAGCTAGGTCATCCTCGCGATCGGGGCTCTCGCGGACAAACTGCGCGGCGGGTAGCTTCTGGTTGTCTGCCAGGACGAGACGAATCTTCCGCCAGTCCTCGAAGAAATACTCTTCCAGCAGGGGCAGGATGCGGGTGCTGAATACCTGCTGCAATGCGACCAGCCGTTCGTCCCCATCAGGCACTTTGGCCAGCGGCGTGAAGTAGGCGTGGCCGATGCAATGATCCCGGTCGTAAAGCGTCTCGACACGCTGGTTGATCGCGTCGAGCATACGGGGAACGTTGATTACCTGCTCGCCCAAACTCACTCGCAAGCCCGCAAGAGGCGCGCCCGGTTCATCGCGAACATCCGGCATCACCGGCACGAACTCGAACCGGCGGCGCAGTGCGGTATCCAGCAGCGCCAGCGAGCGGTCCGCGGTGTTCATTGTGCCGATGATGTCGACGTTGGCCGGAACTGAAAAGCGCTCGCCGGAATACGGCAAGGTCACTGAAACGGCGTTCTCGGCGCCATCCCGCTTGTCGGGTTCGATCAAGGTGATCAGCTCGCCGAAGATCTTGCTGATGTTGCCCCGGTTGATCTCGTCGATCACCATCGCGAACCGCTGATCCGGCGCCGAGCATGCCCGACGGCACAGGTCCTTGAAGGCCCCCGACCGGATCTCGTATTGCATTTCGCCGGCCTCCGTGTCGTTACCAAGCACCGGTCGAAGTCCCTCCACGAATTCCTCATAACCGTAGGATGGGTGGAAGGTGACGAAGCTGTGGCGCTGAACGGTGCCAGAGGATGGCGCACCAGCCTGATAGGTCTTGACCGTCTCGATCAAATCGGCACAAGCCTCTTTCCAATCGCCCGCAAACTGCCAAACCGAGCCGGCGGTCTTGTCAAAAACCGCCGGGGCGAGACGGAGCTTGATATTGACGGTTTTGGACTCCTCGATTGTGTGGTGCTGCAACGTGCCCCACAGCGTTTGCCTGACATTCTGGTTGCGCGCCTTAGTCGCGGCAATCGCCTGGATGAACGGATGCTCGAAGAGTTGTACGACCCTGGCCTTCCCGCCCAGATCATGCAGCGCGGCGGCCACGCCCTCCCACCACGTGAGGTTGGCGATACGGTTCGCAATCAGTTGCTCGCGCCACTCCTCGTTGGACACCGAGATCATGGCCTGCTCGTACTCGCGCTTGAGCAGCTTGGCTAGTTCGTAGGTCTTCCCCGTGCCGGGTGGCCCATAGTAGATGCGGTTGACCGGCTGCCTCACGACCCCGGCATCGCTTGCGTCCTCATCGTCCGCGTCATCGTCAGGATCAACCGAGTCGTCACGCAGCTGATCGGGCCACAGGCCAGGCCGCTCTGTTTCGAGCGCCAGCCAGCCGTCGAGTGCGTCACGCTCGGCCGACAGGCTCGCTTCGATCTTTTCGACCAAGCCCTCCGTCAACGGCGCGCGGTTAAGCTTGGTAAGTTCGCCCAGGTTCCGCGTTAACGAAATCCTTCGGGTCCGGGCACCCCGAATCACGCCGAGAACACCGACCGCTCGCTCGCTGCCGGGGTTTTTGCGGCCGAAGCGCACCTGGACGCCTTCGCCTATGTGCCACCAGTCCAGGCCGGCGGCGTGAACGGCCCGCGTCAGCCGACAGAACAGCGCTTTGTCTTGGGGCGACCATGAAGCGCGGAAGATCTGGAACGCCGGTTTGCCATCGAAGTGCTTGAGCAGGTCTTCGTCGCTGGGCGTCTGGCCCAAGTTCAACTTGGCGACGACCTCGTCGTAGCGCAGTTTGAAGGCGCGGATGGCCTCGACGCTCCACGCCACCAGTTGGTCCAGCGATTTCCCTAAACCGTCCACCGCCGGCAGCTCGGCGACGAAGGGCGCGGTGGGATCGTAGGCGCCGCGCAGCGCCAGATAGGCCCTCCGTGTCGCGTCCAAGTCGTCCAGCCCGACTGTATCGATCTTGACCACGAAGCCGCCCTCGGCGTCGATGCCGACTGTATAGGCCAATTCCTTCGGGGCCTCGTTGGAGGGATAGATCTTGGCCCAGTTGTAGCTGGAAAAGTTGTTTCCTTGGTTGGTCGGGCGCTTGCGGATCTCGACGCGCCCGACAGGGAACAGCTTGGCCTTGAGCTGGTCCGCCCACGCCTCGGTCACCTCGTAAGCCTTCCGCAGGTCTTCGTAGGCGCGGTTCTGCTCGGGGTTTGTGTCGTCGCGCTTCTGCCCCTTCCACTTGTTCAGCAGTTTGAAGTGGTCACTGGTGAAGTAGTCCGCCATCGTTCTCAGATTCCTTCGACATCGATTCCGTGCTCGGCCAGCCAGGCTTTGCGCTGCGCGTAGTCGGACATGGCGCGCTCCACGCGCAGCCAGAACGCGGGGGTGTGGTGAGGCTCGCGCAAATGGACGATCTCGTGCACCACTACGTATTCCGCGATGCGCGCCGGCAGCAGGATCGCCTTCCAATGAAAGTACAGCCAGTCGCCCTTGCCGCACGAACCCCAGCGGTAGCCCAGGTCCCGCACCTTGACGCCCGCCGGCGTCACCGCCATGCGGGACTGGTAGTCGGCCACACGGTTCGACAGCCAAGCCTTGGCGCGCTCGCTGTACCAGCGGATGAAGTGCTCGCGCGCGGCGGGCAAGGCGTCGTGGCGCAGACAAAATCGGCCGCCGGCCAACTTCAGCGGCACGTCCTGCTCGTCGACCAGCTTCAGCCGGTGGCTGCGCCCCAGGTACAGAAAGCCTTCGCCGCCGACGAATTCCTTGCGCGGCGCCTGGCGCTGCATGCGGTCCTTCTCGGCCAGCTTAGTGTAGATCCAGAAGCGCTTTTCCAACACGAAGGCCCGCAATGTGGCCTCGTCCACCCGCGGCGGGGCACTCAGCACCAGGTCGCCACCGCGCTCCACCGTGATCTGCATCGTTCGGCGGCGCGCGCTGCGCTGCACGCTGAACCGCAGATCGCCCACCTGGAGGCCGGGCGATTTTAATTGCATCACACCTGCACCAGCTTGTCGTGGTTGGCGCGGGCCTGCTCCATCAGCTTGTCGGCCAGCAAACCTGCTTTATCGGTATCCACCAACGGTGGGCGCAGGCGCATCAGGCGCTCAAACAGCACGCCATCACGCAGGTTTTCCTGGTCTGGCATCTTGTTGGGACTCCAGATTCGAGGGTTGGCCTTCAGTTCCTCAGCCAGCAGATCGACCAGTTCGACCGTCACATCCTTCAGGCGCAGCAGCTCGGCCGGCGTCGGCGTTTGTCCGGCGCACACCACGTCCAGCACGGTGCGAAGGAAGGGCGCGCAGTGCTCGGGAAGATCGTCGGGAGTGTCTTCCGCGCCAGCCGCGCCCTCGCGAAGCTGGTCGATGATTTCCCTCAGGCGGGCAATGATCTCGTCCCACCGATCCCCGAGGGTCCGCAGGATCTCGTTAAGGCGTTCGGAAAGCTTGCGATACAGCACCGGATCCTCGTCCAGGTGTCGCCGGATGTGCGAGCGGAGCGCATGCTCCATCTCGGATGCGATCGCCCTCCGGGACTCGACGGCGTCGGCGCTTTCGAGGTGTTCGAGGTGCTGGATGAAATGCGCGTCGGTGAGCTGGATCGGCGGGATCTTCGGGTTGATGCCCAGCGAGATCACGTGATCGTCGATCAGCTTGCGCACTTTGGCGCCGACATCCTTACCGAGGACCGGCGTGTCCTTGTAGCGGTTGCGCGCCCGGGCGTAGATGTAGGCCAGCTGCTTCGCGTCGCCGGAGTACGGCAGCCCCTCGGGGCGCGGCAGTACGGTGTCGAGCGACGCCAGGAAGGCCTTGAGCTTGACGGCGAACTCGGCGCGCAGTTTCTCGCTGGCCAGCATCTCGACGCACGCCTCGGTGTCTTGAAGCGACTCGATGCCCCGCTGGCGGAACAGGTCCACCACCCGCAGGTGTCGGTCGCGCAGCACCGGCGCCTCGTCCTTCAGGCTGGCCAGCGCGCCTTGCACGTCCTCGTCGGCATAGGCGGCCAGCGCTTCCTTCAGGTGCTGCGCCACACCGTAGTAGTCCACCACGATGCCGCAACGCTTGCCGAAGCCGGTGCGGTTGACGCGGGCGATGGCCTGCAGCAGTTCCGCCTCGCGGATCGGTCGGTCCAAGTACATCACGCCCTCAATAGGCGCGTTGAACCCGATCAGCAGCATCGACTTCACCACCAGAAAGGCTAGCGGGTCGGTCTTCTCCGGCTGGGCGTGGAACAGGGGTTTCTTGAAGCGCTGGATCAGTTGTTCGTGCGCCGCGCCGTCAGTCCAGGGCTTCCAGGCCGGATCGTCGTTGTTGCTGCCCGAAATAACGGGCGCGAACTCGATACGGGCCAGCGTGTCGCGGTAGCGCCAGGCTTGCACCGCCGCCTGTATCTTGGGTGGCCGCTGGCACAGGGCTTCGTCGTCCAGCCCCTTGTCTCGTGGAGAGAGCGCTTCGGCTTTTGCCAGCAACTCGTTGCGGGCCAGCTTCAAGGCTTCGAAGTAGCGGATTGCCGCCAGCCGGCTGTAGGCCACCACCTGTGCCTTGTAGCCGTTGGGCAGGATGTGGGTGACGTAATGGCGCAGGATGTCGCGCGCTTTATCGGCGATCAGCGCGGGCGCGTCGAAAATGTGGCCCTTGGTGGCGTACTTCTTTTTGATCGCCTCCAGTTCCTCGGGGGTGCGCTGGCGGAACAGGTCCTCGAATAGCTCATCCAGCGTTGCGCCGTCCTTGATCGCGCCCTTTGCGGTTCGTCCTTCGTACAGTACCGGAACGGTAGACCCGTCCTCTTCGGATTGACGGATCGTATAGCGGTCGATGAACGCGCCAAAAATCTCATGGGTGCGCTTCTTCTCGCCCATGATGATCGGCGTGCCGGTGAAGCCGATGCGCGCGCAGTTGGGCAGCCCCGCCAGCAGGTTGGCATGCAAGTCGCCGGCCTGAGTGCGATGGGCTTCGTCCACCAGCACCAGGATGCTGTCATCCTCGTTTAGCACCTCGAACGTGTCGCCGGCTGTGTAATTGGCCCTTGGCTGTTCCACCTTGGGCAGTGCGTCCGCCGTCAGCGGCGCGTCGCCCGCCGTGTCCGCGTCCCGGTACTTCTGGATGGTGGCGAAGATCAGCCCCGGTCCCTTGCGCCGGGCCAGGGCCTTTACACTCGCCGTGCTGTCCGCGACCTCGACCACCTCGCCGGTGAGCGTGGCGGTGACGGAGAGTTGGCTCTGGAGGTCCTTGCGGTCGGTGACGACGATGATCTTGAAGCGCCGCAACGCGGCTTCCGCGCGCATCTTGCGCACCAGGAACACCATGGTCAGGCTCTTGCCCGAGCCTTGGGTGTGCCAGATGATGCCGCCGCGCTGGTCGTGCTCGCCGTGCGTCAGCCGGGTCTGGCCGGTCTTGAGCCGGGCAATGGCGCGGTTCACTGCCCGGTACTGTTGATAGCGACAGACGGACTTGATGGTCTGGCCGCCCACCTGCACGAACAGCAGGAAGTTTTTGACCACGTCCAGCAGGTGCGCGGGTGCGAGCAGGCCGGCAATCAGCCGCTCCTGGTCGTTCTTGCCCAGCAGTTGGGACACTTCGGCCGCGGCGTCGGCGCCATCCGGCCCCACCACTGTTTTCCACCGCGCGAAATGCTCGAAGGCCGCGCCGACGCAGCCCACGCGGGCCTCGTCGCAGCTTGTGGCGATGAGCAATTGATTGGTGGCGAACAGAGCTTCGCTGCCTTCGTTTTCATCCACCTCGAAGGCCGCTTTGCGCTGGTTGCTGTAGCGGCGCAATTGGTCTACGGCCTCGGCCAGCGGTTCGGGGATGGACGGGCTTTTGCACTCGACCACCACCAGCGGGATGCCGTTCACCAGCAGCACCAGGTCGGGCACGATGAAGGTTTTGCCGCTGTTGAAGCCGGGCGGGCAATCGACGCGGTACTGGTTGATCGCCGTGAAGCGGTTGTTGGCCGGCGTTTCCCAGTCGATGTAACGGAGGGTCTGGCCACGCCCGCCGTCCCAGCCGGGCAAGCCCTCGACCGTCAGACCCTTGATCAGCAGCTTGGTGGCCTTCTGGTTGGCCTCCATCAGCTTGTGGGTGCCCAGGCGAGTGATGGCCGCCACCGCTTCGGATAGGCGCGGGTCGTCCAGCCACGGCTGACCGTCGGGGCCAGCGTTCAGGGCGCACAGTTGCGAGCGCAACACACTGTCCTGGATGACCTCGGCGAAGTTCGCGCGGCCGGTGACGGCCGGGTCGTCCAGGCTGCCCTCGACGTGCGCCCAGCCCAATGCCTGCAACTGGGCGACGAAGGGTTTTTCGACATCTTCGAGTTCCCAGCCCATCAGTGACTCCCTCGCTCGCCAGCCTGTTCATCCGGCAGATCCGCCAATTCCTGCTCGATTTCTTCGATGCTAGGCAGAGTGCTTGTAAGCCGCTCTGGCAGATTGCGCATCAGCTCGTACTCCGCCACGCCAATCGGCTTGTCGATGCCTGAAAGTGCGTATTCCGCCACCATCCGATTCTGGGTCTTGCACAACAACAGGCCGATGGTGGGGTTGTCGTCGGGGGCCTTGATCTGCGCATCCACTGCCGACAGGTAAAAATTCAACTGCCCCGCGTGTTCCGGCTTGAAGGCTACGGCCTTCAGTTCCACCACCACATAGCATTTCAAACGGGTGTGATAGAAAAGCAGGTCGATGAAGAATTCATCACCCGCCACCTCCAGCCGATGCTGTCGCCCCACAAAAGCAAAGCCGGTGCCCAGTTCCAGCAGGAAGCGGGTGATGTGGCG
The DNA here is from genome assembly GCA_002433805.1 of Competibacteraceae bacterium UBA6584. Taxonomy (GTDB): domain Bacteria; phylum Pseudomonadota; class Gammaproteobacteria; order Competibacterales; family Competibacteraceae; genus Competibacter_A. The sequence continues at coordinate 45,844 of DJIW01000128.1, read as the reverse complement.
CACTAGGCCGTTCTCGATTTCGCGTTCATGGGCCTCGTCGCCCAACCCCAGGAAGTCGAACAGGTAGGGGTCTTTCAGGGTGTCGTGCGCCAGGCCCGAATGCGGCGATGGGAGCCGGGCGCTGAAGTTGGTCACCGCGTGGCCTTGCCGAGAAAACAGGCGATTCTTGATGTGGATTTCCAGCGAGGTGCGCGACCATCCCTGTTGCACCGTCTGGGCGGCGTACCACTCGCGCTCTTGTGGTATGGATAGCTGCGTCAGTAGTGTGACGATGTGGAACCAGGGCAATTGGGCAGCAGCCTGCTGCCCAAATTGCTGATCGGGGCAGTGCTCGGCGAAGTGGCGCATGTACTTGAGGTTGCGCGATGAAAAGCCCTTTATCTCTGGGAAAGCCTCGCGCAGGTCACGAGATAACCGGTCGATGACCTTCGCGCCCCAACCTTCGCGCGCTTGGCGTTCCAGAATGTCGCGGCCGATCTGCCAGTATAGCAGCACCAATTCGCGGTTGACCGCCAGCGCGGCGCGCTGCTGGGCGGTGTGGATGCGGGTTTTCAGCTCGGCCAGCCAGTCGGCATAGCCGGCGGTCGGCGGGGTCAGCGAAGTGGGGCGGTCAGTCATGGCGCGGTGGCCTCCAGCAGCGGCGTGACGCGGACGCGGCCGGTGAGGAGGTCGTCCATAAGGCCGGATTTCTCCGCATGGTGCTTCGCAAGTGAATCAACTTCCAGATCGATTCTCTTACTGACTTCATGAAGTCGCTCTTCCATAAGGCGCTGCTCCTCACGCGGAGGCGCTGGAAGCCGCATGGATCGCAGCGTTTCCGACCGGATCGCAGCCATCGTACCGCCTTGCTGATCGCAGGCGAAACGCCTCAGCACCCAAGGAGAGTAATTGACCTGCAGCATCGCTAAATACGGTGAGTATGTGTTTTGGTTTAGGGAGATCGTCCAAGTATGCTTCGAGGACAGAGCCTGGCCGATGTCTTCCGGTACGAGGCAGCATCTCCCGACAGTGCCCATGATCGTGATCATCAAGTCGTCGGGGCGAACTGCATAGCGCACCAGTTGTGCGAACTTCTTCGGCGTCACGAAGCGCGTGTAGTCGGCGACGAACCGTTCAGTGTGGACGTTATCGATTCCGAGAAGTGGGAGTCCAGCTTCAACCAATTCCTGCTTCAGTAGCGCACTGCCGAATGGGCCCGAGCGCATGGCCGGATCAATGTCGCCTAGCAACTCTGCAAGCTGCTTGCTGTCCCACTCCTTCGGAATCCACCCCAGCGGCGACTGCTTGTAGAGATACGGCGCTTCGGCCTGGGGCGGGCGCAGTTCGCCGTTGGCGTCGATGCCGCGCGTCAGCAGATCGTGCAGCAGGCCCTGCTTGACGGCCTTGAGCTTGGCGATGATCGCCTCGGTTTTGTGGATGGCGGTGTCGAGGGTATCGAGGATTGCAGCAATTACCCGCTGCTCTGTGGAGTTCGGACAAAAGGTCCGTATCGCTTCGAGCAGATCCCGGTCCACGTGCGGAATGCCAGTGCCATTTGTCTGGCTCTTTAGGTAGCTCTCTATGTACTTGGCGACATGAAGGAAATACGCTGCGCAAAACACCTTGCTCGGTGAAATCTTCGCCATCGTCGATGCAACCAGGCCGGCCTTTGCTCTGAAGAACTCTCCTGCGTTTGATCCGTCCCATAGCAGAATCGTGTCGCCATCGACGGCACGCACCGCATCCGGTCCCGCTTTGACGAGCTCGGCATGCGCTCGCCCGCGCAGGTATTCGGGGTTCAGATAAGGTTCTGCTCCCTTTCCAGCGTAACCATTGGCGAGAGGCGCCTTGCCTTTCTGCACAGAGATGTGATCACCGAGGGTCACGAACTCAGACATACCCCAGCCCTTTCAAAAACCCTTGCAATGCCTTGGCCGCCGCATCGCGCTCGCCCTCGATCTCGGTCAGTGTCACGCGGTACTTGTCCCACCAGTTCTCGAAAGCCGCGACGATGGCCTTGCGTTGGGCGGCGATGTAGCGCTCGACGATGGCGCGCATGTCGTTGTGCAGGATGGTCAGCAACAAGTCGGCGGCCTGTTCGGGACTCAGGCCATCGACTTCGCGGTTGAGGTGAGCGGTGAAAGTGTCCTTTTTCGCCTTGAGCTGCTTCTTGACGGCGGCGAGTTCCTTTTTCCACGCCTTAACCTGTTCTTCGCTCACCGTGTTCTCCTCGTCGGCATCGTCCTCCGCAGCCTCGTCGGTTTCGCCGTCTTCGCCCTCGGCATCCTTGGGGCTTGCCGCCTTGATTTGGCTATCCAGATCGGCCTTTTTCGCCTCCAGGTCGTTGATAGTCTCGACGAAATCGCTCATCAGGAACTTGACCAGCTCGTGCTCCAGCGGGCTTTCCTTGCTGGCTTTGTCTTCCAGCGCGGTGATGATGCTGGTGCGCCAGGCGTCGACCACGCCCCTGGCGCCGCGCGCCATCAGGGTGAGGAAGTCGTATTTGGTCTGGTACCAGAAGCCGGCGACGATACCGCGCACCTGGAAAGGGTCAAGCAGGCCGATGGCATCCAGGGATGCGCTGAAGCTGGCCAGCAGGTCGCTGCGCAGAGCGACGAGGCTGGCGGAGTTGTTCATCTGTCCGGAAAGCTGAGTGATGCGGGCGCTGTGCGCCTGCCACCACTGATCGAAGGCATCGCGGATGGCGGCCTCCTTGGCGGTGAGGCCGGCGTTGTGCTCAATGATGGCGGGTTTGAGGTTCTGGCGCTTGGTCAGTTCGGGCCGAAAGTCCAAGTATTTGGCGTCACGCTCGACGAGCAGGTCCAGCGGGTTGAGACCGTGCGCGGCAAACAGCGCCGCCTTGGCTTCCACCTCGGCCTTAGGCACGCCGCCCACCAAGTGCGCGCGCACGTCATGCGGCTCGGGCGGCGGGGCGTTGTCGGCGTAGCGGCGGATGTTGAGGTTGTAGTCGTTGGCCTTGGCCTTGAGCGTGGCGTTGTCCACGATCACAGAGAAGCCGGCGATGGCGCGAAATGCGTCGAAGGTGCTGACGATCTTCTCGATGTGCTCGGGCAGCAGGTAGTTCTGCGCTCGGCCTTCGAAGAATTCCCGGTCGGCGTTGATGAACAATACCTTGCCCCGGCGTTCGGCGGGTTTGCCGCTGACGCGGTGGGCGCCGTTCTGCACCTGCTGGCGCAGCACCAGAATGCAGGCGGGGATACCGGTGCCGTAGAACAGGTTGGGCGCGACGCCGATCACGGCTTCGAGCAGGTCGTCCTTGATGATGCCGGCGCGAATGGTCTTTTCCTCCCCGCCTCGAAACAGCACGCCGTGGGGCATAATGGTGGCCACCCTGCCGCCGTCGCGGGTGACGGCCAGCATGTGCTGCACGAACATCAGGTCGGCCTTCTTAGCGCCCAGCGGCACCTGGCCGTAGCGGAAGCGCTCCGGGAATTTCGGCGCCCAGGCGGACGTGCCGTCGGCGTTCTTCTCGGTGTTGCCCCAGTTGATCGAGAACGGCGGATTGGTCAGCACGCGGTCGAAGCGCATCAGCTCGCCACCTTCGATGTGCTGAGGCTCGGCCAGGGTGTCATCGTTCTGCAGGTTGGCGGTGCTGATGCCGTGCAGCAGCATGTTCATCTTGGCGATGGACCACACCGTGCCGTTGAACTCCTGGCCGAACAGATTGGCCTTGCGGCCGTCTTCGCCGTGCTCGTCGATATATTCCTTGGCGGCGATCAGCATGCCGCCGGAGCCGCAACAGGGGTCATAAATGTCGAGCTTGGGCTCGGGCTTGATCAGCCGCACCATCATCCGCACCACCGAGCGGGGCGTGTAGAATTCGCCGCCTTTCTTGCCCGCCGAATCGGCGAATTCGCCGATCAGGTATTCATAGGCCGCGCCCAGCAGGTCAGGGAACTCGAAATCCTCGTTGCGCAGCCGATAGGCGCCGAAGTGGGTGATGAGCTGGCGCAGCTTGATGTCGGGAATCTTGCTCTGGCCGACCTTGCGGGTGAAGTCGATGTGCTGGAGCACGTCGTACAGGCTGGCGTTGGCCGTCTCAATGCCCGTGAGCGCTTTGTTTAGGTAGTCGCCGACATTGTGGTGCGCGTCGTTGAGCAGGGACGCATAACGCGACGCGGGCGGCACCCAGAACGAGCCCTCTTTCTTATACCAGCGCGGGTAATCGGCGGATGACCGCGCCTCGGCCTCGCTCTTGCCGCCATCCATTTCGAAATGGATTACCTCTTCACGGCGCTGGTCGAACACGTCGGAGCAGCGTTTGAGGAACAGCATCCCGAAGATGTATTCCTTGAACTCGGAGGCGTCCATCTTGCCGCGCAGGATATCGGCGGCTTTGAACAGGTGGCGTTCGAGTTGGGGCAGGGTCAGGGGCATAGGTGAGGTTCCCGATTCGTCATGACTCGCCCTCCCGGCTCAGCAATTCAAGATAGGCGGTGTATTTCTAGATGCGGTTGCGCTTCATGCCGAGTGAGTTTTTGCAGTAAGACGCCCTGGTTATTGCACCATGAGTGCCTGTGCGCCAGCATTGGCATGCGGACAATAAAAAAGCCAGGCGAGCGGCCTGGCTTGAATATTGGTGGAGCGGAAGGGGATCGAACCCTCGACCTTCGCATTGCGAACGCGACGCTCTCCCAGCTGAGCTACCGCCCCGAAATGATGAAACTAAAGAAGGGCCGACACTATACAATCTTCGAGTCCTGTAAGCTAGACCTCGCGCTCGAAAATCATGGCTCGCATTTCGATCATCATGCCGGTGCTGAACGAAGCTGAAACGCTTGGCGAGTGTCTGCGTGATTTGCAGGCATTGCGCGCGCAGCGCTGCGAATTGATCGTCGCGGACGGTGGCAGTCGAGACCGAAGCGCGGTTCTGGCCGCGCCGCTGGCGGATCGGGTCGTCCTCGCGCCCAAGGGCCGAGCGCTGCAAATGAACGCGGGCGCGGAGCAGGCCGGTGGTTCCATTCTTTGGTTCTTGCATGCCGATAGCCGTCCGCCGCCGGACGCCGCCCGTTTGATTCGAGAGGCGATGGCGGTTTCAGGAGCCGGCTGGGGTCGGTTCGATGTGGGTCTCTCCGGTCGGCGGCCGTCGTTACGAATCGTCGAAACCATGATGAATTTGCGTTCCCGGCTGAGCGGCGTCGCGACCGGCGATCAGGGGATTTTCGTGCGTCGGGCGCTGTTCGAGCGCATCGGCGGTTATCCGTCCATCGCCCTGATGGAAGACATCGCGCTCAGCCGGTTGTTGAAGCGGCACGGCCGGCCGGTCTGCTTGCGCCAGCGCCTGCAAACCTCCAGCCGGCGTTGGGAGCGCGACGGCGTTTGGCGGACGATCCTCTTGATGTGGCGGTTGCGGCTGGCGTATTTTTTCGGCGCCGATCCCGCTCGGCTGGCTCGGATGTACTACCGTTCGTGAACGATTTTTTTGAGTTCCCCAACGCGCGCCTGCTGATCTTCGCCAAGGCTCCGGTTCCCGGTCGGGTCAAAACTCGGTTGGCCGGACGGTTGGGAACGCGCGGCGCGGCGCGGGTGTACCAGCAGTTGTTGGCTCGGACGTTGAAGACGGCGCAAGCAGCCCGGCTATGTCCTGTCGAGCTGTGGTGCGCGCCGGATGCAAGGCACGGTTTTTTCAGCCATTGCCGGCGCGCGTACGGCGTTCGGCTGCGCCGGCAAGGCGCGGGCGATCTCGGGCGGCGGATGAAGCACGCGCTCGATCAAGCGTTGCGGGAAGGCCGTCAAGCGGTGTTGATCGGCGGCGATTGCGCGTCGGTGGGCGCGGCGGAACTGCGCGCCGCGTTCGAGCGACTCGCCTCGGGTTACGATGCGGTGCTGGGGCCGGCGCGGGATGGCGGTTATGTGTTGGTCGGGTTGAGTCGCCCCTGTCCGCCGATGTTTCGAGCGATTCCCTGGAGCGCGCCGACGGTGATGGCGACGACCCGCCGCCGGTTGCGACAAGCCGGGATAGCGTGGTTTGAATTGCCGGTCGGTTGGGATGTGGATACGCCCGCCGATCTCAAGCGGTTGCGGCGGTCCGCCGTGCTTTCGCCTTCCGCGCTCGCTCCGTCCGCCTGAGAGGCGCGCGGTATCAGCGAGCGCCGGCGACATCGGCGTCGCCGAAATACTCGGTGGTGTAGCGCTCCGCCCGCAGCTCCGGCGACCAGAAATTCAGCGGCAATCCGGCCTTGTGCTTGAGTTGGGCCAGAAACAGGTAAGGCTCGGATAAAGTTTCCCACACCGCCGGTAAAAACGTGGCGCGATGGTCGCGGAAGTGCAAGATCAGTCCATCCACGCCTGGCCGTAATTGCGCCAGCAAGCGTTCCTCGGAATCGAACGGTAACGGTTCTAGAGGCGACAACACCGAAACGTAAACTTCGAGAAGCGGAAATTCTCTTGCGCTCACCGCCGGGAAGCGGGGATCGTCGAAAGCGGCGGCATGGGCGTGTTCCGCCACGTCTTGCACCAGCGGCTGATGGGCCGCCAGCGTACCGATGCAGCCGCGCAGTTGGCCGTCGAGTTCCAGGGTCACAAAAGTCGCCCGCGTCGGCCGCAAGGTTTCGGGGTAGAGCTCCGGATTGACGGCCAGCGCCTCGCCCTGTTCCAGGCCGTGCCGGATCGACCGCCGGGCGACCTCAAGCAAGCTGGCGCGGTCTTGGCGCGACAGTGTTTCAGTGGAAGGCATAAGCGCCGTAGCCCACCACCTGATCGCGCGAGCCGGCGGTGTCGCCGGAGTTGCGCAAATCGAGGGTTTCCACCTGCAAGTTCTTGCGGCGCGCCACCCATAACAAGCCGTTGACCGGATTGCGCCCGCAGGCTTGTTCGTAACTGATGTCCTCGAAGCGCAGGGCTTCGATGGCTTTTGACGTGGCTTGATCCAGTTGGCGCGCGTTCTGATAGTCCAGGTAGTGACTGAGGTCGGAACTGATCACGATCAGGGTTTCTGGGCCGCCCCACAGCGTTTCCAAGACTTGACCGACTTGCGAGGGCCGGGCTTCGCCGACCACCAGCGGCACCAGCGAAAAGCTTCCGAGCACCTCCTGCAAGAACGGTAGATGCACCTCTAAACTATGTTCGCGGGCGTGGGCCTGTTCCAGAACGCCGACATCCGGCAATTGTCGGGCGGCCGTCACTGCCTCTTGGTCCACGGGGATCGAACCGAGCGGGGTTTCGAACGCCGTCATCGCGCTGGCGGCGATGCCTCGGAACCCCACGCGATGGCTGGGTCCAAGCAATAGGACGCGGGCGATCAAGCCTCGGGCCGCTTGCAGCCGCGCGTAGGCCGAGGCGGCGACGGGTCCGGAATAGATATAGCCGGCGTGCGGGGCGATGATGGCCTTGGGCGGCGAACCGGCCGGCGCTTCGACCTCGGTCAGAAAATGCCGCACTTGCGCGTGCAGTTCAGCGGTATCGGCCGGATAGAACAAGCCGGCGACGGCAGGTGTGCGTACGGTGTGCATGACGCCCTCCCGAGAGTTTGCGAATACTGCTTAATTAGAGTATAGGGCGCAAACTTCATCCGATGATAGGGAAAATAGTAGTATAAAACTTTAGGCGGCCGGCGGCGACGCCGGCCGGCTAACGATGAGAGCCTTTGCGAAGGAGGCCGTGATGAGTCCGTTGACCACCGAGTTTTTCCCGACCCGCTACTGGCATGTCCTCGACGACGGCCGGATCCAGTGCGATGTTTGCCCGCGCTACTGCAAGCTGCACGAAGGGCAGCAAGGTTTATGTTTCGTGCGCGGCTGCCACGACGGCGCGATCAAGCTGACCAGCTACGGCCGCTCCAGCGGTTTTTGCATCGATCCGATCGAAAAAAAGCCGCTCAACCATTTCCTGCCCGGCACCTCGGTGCTGTCGTTCGGCACCGCCGGCTGCAATCTGGCCTGCAAGTTCTGCCAGAACTGGGACATGAGCAAGTCCCGCGAAATGGATACCTTGGCCGACGCCGCCTCGCCGGAGAAGCTGGCGCGGGTGGCGCACGAATTGGGCTGCCGCAGCGTCGCCTATACCTATAACGATCCGGTCATCTTCATGGAATACGCCATCGACGTGGCGAGCGCCTGTCGGGAGTACGGCATCAAGTCGGTCGCCGTCACCGCCGGTTACCTGTGCGACGAGCCCCGCCGGGAGTTTTACCGGTACATGGATGCCGCCAACGTCGATCTTAAGGCGTTCTCGGACGATTTCTATTGGAAGATTTGCGGTGGCCACTTGCAGCCGGTGCTGGATACGCTGATCTATCTCAAGCGGGAAACTCAGGTTTGGTTTGAGATCACCACCTTATTGATTCCCGGCGAAAACGATACCGACGCGGAACTGGAGGCGCTGACCCAATGGGTGGTGGAAAATCTGGGACCGGATGTGCCGCTGCATTTCACCGCCTTTCATCCGGACTGGAAGATGGGCCACCATTCGCCGACCCCGCCCTCGACTTTGAGCCGGGCCCGGCGCATCGCGATCAAGAACGGGGTCCGCTACGCCTACACCGGCAACGTGCACGATGAAAAGGGCGGCAGCACCTACTGTCACGGCTGCGGCCAGAAATTGATCGGCCGCGACTGGTACGCTTTGGGGGCTTGGAATCTGACCGCCGAGGGATGTTGCGGCGCGTGCGGCGCGCCTTGCGCCGGCGTGTTCGAAGCCAAGCCGGGGACTTGGGGGGCGCGGCGGCGCCCGGTGCGGCTCCGGCAGTATGCGGCCTGAGCGCTCGGCGGCCGACCGACGGTAGCCGACGATGCTCGGCTACCGTCACGGGTTTCATGCCGGCAATTTCGCCGATGTGTTTAAACACGCGGTGCTGGTGGCTTTGATTCAGGCGCTGCGCGACAAGGACAAACCCTTTCGGGTCTTCGACACGCACGCCGGGGCCGGACGTTACGATTTAACTTCGGCGCCGGCTCAAAAAAACCGCGAGTTCGACGATGGCGTCGGTCAGCTGTGGGGTCAAACCGGGCTCGGCCTCGAACTCGATGGCTATCTGGAACGGGTTCGAGCGCTCAATCCAACCGGGCCGCTGCGCTGGTATCCCGGCTCTCCCCGCATCATTCGCGATTTATTGCGGCCTGGCGACAAGTTGGTGCTGACCGAACTTCATCCCGGTGAGTTTCCGCAACTGGCGGCCGAGTTCGAGGGCGACCGGCAAGTAGCGGTCCGACATGGCGACGGTTATGCGCTGCTGGAGTCGTTGCTGCCGCCGCCGGAACGGCGCGGGCTGGTGCTGTTGGACCCGGCGTACGAGCGCAAGGACGAGTTTGAACGGGTGGCGGGGGCGGTGAGTCTGATCCACCGCCGCTGGGCCAACGGCATCATCGCGATCTGGTATCCGATCCTCGACCGCGCCCCGAGCCTGAGGTTCCAGCGTGCCTTGCAAGCGTCGGCGATTCCCGCGATTTTGTGCGCCGAACTGGAGCTTTATGCGGATGGCGGGCCGCCGGGGCTGCGCGGCTGCGGTATGATCCTGATCAATCCGCCGTGGAAGCTCGATCGAGCTTTGAAGCGATGGCTGCCCGAACTATCGCGCCGGCTGCGGCTCGGCGTTGAAGCTCGAACCCGGCTAGAATGGTTGGCTCCCGCGCCTTGAACGTCCTGGACACTCATGAGCTACAACACCCTGATTGACCCCGAAACCCTAAACGCTCATCTCGACGATCCCGATTGGATCGTCATGGACTGCCGCTTCAGCTTGAGCGATCCCGAAGCCGGCCGGCGCGCGTATGCGCAAAGCCATCTCCCCGGCGCGCGTTACGCTCATTTGGATGAAGATTTATCCGGTCCCATCACGCCCGCCGCCGGTCGCCATCCACTGCCCGATCCGACGCGGCTGGCGCAAAAACTGGGGGCGTGGGGCATCGGCCGCGACACCCAGGTCATCGCCTACGACGACATGGGTGGGATACTGGCCGCCGCCCGCTTGTGGTGGCTGCTGCGCTGGCTGGGTCACGGCGCTTGCGCGGTGCTGGACGGGGGTTTTCAAGCATGGCTGCAAGCCGGGTTGCCTCTGGCCGCGCGACCGCCCGTGATCCGGCCCCTGCGGTTCGAGGCGCGGCCGGACGACCGCTTGTGGTTGACGGCGGCGCGGGTCGCGACCTTGGCCGAGCAAGAGCTGTTGGTGGATGCGCGGGGAGCGGCCCGCTATCGGGGCGAGATGGAACCTATCGACCCTGTGGCCGGCCACATTCCGGGCGCGGTCAATTTACCCACGGAAGACAATTTGACAGCCGATGGCCGGTTTCGGCCAGCCGACGAGCAGCGGGAACGATTTTTGGCGCTGCTGGACGGGCGGCCGGCGTCGGCGGTCGTGCACAGTTGCGGTTCCGGCGTGACGGCCTGCCACAACCTGTTGGCGATGGAAGCCGCCGGATTGAACGGCTCGCGCCTGTACGCGGGCTCGTGGAGCGAGTGGATTCGCGACCCTGCCCGACCGGTCGCCACCGGCGCGTGACCAGCGGCGCGGCGGATCAGAATCGGCCCTTGACGGTTCCGACATGCCGGAAAACCGCTCAAACCGCTGCGGGTTCGCGTCCGGTGCTCGGATACAATTGGGCGAGCGCTTCCGCCTCGACCCGGATCACCTCAATGCTCCCTTTACGGGTGAAGGTCCAGCCGTGCGCGCGTCTGGGGCTGAAAATCGCATAAGAAAGAATGGAGTAGCCGTGTAGACCTACCCGTTCGGCCATCGCCATGCTAAAACTGGCTTTATCGAGCGCTTTGCAATGAATCGTGTTGCCGTTCATGATTCGTTCCTTTGGAAAACCGTATCGTATCCGGGCAGGTTGCCGGCCTTTGATCATGTTATCGGCGGCGGCGGCGGAAACTAGAGGGGCTTTATTTTTTAAGAATGACGAACTGTGAGTGCAACCGGCGAGACGGCGGCGGCTTGGTCGCGGTCCGCCAGAACCACCCATGTGATCGAGAGACGACAATGACGAAAGCTATCCGAACCAGCCTCATCGCGCTATCCATGGGATCGCTGCTCAGCGCTTGCGCCGACTTGCCCTTGACCGGCGTTTGGGAATCCTCAAGGCGGATGAAGGGCGACGCCGAGCAGCCCTATGTCGATTACTGGCAGACGCGCGATCCATCCGAGTACCGTCAAAGCAAAATCGCCGGCAAGCGGGTCGGTTCATCCAAGGATGTGGTGCTGGCCGGCAAAACCAAAAAAAATGCCAAAAGCCCGAATGCCAGAGTGAGCCTGACCGTTCCTATCCAGCCGAATCCGGCCGTTCCAGCGGCGGAACCGGTCGCACCCGCAAAGGCGGCCGGCGGCCGGGTCAGCATGATTTTACCCGCGCAACCCGGCCAAGCCGCCACGGTTTCGGAACCCGTCAAAACGGCTCCCCCCGGACCGGCGGCCGCCAAAATTGATCGGCCCACGGCGCTCAAGGGCCAGCGCCGTCATCCGGTCGCGGCCGCGCCTAAAAAGCGTAAATTCGTAGGGCCGGTCCGCAAGGATTTGTGGGGTCGGGTGCGGGGTCGGTCGGTGCTGGCCTCGGTGGAACATCCCCGAATCGACGAACAGATCGCGTTTCTGAAGCGCAATCCCGGTTATCTGAATTTGTTGTCGCAACGGTCCCGGCCGTTTTTGCACTACATCGTGGAGCAGATCGACCGCCGGGGTTTGCCGGCGGATCTCGCGTTGGTGCCGATGGTGGAGAGCGCCTTCGAGCCGACGGCGGTTTCTCCCAAGGCGGCGGCCGGTCTGTGGCAAATCATTCCGTCGACCGGACAGGAGCACGGTTTGCTGATTGCCGAGGGTTATGACGGCCGGCTCGATATTCACACCTCGACCGGCGCGGCGCTGGCGTATCTGCGCTTTTTGAACCGCTATTTCAAGGGTGATTGGCTGCTGGCGCTGGCGGCTTACAACGCCGGTCCGGGCGCGGTGCAAGACGCCATCGAGAACAACGCCCGCGCGGAAGCCAAGGCGGCGGCGGAAGCGAAGAAGCAGGCGGCGGAAGAAGCCAAACGCCTGGCGGAGGAGGCGAGGAAACAAGCCGAGGCGATGAAGCTGGCGGCGCAACAACCGGCATCCAGTCCGTTTTCCGGACCTTTGGCGAATCTGCCGCCGGTCGCTCAAGCCCCGCTTCCCGCGCTGGCGGCGATTCCCGCATCGCCGGCCGTCGCGACGACGGCGCCCGCGGGGTCCGCCGCGCTGGTCCCGCCGCCCGCGCCGCTCGGGCGCAACACCGCCTTTACCCAATTCGCCAAGGCGAAATTACCGGACCAAGCCAAAGCCCCGCCGGAAAAACCGGAGTCGGTTTTTTGGCGGCTGAAGCTTCCCAAGGAAACCCAGGATTACGTGCCGAGAATTTTGGCGCTGGCCCGGCTCGTGTCCAATCCCGAAGCCTACGGCCTGCGGCTGGCCATGATGGACAACCATCCGTATTTGTCTCGGATCGATCTTGCGCCCGAGGTCAAGATCGCCGACGCGCTCGCGCTGTCCGGTATGTCGCCCGAGGATTTTTTCCGCTTCAATCCAGGTTTTAAAGCCGGCGTCGAACCGCCGTCGCGCGCTTACAACCTATTGCTGCCCTCGGCGCAAGCCCAGGAGTTTGTCGCCAAAGTGCCGGGCGCGCGCTTGATAGCCCCCAACCGTTACACGGTCAAGAAAGGCGAGACCTTGGCGATTATCGCCAAGCGCCACGGCGTGTCCTCGCAAGCGCTGGCGCAGTGGAACAACCTGAGCGTGAACAGCGTGTTGAAGGCCGGTCAAAAACTGATCGTTTATCCCACGTCCTGACCCCAAGGCGGGGCCGTTCCGAGTTCAGCCGTTGCCGTGCTTGGTGCCGGAACCCGGCGCGGGCGGCGCGGGTGGAACGGTGAATTTATGGGTGGCCAGATAGTTCTGGATTTGCCGTTCCGCGTCTTGAATTTGCGCGGGCGTCATTTTTTTGGCGATATCCTGTTTGGCTTGGCCGGCTTGACCGTCGCCTTGTTTTTCCGCCAGCGCATACCAGAAGTAGGCTGCCACCGGACTCGCCGGCGTGCCTTCGCCGTGTTGGTGCATGATGCCTAGATTGACCTGGGCCTGCGGAAAGCCCTGATCCGCCGCTCTGCGATACCATTCCATCGCCTTGGCGTTGTCCTCCGGCACGCCTTTACCCTCATCGTAGAGCACGCCGAGATTGAATTGGGCGAAAGGGTAACCCTTTTCGGCCATCGGTCGGACGATGGCGAGTTCCGCAGCGTAATCGCCGCGCTCGTGAGCCGCTCTGGCTCGATCCCAGTCGCCTTCGGCCGCCCAGGCCGGCGTAAGACCCGACAAGCTGCTGGCGAGCAGCAGCGAAAACAGTTTGCGCATGGATCGATACCCGTCTTGAGTGAAAGTAAGTGAGGCGAAGCCCGATGATGGATCGGCCGGGCGCGCCCGAGCAAGTTTTATCGCCTGGTGGCGGGAGCGGCCCGCGCCGCTCGCCGTCCCAGGGTTTGGCTGAGATCCGGCCGGGGGCCAGATCACGCTCCGATTTCAGCCTCGCCGTCGTTAAAGCCGGTTACAAACTGCCGCCGTCGCACCAGCCGCGCGCGAGCATCGCCCAACCGGCGATCCAGGCATGATAAAAATAGGTGTCCGGGACATAGGGATTGCGATCATCATTCCGTCTCGCCGCTTCGATGCCTTGCCGGAAGGCCTGCGGCAACAGCGGCGCCAGCTTCTTGGAAAAATCAGTAGTGCCGCCCATCGTGTGCCGCCCGCGTAAACCTGTGATTTGCTCGTTTGCCCCCTTATTGTTGTATATTTGAAAATAATTTAATTATTTTTGCAACTTTGTTGTTTGGGGGTCATGGGCGTGCAGGTGGTACAAGCGGGTATACAGTCCTTGACGGCTGAGTAATTCAGCGTGATTGCCCACTTCGACGATGCGGCCTCGATCGAGCACCACGATCCGGTCGGCGGTTTCGATGGTGGACAGACGATGTGCGATGACGAAGGCGGTGCGCCCTCGGCGCAAAGTGTCCAGGGCCTTTTGGACCTGGCGTTCGGAATGGCTGTCCAGCGCCGAGGTGGCCTCGTCCAGGATCAGGATGGGCGCGTTCTTGAGCAAGGCGCGAGCGATGGCCAGGCGCTGGCGCTGGCCGCCCGACAGCCGCGCGCCATTTTCGCCGATGAGGGTGTGCAGCCCTTGCGGCAACTCGCGGATAAACTCCATGGCGTGCGCGTTTTCGGCGGCTTGGATCACCTCCGCTTCACTCGCTTGCAAGCCGGCGCCGTAGGCGATATTGGCGGCGACCGTGTCGTTGAACAGCACGATCTCCTGACTGACGTAGGCGATATTGGCCCGCAAGTCCGCCAGCTTGAGCTCGCGGATCGGCACGCCGTCTAGCAGAATATCGCCACCCTCCGGTTCGTAAAAGCGGGGCAACAGGCTCATCAAAGTGGTTTTGCCGCTGCCGGAAGGCCCGACCAGGGCAATCGTCTCGCCCGGTCGCACCTCTAAATGGAGACCGGCGATGACCTCGGGTCCTTCCGGTCGGTAGCGATGGCTCAGATCGCGGAAGCAGATCTCGCCTCGGGCGCGACCGAGTTCGCGCCCGCCTCGATCCGGTTCGGGCGGTTCGTCCAGCAGAGCGAACACGGTTTCCGCCGCCGCCAAGCCCCGTTGCAGCTGTTCGTTGACCTTGGTCAAGCGCTTGATCGGCGCGAGCAGCATCGCCATCGCGCCGAACAGCGAGACGAAGCCCCCGACCGTAATCTGGTTGGCGGCCGATTGCAGCGAGGCCAGATAGATCATCGCCCCCAACGCGCCGATGGCCAGCAATTGCACCAGCGGCCCGCTGCCTTCCGAAGCGGCGGCCAATTTGAGATTGAGCCGGCGCACCCGGTTGTTGACCCGGTTGAAGCGCTCTCGTTCGTAAGGTTGCCCGCCGAAAATCTTGATGACCTTATGGCCTTGTAGCACCTCGTCGATGACGTGGGTCAGCTCGCCCATGCTGTCTTGCAAGCCCCGGCTCAGCCGCCGCAAGCGCTGGCTAATCACGCGCATGATGGCGGCGATGCCGGGCGCGATCAAAAATGCCAGCAGCGAGAGTTTCCAATTCAAATACAGCATCCACGACAGCAAGCCCACCACCGCCAGCCCGTCCCGGACCAGCGCGACGAGCGCTTGGGTGGTGGCGGTCAGCACCTGATTGACATCGTAGGTCAGGCGGGACAACAGATTGCCCGCCGAATGATCGTCGAAATAGCGGGTCGGCAGCGTCAGCAAGCGGGCGAAAAGCGCGTTGCGCAAGTCCATGACCACCCGGTGGGCGATCCACTCCATGCCCAAAGACCCGACAAAGCCGGCCGCGCCCCGAATGATGAATACGCCCACCAGCAGCAGCGGCATCATCCGAATCAAATAGGGGTCTTTTTCGACGAAGCTGCCATCCAGCAACGGTTTGATCAGCGCGGCCACCAGCGGCTCGGTGATCGCGGCCACCGCCGTGCCGGCCAGCGCCAGCGCAAAAATCCGAACGTACGGTCTGACGTAGCGCAACAGGCGTCGGTAAAGCGTCTTGCCGCCGGTCATGGCCGAAGCATGACCCCATCATTCCAAGAGTTTTGCGCCAATCCAGTGCAAATCATTCGCTAAATCCGCAAAATGCTCATGCTATCATGCACCTCTCGTGAAACTCTCCTCATTTGGTACATGAAGGCGCGAATTCCCCGTTTCGAATCAGCCCGCATCTTGATTGTGGGCGATGTGATGCTGGACCGCTACTGGCACGGCCCCACCGCCCGCATTTCACCCGAGGCTCCCGTGCCGGTGGTCAAGGTCGAGGCGGTGGAAGATCGCCCTGGCGGCGCGGCCAACGTGGCGGCTAACATCGCGACCTTGGGGGCGCGGGCGCGGGTGCTCGGCGTGACCGGCGCGGATGAGGCGGCCGGCGTCCTGGAAAGCCAATTGCGGCGGCTGGGCGTGGCCGCCGAGCTGGTCCGCGTGCCCGGTCACGCCACCATCACCAAGCTGCGGGTGCTCAGCCGCCACCAGCAGCTGCTGCGCCTGGATTTCGAGGACGGTTTTCCCGGCTTCGAACCCTCGGCTTTGCGGGAACTGTTTGCCGCCGCGCTACCAGGGGCCGATGTGGTGGTGCTGTCCGACTATCAGAAAGGCGCGTTGCGCGGGATCGAGTGCTATATCGACGCCGCCCGCGCCGCCGGCCGACCGGTGTTGGTCGATCCCAAGGGCCGCGATTTTGACCGCTATCGCGGCGCGAGCTTGCTGACGCCGAATCTGGCGGAATTTGAAACCGTGGTCGGCCGCTGCCGCGATGAGTCGGAATTGGTCGAAAAAGGTGACGCGCTGCGGCGGCGCTTGGAGTGGGACGCGCTGTTGATCACCCGAGGCGAGCAAGGCATGACGTTGCTGCAAGCGGCCGCCGAACCGCTGCATTTAGCCGCCCGCGCGCGCGAAGTTTACGACGTGACCGGCGCGGGCGACACCGTGATCGCCACCCTGGCGGCGGGTTTGGCCGCCGGGCTGGCGCTGGCGGAAGCGACCTTGCTGGCCAATTTAGCCGCCGGAATCGCGGTCGGCAAGTTGGGAGCCGCCAGCGTCACCGCCTCCGAACTGCGTCGGGCCATCTACCCACACGACGAGCCGCCGCGCGGGATTGTGGATGAGGCACAATTATTGCCTGCGATTGCCGACGCCAAGGCGCACGACGAAACCATCGTCATGACCAACGGCTGTTTCGACATTCTGCACGCCGGCCACGTCAGCTATCTCGAACAGGCCAAGCGGCTTGGAAGCCGCTTGATCGTGGCGGTCAACGACGACGCCTCGGTGCGCCGGCTGAAAGGATCGGACCGGCCGGTCAACCCGCTAGAGCAGCGGATGCGCGTTTTGGCCGGCCTCACCTCGGTCGATTGGGTCGTGCCCTTTGCCGAAGATACTCCGGAACGGCTGATTTGCGCGGTCGCGCCCGATTATCTGGTGAAAGGCGGCGACAATGATCCCACCCGGATTCCCGGCAATCGCTGCGTTTGGGAAGCAGGCGGCCACGTCGTGGTTATGGATTATATTGACGGTTGCTCGACCACCAGCACCATCGCACGTATCTTGAGTCGAACATGAATCTAACCAATAGCATATTGCGGGTCGACGTCGCCATCATCGGCGGCGGCATCGCCGGGTTGTGGATGCTCTCGCGATTGCGCAAGCGCGGTTACAGCGCCTTGTTGATCGAAAGCGAAGCCTTGGGCGCCGGCCAGACGATTTGCTCGCAAGGCATCATCCACGGCGGGGTCAAATACTCGCTGAACGGAAGGCTCACCGAAGCCGCCCAGATGATTTCCGAAATGCCCGCCCTCTGGCGGCGCTGCCTGAACGGAGAAGGCGAAATCGACCTGCGCGGCTCCCTGTTGGTCGAACACCAGTATCTGCTGGCGACCCGCTCCCCGCGCTCCTGGTTGACCGGTTTTCTGGCCAGCAAAATGCTGCCGGATCGGCTGCAAAAACTGGCGGGAGTCGAGGCCAACGATTATCCGCCCGCGTTGCGCCAAGCCGCCTTTGAGGGCACGGTCTACCGGTTGGATGAACCGATCGTGGATGTGGCTTCGGTGCTGGCGTCGTTCGCCGAACGCCACCGAGAGGCCATCGTGCTGTGCGACGGGCCGGCGGCGCCCTCCGGCGACGGCGCGATCACCTTGCGCTATCCCAACCATCCGATGTTGGCAATCCGGCCGTCTTGCACGATCTTCGCCGCCGGAGCGGGCAATTCGGCGGTGCCGTGGGCTCCGCTGCAGCAGCGACCCCTGCATATGGTGCTGGTGCGGGGGCTCGGTTTGCCGGGGCCGATGTACGGCCACTTCGTGAACTCCAGCGATGTGCCGCGCCTGACCATCACCACCCACTGCGACGCCAATGGCCACTTGCTATGGTATTTGGGGGGAGAATTGGCCGAATCGGGGGTCAAGCGCGACCGTCAGGAGCAGATTAGGGTCGCGCGCCGCGAGCTGGCGGCGTTGCTGCCGTCGGTGGATTGGTCGAAGATCCAATTTGCCACTTTTACCGTCAAGCGGGCGGAGTCCCGTCAGGATGGCGGCAGCCGGCCGGTGGGGCCCAGCGTATCCCGCGACGGGCGGACGCTTGCGGTTTGGCCGACCAAGCTGGCGCTAGCCCCGCTGCTGGCCGAGCAGGTCGAAAACACCTTGCGGAAGCTCGATCTGAAACCCAAACCGGTCGATTTGCGCATATTAGACGAATGGCCGCGACCGGCGGTGGCGACCTATCCGTGGGATCGCGAGGATTTGATTTGGAGTTAAGGGCTTTAGGTCTGACCGGATTGCGGGTCAGTCCGCTGGGCTTGGGGACGGTTAAATTCGGTCGCAACCAGGGCGTCAAATATCCTCGAACCTTCGAGCTGCCGACGGACCGGGCGATCCTGAACCTGTTGGAAATGGCTTGGGATCTGGGGATCAACCTGCTGGACACCGCGCCGGCTTACGGCGCGAGCGAGGAGCGTTTGGGTCGGTTGCTGCGGCAGTGCCGGCGCGAGTGGGTGATCGTCACCAAAGTCGGCGAAGATTTCAGCGCTGGCGTCTCCCGCTTCGATTTTTCCGCCGCCGCCACCCGCGCCAGCGTGGAGCGCAGCCTGCGCCGCTTGGGCGTGGAGACGCTGGATGCGGTGCTGATTCATTCCAATGGCGACGATTTGGCCATTCTGGAACAGGAAGCGGCATTGCCCGTTCTACGCGATCTCCAACAAGCGGGTTGGGTGCGGGCGGTGGGGATGTCCACCAAAACCGTCGCCGGCGGCCTGCGGGCGGTCGAGTACTGCGATGTGGTCATGGTGACCTATAATCCGCGCGAGCGGGCCGATTTACCGGTGATCCGCGCCGCCCGTGACGCCGGTAAGGGCGTCTTGATCAAGAAGGCATTACAAAGCGGCCATCTCGATCAAAGCGATGCAGATCCGGTACTGGCGGCGCTGCGTTTGATTTACGGCGAGCCAGGCGTCGGCAGCGTGGTGGTCGGCACGCTCGACCCCGCGCATTTGCGCGCCGACGCGGCGGCGGCGGAACAGGCGCTAAGCGCTTGAAACGGCAATAGCGTCCCGAGCCAATGGCGCTCTCGAAAAACCCTTCATGACGTCAGCGTGCTTTGCCCCTCATCCGCCGTTGAATGTCACCGCCGGCGCCCACAGCCGCTCCAGAGAGGGCATTCCGTCGCCGAGCAGCGGGCGCAGATAGGCGCGGAAGGCATCGGTGACGTTATTGCCTTCGGCGTTGATAAACTCATCGGGCATGTGCCGGGTCTGAGCCGCGATTTGTCTGACATCCGCCAGTTCATAGCGCGCGGCATAGTCGCCGGCGCGCTTGATGACCACCGAGCCGCTGACCCCCTGCCCGCAGGCGTAGTGCGCCGCCTTCTCGCCCACCTCGCGCGCCTCGCGGGCGTCCACATCCGACACCACGCCGGGGAAGGAACGTTGCAGATAGCCGAAGGTGTCGGCGCGCACCCGCTTGATTCCCAAACCGCCTTGCACGGTCGCCGCCAACTCGTCGGCCAGCGCCCCGCCGGAAAGCTGGACATTGCCGTGCGCGTCGACTTCGGGTTGGCGGCCCGCCTTGCGCATCAGATCGGCGGCGAGCGGAATTTCCTTGCCCTTGCCGTCGCGATTCGCCCAGACCCCTTCGGAAATGGCGATGACGCAGCGGCCGTGCCGTTGGTAAACGCGCTCGATGTCGGCCAGATAGCGGTCAATCGAAAATTGCCGCTCCGGCAGATAGATCAAATGCGGGCCGTCGTCGTCGTGCTGGCGGGCCAGGGCGGAGGCGGCAGTCAGCCAACCGGCGTGGCGGCCCATGATCACGGCGATGTAAACGCCCTGCAAGGCCATGTTGTCGCTGTTGGCCCCGCGAAACGCGCCGGCGACGAAGCGCGCGGCGGACGGGTAGCCGGGACAGTGATCGTTGACCGGCAAATCGTTGTCCACCGTCTTCGGGATGTGAATGGCGCGCAGTTCGTAACCTTCCTTGACGGCGTACTCGCCGACGATCCGCACCGTGTCCGAAGAATCGTTGCCGCCGATGTAGAAGAAATAGCGGACCTCATGTTTTTTGAAAACGTTGAGGATGTTCTGGCAATACTCGGCGTCGGGTTTGTCTCGGGTCGAGCCGAGCGCCGATGAGGGCGTCTGGGCGACCCGTTCCAGGTTGTGGGTGGTCGCTTCGGACAGATCGACAAACGATTGATGGACGATGCCGCGCACGCCGTGACGCGCGCCCCAGACGCGAGTGACTTCCGAAAATTTGCGGGATTCCAACACCGCGCCGACCAGACTCTGATTGATGACGACGGTGGGACCGCCGCCTTGGGCGATCACGACCTTGCCTTTCAAACCGCTCATTCACGCATTCTCCCGTGGAAAAGCGCGCGGGTTCGGTTTAGCCCATTTTGACCAAAGAACCAGCGCCCCGATTGTTCAGCTCAAAGCGTAGCGTCTTTTCGGGCGATCTGTTCCCGCGCGGCGGCGGCGATTTTTTCGGGCGTGAAGCCGAATTTATTTTGCAGGGCTTTCAGGGGCGCTGAAGCGCCGAAGGTGTGCATCCCAATCGTCAAGCCCTGCAAGCCGACATAGCGCCGCCAGCCGAGAGTGGACGCCTGCTCGACCGAAATTCGGGCCGTGACGGCGGGCGGCAGCACGCTGTCCTGATAGCTCCGTTCCTGCCGGTCGAACAACTCCCAGGACGGCATGCTGACCACCCGCGCCTTGATGCCTTCGGTTTTGAGCTGTTCGTAGGCGACGATGCAAAGCGACACTTCGCTGCCGGTGGCGATCAGAATCACGTCGGGTTTGCCACCTTCGGCGTCGGCGAGCACGTAACCGCCTTTCGCCAGACCCGACGCGGGCGCGTAACGGCGGCGGTCCAGCGTCGGCAGATTCTGCCGGGTCAGGATCAGCGCGGCGGGATCGTGCCGGAGCTGCATGATGACCCGCCAGGCTTCGACGACTTCGTTGGCGTCGGCGGGGCGCAGCACGATTAGGCCGGGAATCGCCCGCAGCGAGGCCAATTGCTCGACCGGTTGATGGGTCGGGCCATCCTCGCCCACGCCGATGGAATCGTGGGTGAAGATATGAATGACCGGAATCTCCATCAGCGCGCCGAGCCGGATCGCCGGGCGGGCGTAGTCGCTGAAAATCAAAAAACCGGAGCCGTAAGGCCGCACCTTGCACAGCGACATTCCGTTGAGAATCGCGCCCATCGCGTGTTCGCGGATGCCGAAGTGAAAATTGCGGCCGCCATAGTTCTCTGCCGTGTAATCGCCCGCGCCGTCGAAGGTCAAGCGGGTGTTGGTGGATGGCGCGAGATCGGCCGAGCCGCCGATCAGCCACGGCACGTTGCGGGCCAGGGTGTTGAGCACCTGTCCCGACGCCACTCGGCCCGCCAGGCCCGCGTCGCTGGGCGGAAATTCGGGCAAATCCTTGTCCCAGCCGGCGGGCAGCTCGCGGTTCTGCATCCGTCGCAGATCGTCGGCCAGATCGGGATACTGATGATGATACTCCTCCAGTTTGACGAACCAGGCGTCGCGCAGGCTGCGGCCGCGCCGCCCGATGCCTTGTCGGAAGTGGTCGAGCACTGCGTCCGGCACCAGGAATTTGGCGTCTTCCGGCCAGCCGTAATGCCGCTTGGTCAGGCGGATTTCTTCCTCGCCCAGCGGACTGCCGTGCGCTTCGTGGGTGTCTTGCTTGTTCGGCGCACCGTAGGCGATGTGGCTGTCCACGATGATCAGGGTCGGCCGGTCGCGGGTGTTTTTGAAGGTGCGGAACGCCCGCTCCAGCATGTCCAGATCGTTTGCGTCGCCGACCCGCAGCACGTTCCAGTTGTAGCCGAGGAAGCGGGTCGCCACGTCCTCGCTAAACGCCCAGTCGGTATGGCCTTCAATGGTGATTTTGTTGTTGTCGTACAGCCAGCACAGGTTGGACAGCTTGAGATGCCCCGCCAGCGACGCGGCCTCGCCGGTGATGCCTTCCATCATGCAGCCGTCTCCCGCCAGCGCGTAGACCTCGTAATCGAACAGCTCGAAACCGGGGCGGTTGTAGCGGCTGGCCAGCCAGCGGCCCGCCGTCGCCATCCCGACGCTGGTCGCCACGCCCTGTCCCAGCGGGCCGGTGGTGGTTTCGATGCCAGAAGTCCAGCGGTATTCAGGATGACCTGCGCATTTACTGTCGAGCTGGCGAAAATGCTTGATGTCGTCCAGCGAAACCGTTGGCTCGCCCATCCGTTCGTAAGCGGAGTTGACGGTTTTGGTGCCGGTCAGGTGCAGCAGGGCGTACAGCAGCATCGAGGCGTGGCCGATGGACAGTACGAAACGGTCGCGGTTGGGCCAGATCGGATCTTCGGGATCGAAGCGCAAGAAGCGCTGCCACAGGCAATAAGTGACCGGGGCCATCGCCATCGGCGTGCCGGGATGGCCGGAGTTGGCGGCTTGCACCGCATCCATCGACAGGGTGCGGATGGTGTTGACGGCCAGTTGATCGAGGTTCGCGGGTGCGTTCATAAGTTTCAGCTTCAGGCGCGTAGCGCTTTGGTCAGCGCGTACAGTTGACGGTAGCGTTCCAGTTTGTCCTGGTGATACGCGGCATGGGCCGAGCGGGGCGGATGGTCTTCCTGTTTGAGCGGCTGGGCGCAGACCCGGCGGATGGCGGTTTCGACATCGCCACCCGACGCGCCGACCAGCGCCAGCCGCGCCGCGCCCAGCGCCGGACCGACCTCGCCGCCGGCGCGATAGACCAGCGGCAGATTCAAGGCATCGGCCAGCAGTTGCCGCCAGAACTGTGACCGTGCGCCGCCACCGATTAAATCCAGTTCGCGCGGCTCGCTGCCCGCCGCCCGCAAGGCGTCCAACCCGTCGCAGAACGAGTAGGCAACGCCTTCCAGCACTGCCAATGTCAGGTCGTTGAGGTCGCTAGCGTTGCTCAGGCCATGAAACTGGCCGACCGCGCGCGGGTCGTTGTGCGGAGTGCGCTCGCCGGACAAGTAGGGCAGAAACAGCACCGGCGTCTCAGTCTTGCCGCTGGCTTCCAGCCGCGCCAGCAACTCGCCGACCTCGCGCTCCACCGTGCGCGCCAGCCAGGCCAGCGAGTTGGCCGCCGACAGGCTGACCGACATTTGATGCCAGCGGTTCGGCAGACAATGGCAAAAAGCGTGCACCGTCCGTTCGGGACAGGCGTGATGCGTGGCGCTGACCACGAACAACACGCCGGAGGTGCCGAGCGACAAAAAGCCCTGACCGGGATCGATCACGCCGACCCCGACCGCGCCACCGGCGTTGTCGCCCGCCCCAGCCACCATGGGGACGCGAGGTAAATTCAGTACTGCCGCAGCAGCTTCGGTCAGATGGCCGACAATCTGGCAGCCTTCATGCAGCGTCGGCAGGTGCGAGCGATTCAGGCCGGTGATGGCCAGTAGTCGATCATCCCAATCCCGCTTGGCCGGATCGAGCCAGAGCGTGCCCGAGGCATCGGACATCTCGGAGGCGAACTGGCCGGTCAGCCGATAGTTCAGGTAATCCTTGGGTAGCAACACCTTGGCGATGCGGGCGAAAATTTCCGGCTCATGTTTTTTCACCCACAACAGCTTGGGCGCGGTGAAGCCGGGCATTGCCATATTGCCGCAGCGTTGCCGAAAATCGGGCAGGCTGGCTTCCAGTTCGGCGCATTCGGCGTGACTGCGGCCATCGTTCCACAGGATGCAGGGCCGCAGTACCGCATGGTTCGCGTCCAGCAGCGTCGCGCCGTGCATCTGGCCGGACAGGCCGACCGCCCGCACCGCGTCCAGCGCCGCGCCGTCCGCTTTCAGGGTTGCTGTCGCGCGGCGGCAGCTTTCCCACCATGAGTCAGGGTCTTGCTCGGACCAGAGGGGATGCGGGTTGGAAACCGGATGGTCGGCGGTGGTCTGCTGGCGTACCGCGCCGCCTTCATCCAGCAGCACCGCCTTGACCCCGGACGTGCCGATATCGAATCCGAGATACATGCTTCTGCCCTCGCGCTGCGGCGTTAACGCTGCAAATACCGCTGTAAGGTGGCCCGCGTTCCGTTGGCGTACAGGCTGGCCAGCACCTCGCGCACCGCGCTGACGAAAGGTTCGGCTTGCGGCAGGTCGGAGCCGAAGATGGGATGCAGCCCCAAAAACGCCGAGGGATCGGAATCACCGAAACGCACTTTGCTTTGCAGGGTATCCTTCATCGGGTCGGTCGGAATGATGGCCTTACCCGCGTCGTCCTGGCCGCCGAGATAGCGAATCCAACCGGCCACCACCAGCGCGAACACCTCCATCGGCCCGCCGCTTTGCAGTTGTTCGCGGGCGATGGGCAGGACGAATTTGGGAATGCCGGAGGAGGCGTAGAAGGCAATCCGCGACAATTGATCCTTGACCGCCGGATTGGCGAAGCGGGCCAGCAAGGTCTGCTGGTACTCCGCCAGATTCACGCCCGGCGGCTCGTGAATCAAGGGCCGCACGGTGTCCATGTAGCGATTGAGCAGGGCGCGGACGTCGGCATCGCGCATCGCCTCGTCGGCGGTGACGTAGCCCAACAGCACCCCGTGATGGCACAGCGCCTGATGGCCGGCATTGAGCAGATGGATTTTCATCAGCTCGTAAGGGTGCACGTCCGAGGTCATCTGCACGCCGATCACCGCTAGATCCGGGCGGCCGTTGCAGAAGGTGTCCTCGACCACCCATTGCCGGAACGGTTCGGCGACCACCGGCCAGGCGTCCTCGACTCCGCCCAGCAGCGTTTTGACCTGTTGCCGCAGCGCGTCGGTGGTGACCGGCGTGATCCGATCCACCATGCAGTTGGGAAACGCCGCGTTGGCCTCAATCCATGCGCCCAATTCCGGGTCGCGCAAGCGGGCAAAGCCGGTCAGCATCCGCCGCGCCAGTTCGCCATTGCTTTGCAGGTTGTCGCAGGACAACACGGTAAATGGCGCGGTTCCGGCTTTGCGGCGGCGGTTGAGCGCCTCGGCCAGATAGCCGTACAGCGAGACCGGCGCGTCAGTCGGCTTTTCCAGATCGTGGCGCAGGTTAGGGTGGTTTTGATCCAGTTCACCGGTGCCGTGATCGAGATAATAACCGCCCTCGGTGACGGTGATCGACACGATGCGGGTGGCGGGGTCGGCCATCCGCGCCAGCACCGCGTCCGGCTCGCTGGGGGCGTGCAGATAACCGCGTTGGGTGCCGATCACCCGGACCGTCTCCACGTCTTCATCGCGTTCGACCAGGGTATAGAGCAAATCCTGCGGGCGCAGCGCCTCGGCCATCGTTTTGTCCTGCGGTAGCAGCCCGACTCCGCAGATCCCCCAAGGGCCGGGGCCTTGAGCGTTGAACAGGTCATCCAGATACAGGGCCTGATGGGCGCGGTGGAAATTGCCCAAGCCGATATGGACGATGGCTTGGCCGACTTTGGAACGGTCGTAACGGGGAACGGCGACCGTGGACGGTAGTTGGCCGAGCAGGGCCGGGTTGAGACGCCGGTTCTGGGTATCGCTCATGAGCGGAACTCCTGTGCCATTAGCAATGCTTTAGGTTTCCGAACCGGCCGCGATTCAACCAGCGGCCCGGACGGTTGCTGAATCTAAGCGGCGCTAGGCCAACCGTTCACCCATGCGGGTAAAGTGTCCATCCGGTTGAGGACGACAGCGGCGCCCACATCGCGCAGCCGTTGCGGTTGATCCGCTGGCGTGTGGCTGGCTCCGGTGAAACCGATGACCGCCATGCCCGCCGCCCGCGCCGCGCGGACGCCCGATACGCTGTCTTCAATCACCAGGCAGCGGCTGGCCTCCACGCCCAGGCGTTCGGCGGCGTACCGGTATAAATCGGGAGCCGGTTTCGGATTGGCCACCAGCTCGGCCGAGAACAGCCGGTCGCCGAAGTAATCCGCCAAACTTGCCCGCCTCACTGACCGTCGCACGCTGGCCAGCGAGCTGTTGGACGCCACCGCCTTGAGCGTCGGTATCTGTTCGATGGCGGCGCGCGCGCCCGGAATCGGTTCCACTTGTTCGTCCAAGGCCCGGTCGATGGCGGCGATGATGGCGGGAACCGCGCCGGGCGGCAGCGTCTGGCCGGTGCGTTGTTGCACCATCGTCAAAATGTCGGCGGTGCTGATGCCGGCGGTGTTGTGGAGCAACGGCGCGGCGTCGATGTCGGGCAGCAACCGGGCCAGTTCGCGCTCCAGCACGCGCAAGGCGAGGATTTCGCTATCTACCAACACGCCGTCGCAGTCGAAAATCACCAAGTCCACATCTTTTCTCGGTAACTGAAGCGATTTCCTAGAGATCAAAATTCGTCGGCATCACCACCACATCGCGGATGGTCATCCCGCGCGGCCGGGTCAGCATGAACAGCACCACGTTGGCGATCTCGCTGGCCTCGACCAAGCTGCCGGATTCCTTGGCTTCCTTGAGTTTCTCCTCCGGCCAATCGGCCAGCAGCGAGGTAATCACCGGGCCGGGCGAAATCGAGCCGATGCGGACGCCGTGCTTGAACACCTGACGGCGCACGATTTGCACGAAGGCGTTGATGGCCCATTTCGATGAGGCATAGACCGGCTCCCAGGGCGTCGGAAAGTGGGCCGCCAGCGAGCTGGTGACGATGATGTCGCCGGTGCGCCGCGCGATCATATGCGGCAGCGCATCGCGGACGTTTTTCATCACCACGTTGATATTCAAATTCAGCATCCGGTCGATGGCGGCGGTGTCGGCATCGACCAGATCGCCGCCGATATAAAGACCCGCATTGGCGTGCAGGATGTCGAGCTGGCCCGCTTTCTCCAGCACCTGCGGCAACAGTGAAGCGCAGTCCTTGGGGTCCAGCAGGTCTATTACCAGCGGAATCGCCGCATCGCCCAGCCTGTTACAGACCGTCGCCAGCGCGGCTTCGTCACGATCCACCAGCACCACTCGCGCCCCGGCGGCCAGCATCGCCTCGGCGCTGGCCAGTCCGATACCGGATGCCGCCCCGGTGACGGCGGCAACTTTGCCTGCTAACTCTGCTGCCATCTCGCTTCCCCTTATCGCACAAACCCTCACCCCAACCCCTCTCCCAGAAGAGAGGAGGGTTTGAGGATCGGCGGTTAATGCGCTCCCGACTTGCCCCGGCTGATATCGGCCAGCGGATGGCGGGCGGATTGCGCCAGCGCCAGCCCGTCCGCGCCGAACAGATGGCAGGTCTCGCTGCGCACTCCCAGGCGAATTTGATCGTCGACGCGGATGTGGCTGTTGCCGTCGACTTCCGCCGTAATCATCACGCCGCTGTCGAGGCGGACGTAGGCGTAAGTCGCGCCGCCCAGACGTTCCACCACCAGCGCCGTGCCGGTCAACTGGCCATCGCCGCTGCCTTCCTGAAGATGTTCGGGCCGCACGCCCAGCGTCAGCTTATCGCCGGCTTTGGTCGCGCCCGCTTGGACTGGCGCGGTGAGGGTATCGCCGCCGGGCAATTCCACCGTCACACCTTCGGGCGTGACCGCCTTGACCGTCACCTCCAGGAAATTCATGGTCGGCGAACCGATGAAACCCGCGACGAAGCGATTGCGGGGATGGTGGTACAGCTCCAGCGGCGAGCCGACCTGTTCCACCACGCCGCCTTGCAACACCACGATCTTATCGGCCATGGTCATCGCCTCGACCTGATCGTGGGTCACGTAAATCATGGTGGCGTTGAAATCGCTGTGCATCCTGGCGATCTCGATGCGCATCTGCACCCGCAGCGCCGCGTCGAGATTGGAGAGCGGTTCGTCGAACAAGAACACCTTGGGGTTGCGGACGATGGCGCGGCCGATGGCGACCCGCTGGCGTTGGCCGCCCGACAAGGCTTTAGGCTTGCGATCCAGCAGCGGGTCGAGCTTGAGGATGCGGGCCGCCTCGTTGACCTTGCGGTCGATTTCCGCTTTCGGCACCTTGGCCAACTTCAGACTGAACCCCATGTTGTCGCGCACCGTCATGTGCGGATAGAGCGCGTAGGTTTGGAACACCATCGCGATGCCGCGCTCGGCGGGGGACAGATCGTTGACCCGCCGGCCGTCGATGCTCAGCTCGCCGTCCGAGATGCTTTCCAGACCGGCGATCATCCGCAACAAGGTCGATTTGCCGCAGCCGGACGGGCCGACGAAAACCACGAATTCCTTGTCGTTGATGTTGAGGTCAACGCCTTTGATCACGTCGACCGGCCCAAAGGATTTCTTGATATTGCGCAATAAGACTTCAGCCATGATCGATGTCCTAGCAAAGGGTTACTTGACGGCGCCGAAGGTCAGGCCGGACACCAGTTGCCGCTGGCTCATCCAACCCACCACCAGAATCGGGGCGATGGCCATCAGGGACGCGGCCGAAAGCTTGGCCCAGAACAGGCCCTGCGGACTGGAGAACGAGGCGATGAAGGCGGTGAGCGGCGCGCCCTGCGAACTGGTCAGGTTGAGGCTCCAGAACGCCTCGTTCCAGGACAGGATGACCGACAGCAAGCCGGTGCTGGCGATGCCCGGCACCGCCAGCGGCAGCAGCAGCAAAAACAGCTCCTGCATCGGCTTGGCGCCGTCCACTCGTCCGGCTTCCAGAATCTCGCCCGGCACGTCCTTGAAATAGGTGTACAGCATCCACACCACGATCGGCAGATTGATCAGGGTGTAGATGATGAGCAAGCCCGTCACGGTGTCCAGCAAGCCCAGGGTCTTGAACAGCAGGTAAATCGGGATCAGCACGCCGACCGGCGGCATCATCTTGGTGGACAGCATCCACAGCAAGGTCGAGGGCGTGCGCTTGGTCGGGAAAAACGCCATCGCGTAGGCGGCGGGAATCGCGAACGCCAGCGCCAGCAGGGTGGAGCCGAACGACACCGCAATCGAATTCCAGACGAAGCGGGCGTAATTGCTGCGCGCGATCACGTCGTTGAAGTTCTCCAGCGTCGGCGCGAACAACAGCGACGGCGGCGTGCTGATGGCCTCGGTTTCGGTCTTGAACGCGGTCAGCGCCATCCAGAAAATCGGGAAGAACACCAGGATGGCAATGACCCAGGCCAGCACGGTAATCCAGGTTTTGCGTTGAGGATTGGGAGCGGATGTGGACATGACCAGCCCTCAGCCTTGTTGTAAGTTGCGGGAGACGGTCCGCACCAGGAAAAACGCCACGACATTGGCCAGAATGACGGCGATGATCCCGCCCGCCGAGGCGTAGCCGACATCGAACTGGAGCAGGCCGACCGAGTAAATCAGCCAGGCCAGATTGGTGGTCGCCGTGCCCGGCCCGCCGGAGGTGGTGACGTAGATCTCGGCGAAGATGGTCAGCAGGAAGATGGTTTCGATCATGATCACGACCGAAATCGCCCGGCTCAGATGCGGCAGGGTGATGTAGAAGAACATGGCGAACGGCCCGGCCCCGTCGATGCGCGCCGCCTCTTTTTGTTCGGCGTCCAGCGATTGGATGGCGGTCAACAGGATCAAAAAGGCGAACGGCACCCACTGCCAGGCGACGATGACGATGACCGAGAACATCGGGTAATCGCTAAACCAGTCGGTGGGCTGCATCCCCAAAGAACTCTGAATCGAGGCGATCAGGCCGTAGACCGGATGCATCATCATGTTTTTCCAGACTAGCGCGCTGACCGTGGGCATCACGAAAAACGGCGCGATCACCAGCAGCCGGGCGATGCTCCGGCCGGGGAATTCCTGGTTGTAGAGCACCGCGAACAAAGTGCCCAGCACCACGGTGATGATCAGAACCGAACCGACCAGCACCAGAGTGTTCCACAGCGAGGTCCACAGCGCGGGGTCATCGAAGAGAAACTTGTAGTTTTCGAGGCC
The DNA here is from genome assembly GCA_002433805.1 of Competibacteraceae bacterium UBA6584. GTDB lineage: Bacteria > Pseudomonadota > Gammaproteobacteria > Competibacterales > Competibacteraceae > Competibacter_A. The sequence goes on along the minus strand of DJIW01000128.1, from coordinate 16,073 downwards.
GGCAAAGCCGGTCAGCGTCGGGTTGAGCAGGTTGTAGCGGATGACCGAGAAATACAGGGTCATGGCCAGCGGCACGATCATCCACAGAAACAGCACCCCGACCGAGGGCCAGAGCAACGGTCGGGTGTCGACTTCGCGGTTGGTTTTCGCCGCGGGGGCGATGGGTGAGGTCTTGGCGAGTGTCGTCATGGAAAAATGCTCTGGTGAGATTTTTTATCCAGCCCTTTCCCTCGCGGGAACCAGGGAGACGGGGGCGCATCCACCCCGGCTAGCGGCCGAGGAAGGCCAGCCGGGGTCGATACGGACTACACGCGATTATTTGTCCTTGCCGTATCCTGCCTGCTGCATGGTGCGGGCGGTGGCGGCCTGAGCGCTCTTGAGCGCCTGATCGAGCGGCATCTTGCCGGTCAGCACGGCGGCGATGGTTTGGCCCACCTGGGTGCCGATGGCCTGAAACTCCGGAATGCCGACGTACTGAATGCCGACATAAGGCCGGGGATTGAGGGTTTGGTCGGTGGGATCGGCGCTGTTAATCGCCGCCAACACCGGCTTGGCGAAGGGCGCGGCTTCCAGATACTTGGGATTTTCATAGGTCGAGGTGCGGGTGCCGGGCGGCACGCTGGCCCAGCCTTCCTTCTCGCCCACCAGTTGGATATACGGCTTGGAGGTGGCCCACAGCACAAACTTCTTGGCGGCGTCCTTGGCGTCGGATGACTGTGGGATCGCCAGCGTCCAGGCCCACAGCCAATGCGCGCCCTTCGGAGTCTTGGCGACCGGCGCCTGGGCGAAGCCTACCTTGTCGGAAACCTTGGACTGTTTCGGGTTGTAGAGCAGGCCGGCCGCCACCGTGGCGTCAATCCACATCGCGCACTTGCCGTTGGCGAACAAAGTTAGATTTTCATTGAAACCGTTGGCGGCCGCGCCGGGCGGGCCGTATTTGTTCAGCAGTTCCACATAATCGCCGATGGCCGCTTTCCATTCCGGGCTGTCGATGGTCGGCTGCCATTTCATGTCGAACCACTGGCCGCCGTAGGTGTTGATCATGGTGGAGAGAAAGGCGAAGTTCTCGCCCCAGCCCGGCTTGCCGCGCAGGCAGATGCCGTAAAGGTCGGCTTTCTTATCGGTCAGCTTCTCCGCCCACTGCTTGACGTTATCCCAGGTCGGCTGTTCGGGCATGGCGATGCCGGCTTTTTCAAACAGATCCTTGCGGTAAAACAGCATGGAGCTTTCGGCGTAAAACGGCGCGGCGTAGAGCTTGCCTTCATACGACAGGCCATCGCGCACCGACTTCAGCAGATCGTCCAGCGCGTAATCGGCGGGCAGATTCTCCAGCGGCATCAGCCAGCCTTGCTTGGCCCAGATCGGCACCTCATAAGTGCCGACCGTCGCCACGTCGAACTGGCCGCTCTTGGTGGCGATGTCGGTGGTGAGGCGCTGGCGCAATACGTTTTCTTCCAGCACCACCCAATCGAGTTTGATATCCGGGTTTTGCTCCTCGAATTGCTTGGACAGCTTCTGCATGATCACCATATCGCCGTTATTGACCGTGCCGATGGTGACAGTGGTGGCCGCCTGCGCGGCGGTGGCGAACGACAAGGCGGCGATCAGAATGGCGGATTTAGGTAATTTCATAGCGTGATCCTCTCCTCTCCAAAGGTGTTGTCGCTAGTGCTCGCACGAGCATGTTGGAAATATGGCGCAATCCACCATCCTCGCCAGTACTGGATTCACCAATATCTATACTTTTCTGATATTCCATGCGCTGAGAGGAGGAAGGGAAAGCTATGACCCAACATCAAGCAAACCAGGGAATGCCGGAGCTGGAGATCAGCGACAAACAACCCGGCGCGATCCGATACCTCGAACACGGTTCTCCGCATTGGCGGATCCGCTGGCACTATCACGACGAGTACGAACTGCACCTGATCGTCGCCAGTAACGGCAAGATGTTCATCGGCGACTACATCGGCAATTTTCGACCGGGCTGCCTGGTGCTGACCGGGCCTCGCGTGCCGCACAACTGGGTCAGCATCGCGCCTGAGGGCACTCGTTACGAACTGCGGGATCAGGTGGTGCATTTCGATCACGAGGTCATTGCCAGCGCCGTCACGTTATTTCCGGAACTGTCCATGCTGTTGCCTCTACTGGATCGGGCCAGGCACGGCATCGAGTTTTTCCGCCACGCCGATACCGCTCAAAAATATATGCTGCGGATTAAGGAGGCGGATGGCGCGGCGCGAGTCGGCTATTTTTATGAGTGGCTCGACCTGCTGGCCCGCACTCCGCATCAGCGATCGCTATCAGCGACGCATATCGATTTGCCCGCCAATAGCGAATTGCAGAGAAAGGTCGATTGCGTGATCCGTTTTGTGATGGGTCACTATCAGCACAAGATTTTATTGGGGCAGGTAGCGGCGCTGGTCGGAATGAGCGAGGGTCATTTCTCGCGTTTTTTTCACAGAGCCACGGGCAATTGCTTCAACGATTTCGTCAATCGCATTCGGATCGCCAGGGCGTGCGACCTGCTGTCGCGGACCGATATGGCGGTCACTTTGATCGCGGGTGAAGTTGGCTTTAACAATATCGCCAATTTCAACCGGCGTTTTACGCGACACAAGCAAACGACGCCCAGCCAGTATCGCCAGCAGGCGCGTCAGCGCTATAGCTCGGTGAGCGTTCCACCGCCCGCTCGGGCGGGGTTCCATTCCAGCGATGGAGCGATGGCGTTTCACTAGTCCATGCCCCGACTGGCCGTTGCGGCGGACCATTGGAGTGGTTTGATTGGCCGGCTGGGAGTCACCGGATGGAGCGATTCTCCGGATAAGCGACAGGGGCGCTAGCGGAGATGAGGGTAATCGCTGGCCGACAATGCGTGGTTGGCGGCGACAGTGGGGTTCAGGCCGCCAGCGCCCGCCGTAGCCGCTCCACCCCTTCGGCCAGAACGCGAATGGCGTTGGTGTACGCAAAACGAACGTGTCGTTCCGGCAGATGGTTGCCGAAATCGAGGCCCGGCGTGATCGCCACCCCGGTCTGTTCCAGCAGGCGCAAGGCGAAACTGTAGCTGTCGTCGGTGAAGCGGCTGCAATCGGCGTACAGGTAAAACGCGCCGTCCGGGGTGACGGGAATTCGGAAGCCCAACTCGCGCAGCGCCGGCAACAAAAAATCCCGTCGCGCTTGGAATTGCGCGCGTCGTTCCTCGAAGATCGCTCGGGCGTCCGGCGCGAAAGCCGCCAGCGCGGCATGTTGCGCCGGGGTGGAGGCGGCCAGGAACAGATTTTGCGCCAGCTTTTCGGCGTCGTTGACGCAATCGTCCGGGGCGACCAGCCAGCCCAGCCGCCAGCCGGTCATGCCGTAATATTTGCTGAAGCTGTTGATCACCAGCGCCCGTTCCGAATACGCCAGCGCGGTTTGCGGCGCGGCCCCGTAGCTCAAGCCGTGATAAATCTCGTCCACGATCGCCCGCCCGCCGCGCGCCTCGGCCGTCGCGATGATGGCGGACAGGCCGTCCGGCGCGATCACCGTGCCGGTCGGATTGGCCGGAGACGCCAGCAACACCGCCGCCGTTCGAGAGTCCCAATAACGCTCGACTAATTTAGCGGTCAGTTGATAGCCCGTCTCCGGTCCGACAGGGAGGCCGACAGCCTCGCCGTCCGCCAGGCGCACGAAATGACGGTTGCAGGGATAGCCGGGATCGGCCAGCAGCACCCGATCGTCCGGGTTGACCAGCAGCGCGGTCGCCAGTTGCAAGGCGCCGGAAGCGCCGGGCGTGATCAGAATCCGTCGAGCGGGTACCTCGACGCCGTAACGAATCCAATAGTGTTCGCTGATGGCGCGGCGCAGCTCCGGCAATCCGGCGGCGGCGGTGTAGCGGGTGCGACCCTCCGCCAGCGCGCGCTGGCCGGCGGCGATGATCGGGGCGGCGGTCGGAAAGTCCGGCTCGCCGATTTCCATGTGGATGATCGAGCGGCCCGCCGCTTCCAGTTCCTTGGCGCGGGCCAGCAAGGCCATCACGTGAAACGGCGCGATGTCCGCCATCCGGCGGGCCAGCGCGCGAAACCGAACGGTCACAACATCCGGCCCCGATTGGTGTCTTCTTCGCGGATGGTCAGATCGATCGGGCTGGAACTGACGGACGCGCCACCGGCTCCCGAACCTTCGGACAGCCGGATCTGCAAGCCGACATTATTCTTGGAGTCGGCGTTTTTGATCGCCTCATCCCGAGAAATCTTGCCCTCCTTGTACAACCGGAACAGCGATTGATCGAAGGTTATCATTCCCGATTCGGTCGATTGCTCCATGGCGTCCTTGACGTAATCGATCTTGCCCTTCTGAATCAGATCGGCGATGTAGGGGCTGTTGAGCAGCACCTCGACCGCCGGCACCAGTCCGCCGTTGAGCGCGCGGATCAACCGCTGCGAGACGATGGCGCGCAGGTTCAGCGACAAATCCATCAGCAGTTGGGGGCGGGCGTCTTCGGGAAAAAAGTTGACGATGCGCTCCAACGCGCCGTTGGCGTTGTTGGCGTGCAGGGTGGACAGCACCAGATGGCCGGTTTCGGAGAAGGTCAGCACGTATTTCATCACGTCGCGCTCGCGGACCTCGCCGACCAGGATCACGTCGGGAGCTTCGCGCATGGCGCTGCGCAAGGCGTTTTCGTAGGAATGGGTGTCGATGCCGATCTCGCGCTGGCCGACCACCGACTTCTTGTGCTGGTGGGTGAATTCGATGGGGTCTTCCACGGTGAGGATATGGCCCGGCGCGCTGGCGTTGCGGTGGTCGATCATCGCCGCCAGCGTGGTGGATTTGCCGGAGCCGGTCGCCCCGACCAGCAGGATCAGGCCGCGCTTTTCCATCACCAACTGCCGCAACAGCGCCGGCAGACCCAGTTCCTCCACCTGCGGGATGTCGCCCTTGATGAAGCGGATCACCATCGACACTTCGCCGCGCTGCTTGAACACGTTGGAACGGAAGCGGCCGACCCCGTGCAGCGGAATGGCGAAATTGAGCTCCCATTCGTGCTCGAATTGCTTGATCTGATCGTCCTTCATCACCGAGTAGGCGATCTCGCGCACTTGGCCCGGTCCGAGCACCTTGTTGCCGATCGGGCGGACCACGCCGCCGATTTTGATGTTGACCGGCGCGCCCACGTGAAAGAACAGGTCGGACGCATTCTTGTCGACCATCAATTTGAGATACGGGGTAATGTCCATGCGAGCCCTCCCTCAGGCCAGCCTGTTCAGACCGTTCAACGCCGCGACCCGATACGCTTCCGCCATGGTCGGATAATTGAACGTGGTGTTAACGAAATAGTGAATGGTGTTGGCGGGCCCGGATTGGGCCATGATCGCCTGACCGATATGAACGATCTCGGCGGCCTGATCGCCGAAGCAATGGATGCCGAGAATTTCCAGGCTCTCCCGATGAAACAGCAGCTTGAGCATTCCCACGGTGCGGCCGGTGATTTGGGCGCGGGCCAAACTTTTGAAGGACGCATGGCCGACTTCATACGGTATCCGCGCCTGGGTCAGCTCGCGCTCGGTGCGGCCGACCGAACTGATCTCCGGGGAGGTGTAAATGCCGGTTGGAATGTAATCGACCAGATGGTGGTCGCACGCGCCGTGAACCCAGTGGGTGGCGGCGAAGCGGCCTTGATCGTAGGCGGCGCTGGCCAGACTGGGATAGCCGATCACATCGCCCACGGCGTAGATGTGGGGCAAGGCGGTGCGGTAGTTTTCATCCACCGCGAGCTGGCCACGGCCGTCGGGGACGATGCCCAGCTCCTCCAGGCCCATGTTTTGGGTGTTGCCGGTGCGGCCGTTGGCCCACAACAGCGTGTCGGCCTTGATTTTCTTGCCGGACTTAAAGGCCAGCAGCACGCCGTCCGGCAAGCCTTCGGCCCGCTCGTATTCCTCGTTGTGGCGGATCATCACGCCCTGATCGCGCAAGTGATAGCTCAGCGCGTGGGCGATCTCGTCATCGAGGAAGGACAGCAGTCGCGAACGGGTATCCACCAGATCGACCTTGCAGCCCATGTTGCGAAAAATGCTGGCGTATTCGCAACCGATCACGCCCGCGCCGTAGACCAGGATAGAGCGGGGCGTATGGCTCATGCTGAGAATCGTGTCGCTGTCGAAAATGCGCGGGTGGTTGAAATCGACATCGCGCGGCCGGAACGGATGCGAGCCGACCGCGATGATGAAGGCGTCGGCGGACAGCACGGTCGGTTCGGCGTTGGCGTTGGCGTTGGCGCTGGCGCGCACTTCGATCGCGTGGGCGTCGGTAAAACGAGCGTGGCCGTGTTGCAGCCTGATCCGGTTGCGCTGGTAAAAATCCTGGCGCATGGTGGTTTGGCGGGCGATGACCGACTCCGCCGAGCGCAGCAATTCGGGGTACGACAGCCGCGGCGCGGAACTGAGCGCGCCGCGAAACGCCGTGCTGGTGTTGAATTCCATCATCCGGTTGATCGCGTGACGCAGGGCCTTGGACGGAATAGTGCCCCAGTGGGTACAGCCGCCGCCGACCGAGTGATGCCGTTCGATGACCGCGACCGATTTGCCCTCCTTGGCGGCTTTCATGGCGGCTCCCTCGCCTCCCGGACCGGTGCCGATCACGATAACATCATAGTTCGAGTCGTTCATTGCTCGCGTCATTAGTGTCGTGGAACAGTAAAGCAACCAGTATCTTTGTTTGTGTTCTATTTTGTGAGAATAGTATATTTGATTTTACATCGCGCCCAAACGACTTAAAAGAGGACGCCATCACTTGCCGAATAAATTTCCATTGGCAGCCGTTAGTTCTAATCAACCTATCAGATAATGGTTATTATTGTTACACTAGATATATTAAAGATACAAGCTATTGCTTGGACCACGCCCGGAATTGATCAAATTCGTCCTGGTGGATGGGCGCTGATTTTGAAAAGTTGAGCGTTGCGGGCGTTAAAATCGGTAAATTCTTATCGTCCTCTGTAGTCTGTGGATAGCCGGTTGCTTAAGGATAGTGCGCCGGTTGCGGAAGCGATGCGCCGCGTCGTTTCATTTCGTTTGCTTATCGACCTTAGCTGGGACCATTCGCTCATGAAGGCCAAACCCGCGCGCCCGACCGTTTTAAGCCGGTGCAAGCCGCATGATCCGGACCGCGCTTCGGAATACGGGCCGCGAGCCTCGTGCGTCGGCGGACTCCGCCAGCCCGTTTGGGATGGAGGTAGTGGTTCGCGGCTTGCTCCATCCGGAAAGCCGTCGGTGCTTGGCGGCGTTTCGAGCGCTGGTCGCTCGGGTCGCTGAGATGAGTTCGGCTGCTCTTGCGCCGGATCAGGTGTGGAGGCTGTTGCTGGCGCTGCGCCGGCATGTTCGAGAGTCGGCCGAGCTTCCCCAAGGTTTGGGATTAAGTCTGGACCCGGATGGACAGCCGGTGGTGACTCGCGCCGCCGATCCGCTGGCGCTGGTTGGGGCGGCCAGCGATGGCGCGTGGTTCGCCCGAAGCCCGGTAAGCGCGGCCGGGGCCGAACTGTTGGACTTGTATCTGCCGATGGCCTTCGCCAGTCCGGCGCGTCCGCTGACAGTCGCCCATTTGGGTCAAAGCCTGGACGGGCGGATCGCCACCGTGCAAGGCGCTTCCCGCTACGTCAACGGCCCGGAAAATCTCCTGCATCTCCATCGGATGCGGGCGTTATGCGATGCCGTGGTGGTCGGCGCGGGCACGGTGGAATGCGACGATCCGAGATTGACTACCCGACAGGTGGCCGGTCCCAATCCGGTGCGGGTGGTTCTCGATCCGCGCCGCCGGCTCGCCGCCGGTTGCGGCGTGTTTCAGGACCGGGCCGCGCCGACTTGGCTGATTTGCGATCAGGGGCTCGCCGAGCGTCAGGGTCCGGGCTGCGCGCGAGTGATCGGCGCGCCGTGTGACGCGGGCGTTTTCGATTTGGCGGCGGTATTGGCGCAACTGCGCGCGCGCGGTTGCGCCGGCGTATTCGTGGAGGGCGGCGGACTGACCGTCTCGGCGTTTTTGGAACAGAAACGGCTGGATCGGCTGCAAATCACCATTGCGCCCTTAATCATCGGCTCCGGTCGGCCCGGCATCACCCTGCCGCCGGTTCGGGATTTGGACCAGGGGCTGCGGCCCCGTTGCCGGCGCTATGTGTTGGGCGAAGATGTGCTGTTTGAGTGTCGGTTGGGTGATTGACGGCGGAAGCTAGGGCAGGCGGGCGAACAGATCCCAGTGTCCGACATAAAGCCGCGAGGCTTTCCGGTCGATGAGTCGCCGGCGTTCCTCGGTCCATGCCGTCAGCCAATCCGCCGCGCGCGGGTCGAGTTGGCGGACGCCCCGGCTCCAACCCGACAGCAAGGTCGTTTGCATGGCGTCGTGTTCCGCTCCCAGCCGCCAGGGGCTCGGACGCAACATCACCCAATAACCGAGCTCCCGCAACCGGATCGCCAGCGTCGCGGGCGCGTCGGGTCCGAGCGCCGGCCCGAACCCCTTATCGGTCCGCTGGTGGCGGTTATGCCGTTCGCGCACCCACCCGTCCTGTTCCAGCACCGGGTCCCAGCAGGTCTGTCCGTCGTAGCTGAGCGCGATGTAAACCGCCGCCCGCCATTCCCGACAGCGCTGGGCCAGACGGTCCAGCCAAGCCGCCGAGGTCAAATCCAATAAGGCCGAGGCGGTGACTAAATCGGCGGCGCGCCGCTCCAGCCGCTCCCAACCTTCAGTCAAATCCAGCCGGATTCCTTCGATTCGATAACGGCGTTCCGCGCCTTCGAGCGTCAGCGTGGCCGCCTCGGCGCGGGCCGACAGTTTTCGCGCCGCCGCCCACCGCTGAAGCCGTCGGTCGCCGCCCGCCAGCAAATCCGGATCGCAATCGACCAGCCGCCAATCTTGATCCTCGCCCAATAAAGGCGCTAAGACGCGGAAGTTCGCGCCGGTCCCACAACCCAAATCCAGCACCGAGAGCGCGGCTTGCGGTCGGCTCCACTCGATCAAGGCCGCGATTGATTCCGGATCGCGGGAAACCGCATCCAGCGGTTCGCGCAGATCGAGCCAATCCGCCGCGAAATCCGTCATCCGGCCGATACCGCATCGAGCGCGGCGGAGAACTTCGCGCAGGCGCTCGGCCAGTCGGGCAGGGCCTGACGCGCCGCGCGCGCGCCGGCGGCAAGTTGTTGGCATAATTCAGCATCGGTCAAGACCCGCGCCAGCGCTTCCGCTAGCGCCGCGTCGTCGCCGGGCGGAACCAGCAAGCCCGCATCGGCCGGCACCGTATCGGGAATCGCCCCAGCGGTGGTGCTGACGACGGGCAAGCCTCGGGCCAGCGCCTCGGCCAGCGCCATGCCGTAGCCTTCATAAAAGGATGGAAGCACGAACAGATCGGCCTCCAGATAACGCCGCGCCAGCGCGCCGGCATCCAATTCGCCCAGAAGCTCCACCCGATCCGCCAGCGCCAGGTCATCGAGCAAGGCGGTGAGCTGGGAGGCCGTGGTGGGGTCCAGGGTCGGGCTGCCCGCGCAGCGCAAGCGCCAAGGCTGCTGCTTGAGCCGCGCCAAGGCCCGAAACAGCACGGCGTGGCCCTTGCGCGGCGTCAGGCTGGCGGCGCACAGCAGCGCCGGTTCGCCGGTGCGCGAACCCGTCGCCAGCGGAGCGGGATCGGTTCCGGGCACGACCACGGCGCAACGCGCGGCCGCGATCCCGTAACCGGCCAGCGCCCGCGCGGTGTTGGGGCTGGTGACGATGATTGCGCGCGCGGCGCGCAAGGCGTCGCGCTCGCTGGCGTAAAGCTCGGCCTGTCGGACGCCGGACAGGCCGGTTTCCAAGGCCAGCGGGTGATGGACCAATCCGACCAGCCTCAACCGGTCACGGTGCGGGGCCACGGCGGCGGGCATCGCGCCCAGCGCCAGACCGTCGATAACCGCCAAGGCGCGATCCGGCAAGCCGGTTAAGATCTCGGCGGCGTGTTGCAACGCGGTCGGGGTCGGGGCCGGAAAGGTCGCGTCGAGACGGTGCGGCTCGACCCGCCACTCCAGCGCCGCCAGTCCGTTCATGATCCGCCGGTCGTATAAATAGCCTCCGGTCCGGGTATCGAGATCGCCGGGAATCAGAAAATGAACCGATTTCAAGCCAGCGGGCCTTCGTAAGCGGCCCACGCCGCGTGGGACTCGTGCAAGGCGACGCGCATGGAGCTGAGGCCGGCGGTGTTCGAGCCGAGTTGGCCGTCTTCGATGCGGCTGGCCATGCGGTCGAAAATTTCTCGGGCCAGAAATTCGGTCGTGGTATTGCGGCCGGTGAATTCGGGCAGATCATCGAGGTTGCGGAAGTTCAGTTCGGCCAATACCGCGCGCAGACAATCGCCGAGCTTGCCGATGTCCACCACCACGCCGTCAGGGTCCAGATCGGGACGGCGTAATTCCAGGTCGACTACATAGGTGGCCCCGTGCAGGCGTTGGGCGGGACCGAAGATCTCTCCCCGAAAGCTGTGGGCAATCATGAAATGATCGCGGACGCAGACGGTGTATATCATGATGGCTGGACCTTATGGGGTGTCGGGAAGCAGAGAGTTAGAGTCCGTGCGGGGGATCGGTTGCAACAAGCATAGCGCGCTATCCGCCGTAGGTAATGCGATGGCACAACGCGCCTCGGGGGTCGCGGCTCAAGTCGGCCATGACCCGGCTCAGCTCGGAAAAGGGGCTTTCGCCGCTGATGATGGCGTCTAGCATCGGATCGTCCAGCAGTTCCATGGTCGTCATCAGGCGTCGCCGGTGGTTCCAGCGGGGACGTTGCGCGGTGGCGACGGTGCCAACCTGGGAACTGCGGATCGTCAAGCGTTTGGCGTGGAATTCCTCGCCGAGTGGCAGGCTGACGGCTTGAGCGCCGAACCAACTCGCTTCCACCACGGTTGACTCAAAGCCGGCCAGGCCCAACGCGGCCGCCAGACCGGCCGGCGCGCCGCTGGCGTGGATCACCAGATCCTGACCGCCTTCCGCCCATTCCGGCGCGGCGAACTGCGCGCCCAGCCGTTGGGCCAGCGCCAGCTTGGTTTGATCGACATCCACCAGTTGGACTTGACAGCCGGGCAAGCGGCCGGCCAGACGGGCGATCAGACAACCGACCACGCCCGCGCCAATAACGGTGATCCGATCCCCCAAGCGCGGCGTGGCGTCCCACAACACGTTGAGCGCGGTTTCCAGATTCGCGGCCAGCACCGCGCGCCCCGGCGGAACGGCGGCGGGAACGGGCGTCACCGCCGTCGCCGGGACGATGTAGCGGTCTTGATGCGGATAGAGGCAAAACACGGTTTGGCCCCGCAAGGCTTTGAGGCCGGCTTCGACCACGCCGACGTTGCAGTAGCCGTATTTGACCGGCGCGGGGAAATCGCCTTGTTGGAACGGGGCGCGCATGGCCTGATATTGGCTGGGCGGCACCTCGCCGCGAAACACCAGGCTTTCCGTGCCCCGGCTGATGCCGGTATAGAGCGTTTTGACCAGCACCTCGTCCGGACCGGGGTCAAGCAACTGTTCCTCGAACAGCTCGCCCCGGCTGGGTCCCGTGACCCAAAACGCTCTGGCGGTTAAGCTATTGAGGGACATGACAAACCGCGCTCAGCGCGCTGGGCGTTCCGAGTGTGAGGGGTCGGCGGCCATCGTGGCGAAAAGATCGCCGCGAACGAATCGCGGCGGATCGGTTGCCGGCGTTCCCAATCCAGATAACGGTCGAAACTAAAGGTGGAGCGCGGCGCGGGCTGGGACATGTTCGGACTCCGAAAATGCCTGTCGTGACCCAAGCTTAGCATGAGTCTTAAGCGGACGGACGCCTTTAAACCGCGCCGGGGTTCAGCGCGCGAGCGGCGGGCGCGGGGGTTGGGGTTGCCGGGTTCGCCACGCCTCGCGCGACAGCCGATACAGGCAGTGCCGGCGCAGCGGATGGCCGACCGGAACGTTGGGATGCTCGAAGGTTTCGGCGGTCTCGCTCATCCGCAGACGTTCCATCACGGCGCGCGAGCGGTGGTTTGGCAGCGCGGTGAAGGCCACGATTTCGGCAAGATCGAGCCGGTCGAAGCCGATCCCTAGCGCGCCTCGGGTGGCTTCCGTGGCGTAACCTCGGCTCCAATGCGAGAACGCCAGCCGCCAGCCCACATCGACGCACGGCGAGCACGGAATATCCGGCACGGGAACATGCAAGCCCACGAAGCCGATAAATTCCTCGCCGCCCAGGAGTTCGACCGCCCAAAATCCCCAGCCCCGCTCCGCGATCTGGGCTTCGAGCCGATCCGCTAGCGCGTCGCTGGCGGCGCGATCCAGCCGGCTGGGAAAGAACGCCATCACCCTTTCGTCGGCGTTCAACCGCGCGAACGGCTCTCGGTCACTCGGCCGCCATTGCCGCAGGCGCAGCCGGTCGGTTTCGAATTCGATGACCTTCGGCATGTCGGCGGAATGCGCCGTGGGGCTTCAGTCGATCACGGCCTCGGCTTCCATGCAGACGGCGCCATCGTCGAGCGTCGCATGGAGCGTGATTTGATGGTCTAGCGGGTTGGCGCGCAGGGTGATGGCGTTGCCGAGCAGCGCGGGCGCGAGTCCGCGATAGTTGAATTCGCGCACCCAGCCGCCGCTGATGTGTTCGGCGTAATCCGCCAACATAGTGGCGTTGAGCGGGCCGTGAACGACCAGGCTCGGATAGCCTTCCGTCTCGCTGGCGTAGTTCAGGTCGTAATGAATCCGGTGGGCGTTGAAGGTCAGCGCCGAATACCGGAATAACAACGTCGAGGTCGGCGTGTAGGTTTTGGTGTGAGGCGCGGCGGGCGGCGCGCTCGGGGCGCGGGGTTTTTGGCCTTGGGGCGTGAAATCCTTATAAACGATGTCTTGCTCCTCGCGAATGTGCAACTCGCCTTGCAACGAGTGCAGTTCGTGGCGCACGGTCACGAACACCAGATCGCCCGAACGGCCTCGCTTGTGGTCGACTTTCAGAATAGTCGAGGTCTTGCGCACCGTGGAGCCGATCGGTATCGGAGCGAGAATCGACACTCGGCCGCCGGCCCACATCCGGTTGGGTAGCGGCACCGGCGGCAGGAATCCGCCGCGCGGCGGATGCCCGTCTCGTCCCAGTTGCGTGGTCGGCGGGCCTTCCAAAAAATAGACCCAATGCCATGACGGCGGCAGGCGTTCGCCGTCGCGGATGCGGTCGGTTGCAAAGTAGTCGACGGTGGCGGCCATCAGCCGAGCGTGGCGGGCGGCGATCACGTCGTCGTCGGCGCGCGATTTGCCGATCCAGGTTTGCAGGTGGTTGATGTCGATCTCGCTCATGGGGCGCAACTTTTGACGGAATTATTGATCGGAGGATTTTTGCGTTAAAACGCTGCCCGCGATGCTTTAGGTCGTTTTGCCGGAACGGCCATCCTTTAAGGCTTTAGCCGCCTTGGAAGCCACCTTGGCGGAGGTGGTCTTGTCGCGCGAGGTCTGCGACAAGGCGCTGCCCGCTATCGACTTGGCGGTGTTGCCGGAGGACGGATTCTTTAAGACCTTGGAGGCCTTGGACGCGATTCGATCCGAGGTCTTTTCGTTTTTGGCCATGGCGGTCTCCTCGATTATAAGGAATTGCGGATTCTTCAGGGGCACCTATTGTAAAGCCATGCCGAATCTCTGGATCGGGGCATGACGCGGCAAAACTTCAGCGGTTGCCGGATGTCCTTCGAATATAGCCGCTGCCAATCGTTTCAGGCTACCATGACGCCACTATCTTATCGGGATTTTCGCATGGCTGAAACGTTATGCCTGCCACCGCCATCATCCGGGCGACCGCCATCTTCGCCTAATCGTCCATTGAGGAGCCGAACATGAGCAAAAGCATCATACCCACTCACCTGCGTTACACGGAAAACCATGAATGGGCGCTGGCCGGCGCCGACGGCACCGTCCTGGTCGGCATCACCGATCACGCCCAACATCTATTGGGCGATCTGGTGTTCGTGGAAATCCCGGAAGTGGGACGCGAGGTGGCCGCCAATGAAAGCTGCGTGGTGGTCGAATCGGTCAAGGCCGCCTCGGATGTGTACAGCCCGCTGGATGGCGTCATCGTCGAAGTGAACGAAGCCCTGGCCGATAACCCCGAATTGATCAATCAAGACCCCTACGGCGAAGGCTGGATCTTCCGGCTCAAAACCGCCGCCTCGGTGGACGGCTTGCTGGACGCCGCCGCCTATGAAGCCGTCGCCCGCGCCGATGACGAAGAAGATGAAGTGACCAGCACTTTGGCCAATCCCGTGCTGGTCTGACCCGATCCCGCGCCGCTCGTGTTTCACCCTGCCCGTGCTTCGCGCCGGCGGTCGGACGCCGCAAGCGGTTGCCGGAGTGACAGGGCATCGCCTGCTTTTTCATGACCTCACACATTCCATAAAGGAGAGTTCACCATGGCGACCGTAACGTTCAAAGGCAATCCCGTAAACACCAATGGCGATCTGCCCGCTGTCGGCGCCGCCGCGCCCGAGTTCAAACTGGTCAACGGCCAACTGCAAGATGTCGGTTTGGCGGACTTCGCCGGCAAGAAGAAGCTGATGAGCATCGTCCCCAGCCTCGACACCTCGGTCTGCGCGCTGTCCACGCGCAAGCTCAACGAAGAATCCAAAAAGCATTCCGACGCCGTGGTGTTGGTGATTTCCGCCGACTTGCCGTTCGCGCAAAAGCGGTTTTGCGACGCCGAAGGTTTGAACAATGTGGTTCCCCTATCGATGATGCGCTCGCGCAACTTCGCCAAGGACTACGGCGTCTTGCAGGAAAATGGCCCCTTGGCGGGACTCACCGCGCGCGCCGTGGTCGTGCTGGATGAAAACAACCGGGTCCGCTACACCGAACTGGTGCCGGAAATCGCCCAGGAACCCGACTATGCGGCGGCGCTGGCGGCGCTCAACTAACACTGCGTAAGCCCGCTATCGACACCCTGTCCGAACCCGATCCGCCGTGGCCTTTCAACGTTATACCGGCTGGCGGCGGCTGATTAACGCCACCCGCTATTCTTGGGCCGGACTCAAGGCGGCTTGGCGCAACGAGGAAGCTTTCCGCCAGGAAAGCATGCTGTGCGCGCTGCTCGCACCGATCGCCTTATGGTTGGGCGACGGGGCGGTGGAGCGCGCGCTGCTGATCGGCAGCCTGCTGTTGATCGTGATCGTCGAACTGCTCAATTCCAGCATCGAGGCGGCTATCGACCGCATCGGCGCGGAACGCCACGAATTGTCCGGCCGCGCCAAGGATATCGGTTCGGCGGCGGTGTTATTAGCCCTCCTCAATGCCGCCGTGATCTGGCTGCTGTTATTGTGGATGTAATTTTTATGTGATCGATGTAATATTTATGTCGGCAGCCGGGATCGGCGCGCTGGCCCGCGGACTCTTTGACTCTCCGACCTGGAACGCCATTGACCGGCGTCTACTGGCATCATTGCATCGGAATCTAAATGACTGAGGAACGACCTATCCGGGTTTGGCACTTCGGTCCCGGCGGCACGCGCGGACGCGGCGGCATGGGACGCTTTCTGGCTTATCTGCTTCCGACGCTGAACCGGGACAATCCGGATTTGCAGTGTCAAGTCATCGACTCTTACGGTCCCGGCGTTTTTTGGCAAATGCCGTTCTGGTTCGCCGCCGCCTTGTGGCGGCTGGGTTGGGGCGCGGCGCGGGGACAGGTCGATGTGGTGCATCTGCACATGGCGGCTTACGGCAGCATCCTGCGCAAGCTGTTCTTATCGGCGCTGGCGCGCGGGTTCGGAGTGCCGGTGATGATCCACCTCCACGGCGCGGATTTCGTGGAATTCATGGATCGCTCGCCCGGCTTCATGCGCAATTTTTTAATCAATCAGTTTAAAAACGCCACCTATTTGGTCGCCATAGGCCACTATTGGCGCGATTACGCCACGCGGGATTTGGGCGTTCCGGCCAGTCGGGTCGTGGTGATCCACAACGGCGTGCCCGATCCATTGTTGGAGGCCGGCGTCGCCGAGCGGACCGCCACGCGCTCGGACCAGCGCTTGCTGTCCTTGGGTGAGCTGGGGCCGCGCAAGGGTACTCCGGAGGTCTTGACGGCGCTAGCCACGCGGGCGTGGCCAG
>DJIW01000039.1 GCA_002433805.1 Competibacteraceae bacterium UBA6584 | reverse complement strand
CAACTGCTCAGCTACCAAACCGCCGCTGATTTGCTCGGCTGCTCCCGTGCGCTGATTAGTGACTTGGCGCTGGCAGCACTGGCAGCGGCGGAGATCAACGCGGGCAAGCGCCGGCTGGATGACGTGCCGCCGAGGTTGCGGCCGTACCTCAACCTGGGGTTTCCGATACCGCAGCGGGTCGGGCGGCGGTTGATGCGGCTCGATCCGGCAGAGCTGCAAGCGTATGTCAAGCGCGGCAATCATAAAGGCGGATAAGAAAATGTGCTGGTGCGATTATGAGGTCCCTCCAGTTTACAGCCGGACGCTCATTAAAAAGGCGCGAAAGCCGCATCGGTGCGATGAGTGTCATAAAAACATTCTCATCGGCGCATCGTTTGAAAAAGTCAGGCTACTGTCTGATGGAGAATGGAAAACGTTTGCGACATGCGTTGCATGTAAGTACTCAATCAAAAGTTATCTGGTATTTTGACCCAAAATGTTCGAGGATGTTTTGGAGTTCGGATTTCAGGTGATTGAAGCTGAGGTAAGCTTTGGGGGGAAGCCATTCATACTTGATTTTGCGCCAGAGGATTTCGATGAGATTGAGTTCGGGGCTGTAGGGTGGCAACCAATGGAAACCGACGCCCTGGCGAAACCAGTCCACCATCCGGTCCTGAAACGCTTGGCTGGTATGAATGGGCGCGTTATCCAGGACGACCAAGCGAAGTTTTCCGGCGCGGGCGGTTTGAGCGGCGAAGGCATCCAGGGCGGCGATGACGGTGGCCGAGGTGACGCGCCCGATCACGGTTTGAAAGTGGCTCTGATGGGTGGGGCTCATGAACCCCAAGACATTCACGCGCGGGCTCGCGGCGCTGGGGAGGGTCAACGGCTTCCCCCGACCTTGCCAAGCATAGGGGATGCACGGGGTGAGCGTGAAGCCGCTTTGATCGAAATAAAACAAGTCGATGATCCCTTGGGAATGACCGTGCTGGAGTTGGCTTAACCGGACGTGCGCCGCGCGAAAGGCGGCTTCGTCGCGCGGGCCGTTAACCCGCCGTCGGCACCGCTTCCAGCGATACGCTTTTTTTTGACGATCCGGTGTGCGGTTTGTCGGCTGGCCGGTTTGCCCGTCGCCTGTTCCAGCCGGGCTTGCGCCTGTTGGATCTGGCGGGGTTCCTCATCCAGCCAGCCGCACAACCGCGCTTCTTCCCCCGCCGTGTAAATCCGGGGCCGTCCCGAACGGGGCCCGTCATACAACCCGCATAGCCCGTCCCGCTCCCATCCGTCCAGCCAAGCGCTGATCGTGTCCACGTCCACTTCGAAGAACCCCGAAAGCGCAATCCGCCGATATCCCCGATGCGCTAAATACACCGCCTGCGCCCGTTGCCGCACTCGACCGTTCGGTCCCCCCTTCCAGGCCGCGCGCAGCGTTTCGCACTCCGCGTCGCTTAATGACCGAATACGCTTCATTTCCACCCACCTCTATCGGCTTTTAATGGCTAAAATAATACCCGGTTTCTTTTGATGGGGTACTTATCTCGTTGCGAGACTTTGTTAAGAGTCAAGCAGAATGCTTTTGCTGGGCGCACGGTAATATGATTGACGATGCGATAGAAACATCTCGAAACAGCTATGGAAAAACGCCGAGCTTGTTGTTCGGCGCTTATCGTCGGTATATCGGGATTTTCGGCAGAAGGAAATCCAGCAATAGCGGTATTCGAGTAATAACAATTCGATGAGGAGCAAAGATGCAAATCGGTGACGTGGTAATTCCAATCGGAGATACAGCATTGCGCGGAAGCGGCGAAATCTATCGTTGCGATCCTTACGCGATAGTCGCGAGCCTGGAGCCATTTGTCCTGGTATCGAATTTGGGAGATATGCTCTGGAAAGGAGTAGATCGCCAGGGGGTGCGGGCGCTGTGCCAAGCCGCGCCGGACATCGTAAAGCGAGCGATCACGCGGTATTTGCATGATGCCTCAAAGCCTGAATTTCAGAGCGCGGAGTCTGGCGGAGAGTGGCCAAAAACAGACGACACAAAACGAGAGCTGCAAGCGCTGCTGAGCGGCGCGGTAGTTGCCACCTTTATGATCGAGGTCGCAATGGAGATTGACCAGGCGCGCAAACAGTTTCCGGGCGATCGGCTGACGACTATCGCGATGGTCGAGGAAGTTGGCGAGTTGTGCAAAGCCGTGCTCGATCAGCCGGCGCACGCCGTGCGCGAGGAGGCCATTCAAGTCGCGGCGATGGCCGCGCGTCTCGCTATCGAGGGCGATTCGTCGGTTGCGGGAAAGCGGGTCGAGCGCGGGCTCGATCTGTGGGGGTTATCAAAATTGCTGGACGCTATCCCCGCTCACCGCTAGCAGGGCGTTATGAGTGCAGCTCTCTCGAATAGAGAGCTTCAATATCAACTAGTTATAGTTTGCTCTGGCCATTGCGATAACGCACGATGCGGAACGATGCCGAACAGAGTTCCAATAAGATTCCAATCCGGTTTCTAGCCTTGCAACGATGCAAGGCTTTTTTATTGCCGCGTCGGG
>DJIW01000065.1:1302-61964 GCA_002433805.1 Competibacteraceae bacterium UBA6584 | reverse complement strand
AGACCCCCATCCGATTTCGAGTCGGCGCCGTTGTGACCGCTTCGGTACCTCTCCGGAGGGAATTTTATTGGAGCTCTGGGCAAAAGAGCTTTATATTTTAGCTGACACCTCAGTTTTGCCAATCCCCTCGGAGCCCTTCGAGGGCTAAATTCATACTAAAAAGTTGATTTTCGAGTCGCCCATGCAGCAGCTTGCTCCCACTCAGGCCACGATCGAAGCGCCTGCCCTCATCATGAGCGAAGCCCCCGAGGCGCTTTCCGCCAAGCCGTCGGAAGGCCCGCCCGCGCCCGCGATTTATCCCAGATCGAACATCCGAGCGGCGAAGGCCGAGTTGGTGCGCTGGTTGAAACGGTTGGGTCTTTATTTCGGGGCCGTGTTGGCGGCGGGCGCGGCGGGGCTTTTCTTTCTCTGGCAAATCCCTTTACTAAACGACTTGCCGCAACTTCTGAACAATCTCAGCGACGGGATCGTCTCCAGACCAGCGCCGCAGACGAGCAAACCGCCCGTCCTGGCCAACGCCGACCCAAGCGCTCCCATCGCCCCGATCACGCCCGGTCGAATTCAGCCCTCACCGGCCGGACCGGGACCGATTGCGGCTCAAACGCCCTCCCCAAATCAACCGCCGGCCCAACCTCCAGCGCCAACGCCAGCGCCGGCCCAACTTCCAGCGCCAACGCCAGCGCTGGCGCCAACCCCGGCAACAGCCGCAGCTCAACCTCAACCGCCGACTCAGCCGCCGGCGGCGCCGGTGCAAACGCCGCCGCCGGCTCAAGCTCAAGCGCCGGCGCAGACTCCAGTAACCGATCCGGCGCTAGCGCAGGCCGAGACCGCTGCCCCGCCGGCGACGCCGACCGGCGACATCACCGTCAACCGCGCCTTGCCCGGCAGCGATGATGCGGCCGCCGCGCCGGATGTGGCGGCTCCCGCTCCGCCCGGCCAAACCGCGCTTGCGCCGGGGCAAAGCGATCCCGCCGCCCTACCCGCGACGGCCGCCGCGACGCCCGCTCCGCCCAACACGCAACAGGAAATCCAGCAGCTGCTTGAAGCGGCCCGCGTTCAAATGGAAAACCGCCGCCTGACCTCGCCTTCTAGCGGTAATGCCTTGAGCAGCTACCAGCGCGTGTTGGAGCTGGAACCGAGCAATCCGACCGCCGCGGAAGGCATCCAACGGATCGCCACCTACTATCAAGACATCGCCCGGCAGAGCCTGCAACAGGGTCGGACCGACGAGGGCTTGGCCTACATCAACCGGGGCTTGCGCGCGGCCCCCAAGAGCGAAGTGCTGCTGAACCTGCGCCGGCAAGTCCGCCAAGCCAAACAGCGCGAGGAAGAACGGCGTCAAGCGCTGCTGGCCGAAAGACAGCGCTTGGAGGCGGAACAACAAGCGTTGCAGGCGCAACCGCGCCCGCGTTTTCAGGATATTCCGCCTCAATTTCAGGGAGGGTCGCCGCCAGTCCAGGGGGGAACCCCATTCCAAGGCGCGCCGCCGCAAGCGTGGCGGCCCCGGCAGTTACCGCCGCCGCAACAGTCGCCGCGCTCCGGCGATACCGGATTCAATCAGCGTTGAGGAGGCTGACGCCGCCGCCGGAGGTTTTGCTCCGGCGGGCGCGGAAAAACTCCCGCAGCACCGCCCCGCATTCCTCGGCCAGCACCCCGCCTTCAACTTCGGCTTGATGGTTGAGCGCCGCCGCCCGCAACAGGTTGCAAACCGAACCCGCCGCGCCGGCGCGCGGGTCGGCCGCGCCGAACACCACCCGCGCCACCCGCGCCTGGACCAGCGCGCCGGCGCACATGGGACAGGGCTCCAACGTGACGTATAACACGCAATCGGGCAACCGGTAGTTGCCGGCTCGCGCCGCCGCCGCCCGCAACGCCACCACTTCGGCGTGCGCCGTGGGATCGCACGCGCCGATTGGCTGGTTCCATCCCTCGCCGAGCAGTCGATCCCCGCGCACCACCACCGCGCCGACCGGCACTTCTCCCGCGCGCTCCGCCCGCCGGGCCAAATCCAGCGCGGCCTGCATCCAGTAGCGATCGCGCTCGCCCTCGGGCGCTGGAAACCCGTCCATTAAGAAGACACGGAATCAGCAACGGCGGCCTCGGCCGGTCGATCCAGGGTCGATCGCACCGCCCGCGCCAGATCGTGCCTCAAAAACGGCTTCTCCAGCAGCGAGTATTCCAATAGCTTCAAACCCGCCGTCAACTGTTCCGAATAACCGGACATGCACAGAATCTTGAGCGACGGGCGCCGCTGCTTGGCCTCCACGATCAACTCCAGACCGCTCACCCCTCCCGGCATGGTCATGTCGCTCAACAACAGATCGAGCGGCGCATCGGTGTCCAAGATCTCCAACGCGGCCCTGCCGTCGGCGGCCTGACGGACGGTATAGCCGAAACCGAGCAAGGCGCGCGCCACGAAATCCCGCACGTCGGCATCGTCCTCGACCAGCAAAATCGCTTCCCGCCCGCGCAGTTGGCTTTCATCGACGCTCGCTCCGACCGCCGCATGAATCGGTCCCTCCCCCTTCTGCGATAGATAGCGCGGCAGGTACAACTCGACGCTGGTCCCGCTGCCCAACTGGCTGCGGATACGGACATGGCCGCCGGATTGCTGGACGAAACCGTAAACCATGCTCAGACCCAACCCGGTGCCCGAGCCGACCCCCTTGGTGGTAAAAAACGGTTCGAAGGCTTGTTCGAGCACCTCGGGCGCCATTCCGGCGCCGGTGTCGGAAACGGTAAAGCGCACGTAATCGCCCGGCACCACATCGGGGTAACGGCTGACATAAGCCCTATCGAGCGTTACGTTGCGGGCTTCGATCCGCAACCGGCCGCCGCCGGGCATGGCGTCGCGGGCGTTGATCGCCAGGTTGAGCGCCGCATTGGCGAGCTGGCCCGGGTCCACCCAGATGGGCCAGACCGTTTCATCGGCCGCGGTTTCAAGCTCGATGCTGGCGTCCAGCGTTCGCCTGAGCAGCTCGGCGATGTCCTGCAACTGCTGGCGCGGCGACAGCGGGCTCGGCTGCAAGGTCTGACGGCGGGAAAACGCCAGCAGCCGTCGGGTGAGATCGGCGCCGCGCCGGGCGGCGTTCATCGCGGTGTTGACCGCCTTGTACTGCTCGGGCCGCCCGCGCAAGCCCTCCTCCACCGACGCCAAATTACCTAGAATAACCGTCAGCAAATTATTGAAATCATGGGCGATGCCGCCGGTCAACTGGCCGACCGCCTTGAGTTTCTGGGCTTGGTTGAGCGCCATTTGCGCTTGCCGGTATTCGGTTAAATCCTCGCCGAGCATGAAACAACCGACCACCCGGTCCCCGTCGCAGTCCGCGCGATACGAAATGTGGGGGATGAAATAAGACCGCACGTACATCCGGCCGCAGGCGGTGGTCAACTCATATTCGACGTGGGTGCCGCGTCCGTCGAGCGCCGTGTGAACGTGATTGCGCAGCCGCCGCGCCAGCGCCGGTTCCAGCATTTCTCCGAAAGGCTGACCGAGAAAAATATCGGCCGGCCGGCCGAACCATTCGGCATGTTTCTGATTGACGAAGGTATAACGCTGCTGCTCGTCCAGATAGGCGATCAGCACCGGCACGGTGTCGGTAATCAAGCGGACGCGGTTTTCGCTCTCGCGCAACGCGGTATCGATGCGCTCGCGCTCCTCGATTTCCTGAGTGAGTTGGGCGTTGAGGCTGCGCAGTTCGGCGGTGCGCTCGCGCACCCGTTCCTCCAACTGCTCGCGGTGCTCCCGCAATTCCGCCTCGGCGGATTTGCGCGCGGTGATGTCTTCATAAAGGGTGATAAAACCGCCGTCGGCAATCGGCTCGCCGCGAATCCGCAGCACCGTGCCGTCAGGTCGGGTGCGCTCGAAGCTGTGGCTGCGAAATTGCCCGGCCAAGGTCAGCCGTTCCGCCACCAAGGCTTCCGGATCGCCGGGGCCGTACTCGCCGCGGCGGGCGTTATACTCGAACAATACGGCGAACGGCAGGCCAACCCGCATTAACTCCGGCGGGAAATCCAGCAACTCGACGAAGCGGCGGTTCCAGACCTGCAACCGCAGCTCCTTATCGACGATGCTGATCGCCTCGTGCAAGTGATCCAAGCTGGACAGCGTCAGCATCCCGCGCTCGATATCCGACCTTTCGCGCGCCGGTGATGGCGGCTGTTCCGGTGAGTGCATGGTAGCGGCCCTCCACGGGCTTATTCCCACTCAATGGTCGCCGGCGGCTTGCCCGAGATGTCGTAGACCACCCGGGAAATGCCGGAAACCTCGTTGATAATGCGGCGCGATACCCCATCCAGAAATTCGTAAGGCAGCCGCGCCCAGCGGGCGGTCATGAAATCCACCGTCTCCACCGCGCGCAGGGCGATCACGTAATCGTAGCGGCGGCCGTCGCCCATCACCCCGACCGACTTGACCGGCAGAAACACCGCGAACGCCTGACTGATCTTGTCGTACAGATCGTGTCGGCGCAGTTCCTCGATGAACAGGTGATCGGCTTGCCGCAGCAAATCCGCGTATTCCTTGCGCACCTTTCCCAAAATGCGCACGCCCAAGCCCGGACCGGGGAAAGGGTGGCGGTAGACCATTTCGGACGGCAGGCCGAGCTCCACGCCCAAGCGCCGCACCTCGTCTTTGAACAATTCGCGCAGCGGCTCGACCAGCTTCATCCGCATCGCCGCCGGCAACCCGCCGACGTTGTGATGGGATTTGATGACATGGGCCTTGCCGGTCTTGGCCCCGGCCGATTCGATCACGTCCGGATAAATAGTTCCTTGGGCCAACCATTTGATGTCGCGCAATTTTTTGGCTTCTTCCTCGAAAATCTCGACGAACAGGCCGCCGATGATCTTGCGTTTTTCCTCCGGATCGGCGACGCCGCTTAGCGCCTCCAGAAACCGGCTCTCGGCATCCACCCGGATGACCCGCACGCCGAGGTGCTGGCCGAAGGTGCGCATGACCTGATCGCCTTCGTGCAAGCGCAGCAAGCCGGTATCCACAAACACACAGATCAGTTGGCCGCCGATGGCCCGGTGCAGCAAGGCCGCCACCACCGAGGAATCGACCCCGCCGGACAAGCCCAACAGCACGTCGTCGTCGCCCACTTGCGAGCGGATGTGGGCGATGCTGTCTTCGATGATGTTGCCGGTGGTCCACAGCGGCTCGCAGCCGCAGATGTCCACCACGAACCGGCGCAGGATGCGCTCGCCCTGGCGGGTGTGCGTCACCTCCGGATGAAACTGCACGCCGTACCAGCGCCGATCTTCATCGGCCATGCCGGCGATGGGGCAAGTCGCGGTGCTGGCGATGCGGGCGAAGCCGGCTGGAAGCTCGGCGACCCGATCGCCGTGGCTCATCCAGACGTCGAGCAAGCCGTAACCTTCCGGGCTGGCGTGGTCCTCGATGTCGCGCAGCAAGGCGGAATGGGCGTGCGCGCGGACCTGGGCGTAACCGAATTCGCGGTGGTCCGACGCCTCCACCCGGCCGCCGAGCTGTACGGCCATGGTCTGCATCCCGTAACAGATGCCGAGCAGCGGGACGTTGAGATCGAACAAGATGTGCGGCGCGCGGGGGCCCTCGGCTACCGTGGTCGATTCCGGCCCACCCGACAAAATGATGCCCCGAGGCTGAAACGCCCGCAGCGCGGACGGTTCGGCGTCATAGGGATAAATTTCGCAATAAACGCCGATCTCCCGCACCCGGCGCGCGATCAATTGAGTGTATTGCGCGCCGAAATCGAGAATCAAAATGCGGTCGAGATGGATGTCGCGAGCGGTCATCGACGTTTATACCGAATTAAGTTTTGGTCAAAACGCAAACCGACTGGCCCAGATTGCCGCGTTCGCGCATCTCTCGGCCGTTGTCCCATTTCACCGAGGCATCCTCCAGGGGGATATGCGGCTTGTCGCCGTCGTTGATTTCGACGACGGCTAATTTCAAATGATCGGCCCACGCCTGGAGGGCGTCCCGACCGACGAACTGGTTTAAGACCGCATCCTCCCGCCCGACGGCGGCCAGGGAACCTTCGAAAATGAACCAGTGGCTCGGGATGGCGAATTCCAGAAAGGAAAAGACGATTTTGCCCCCCGGTTTGACGACCCGGCGGGCATCTTCGAGGTATTTGAAGCTCTCCTCATGCAACAGATGTGTGAACACCGAAAAAAAACAGATAAAGTCCGCAGAATCATCCGGCTCGGGAATCCTCAAACCGGGCGCGGCGTAAAATTTCCAATCCGGTCGGCCGCAAAGCTCGGCGGCGTACTGCAACAACTCGGGAACGACATCGAGGCCGACATACAATCCCGTCAAATAATCCCTTAACTGATAAGCCAACCGGCCGCTGCCGCAGCCTACGTCGACCACCGTATCCGCCGGCCTTAGTCCTTGTTGCCGCAACAAGTGATATTCCAGCATCCCCACGGCCTCGAAATCCCCGCCCACCGCCAGCGACATGGCGCGCTCTTGCGGATAAACGCTCGATAAATTTTGGATATGCCGGTTATAGCTTTTTAAAAAATCAGGGATTTTCATAGGCGATTCACGAGCGTTCGGATTTTTCAGCGGGCGCTAATCCACCCGATAGTTCGGCGCTTCCTTGGTGATGGTGACATCGTGGACGTGGCTTTCGCGCATTCCGGCGCTCGTCACGCGGGTAAAGGCCGGCTTGACGCGCATTTCGGCGATATTCTGGCATCCGACGTACCCCAGGCTGGAACGCAAGCCGCCCATCAATTGGTTGATGATGGCCAGCACGCTGCCCTTGTAGGGCACCCGGCCCTCGATTCCTTCCGGCACCAGCTTTTCGACCGCGCTGCCTTCCTGAAAATAGCGGTCGCTGGACCCGTGCTGCTGGGTCATCGCGCCGATGGAGCCCATGCCGCGATAGGATTTGTAGGAACGGCCCTGAAACAATTCGACCTCGCCCGGCGCTTCCTCGGTGCCGGCGAACAGACTGCCGATCATGACCGCGTGCGCGCCGGCGGCGATGGCCTTGGCCAGATCGCCCGAATAGCGCACTCCGCCGTCGGCTATTACCGGCACGTCGCTGTCGGCCAGCGCCTCAGCGACGTTGGCCACGGCGCTGATTTGCGGCACGCCGACGCCGGCGATGATCCGGGTGGTGCAGATCGAACCGGGACCGATGCCGACCTTAACCGCGTCCGCGCCCGCCTCCACCAGATCGCGCGCGGCGGCGGCGGTGGCGATGTTGCCGCCGATCACCTGCACCTTCGGGTGGCGCGCCTTGATCCAGCGCACCCGATCCAAGACGTTGCGGGAATGGCCGTGGGCAGTGTCCACCACGATCACATCCACATCCGCCCCCACCAGCGCCTCCACCCGCTCCTCGGTGTCGCCGCCGGTGCCGACCGCCGCCCCGGCCCGCAACCGGCCCCATTCATCCTTGCAGGCGTTGGGAAAATCGCTGGATTTCTGGATGTCCTTGACCGTGATCATCCCCCGCAGTTGAAAGCGGTCGTTGACCACCAGCACCTTCTCGATCCGGTGCTTGTGCAGCAGTTCGACAATCTCCTGGCGGCTGGCGCCTTCCCGCACCGTGACCAAGCGCTCCTTGGGAGTCATGATAGTGCTGACCGGCGCGGCCATGTTGTCCTCGAAGCGCAAGTCTCGGCTGGTCACGATGCCGACCAGATCTTCGCCGTCCACCACCGGCACCCCGGAAATATGATGGGCGCGGGTCAGGGCCAGCACCTCGCGGATAGTGGTTCCCGGCGAAGTGACGATCGGGTCCTTGATGACCCCGCTTTCATACTTTTTGACCCGGCGGACCTCGTGCGCTTGTTTTTCAATCGGCATGTTCTTGTGGATAATGCCGATGCCGCCTTCCTGCGCCAGGGCGATGGCCAACCGCGATTCGGTGACCGTATCCATCGCCGCCGCCAGCAGAGGAATATTCAGGGTGATGGCGCGGGTCAAGTGGGTCTTTAGACTCACATCCTTGGGCAGCACCGCAGAGTAGGCCGGGAGAAGCAGGACGTCATCGAAGGTGAGGGCTTCTTGAACAATGCGCATGGCGGTGCCTCGGCACAACTTGGAAATAAGCGGATAATTATAAGCTTTTAAACCCTCTGGATAAAAGAAGCAGCCGAGCGCCCATGCCCGCGACCCTTGCATCGACCCGTGAACCCTACAGCGTTTCCCGCTTGAACCAGGAAGCGCGCCGGCTGTTGGAAGGCCAGTTTCCGGCGTTGTGGGTGGAAGGCGAAGTGTCGAACCTGACCCGACCCGCTTCGGGCCACTTGTATTTTTCGCTTAAGGACGCCCGCGCTCAAATCCGCTGCGCGCTGTTTCAACCGCGCGCGCTGTTGTTTCGCGATTGCCCGCGCAACGGCCAGCAGGTGCTGGCGCGGGGGCGGGTCAGCCTGTACGAACCGCGCGGCGATTTTCAGTTGATCGTCGACTACGTGGAGGAAGCCGGCGCCGGCGCGCTGCGGCGGGCTTACGACGAACTGCGGGTCCGTCTGGAGCGGGAAGGCTGTTTCGCGCCGGAGCGCAAAAAGCCGCTGCCGCGTTTCCCGCGCCGGATCGGCGTCATCACCTCGCCCAGCGGCGCGGCCGTCCGCGACGTGCTTGCAACCCTCGCCCGCCGTTGCCCCAGCGTGCCGGTGCTGGTTTATCCGGTCGCGGTGCAGGGCGAAGGCGCGGCCCAGCAGATCGCCCGCGCCATCGAACGGGCGTCCCGCCGCCGGGAGTGCGAGGTGGTGCTGCTGGTGCGGGGCGGCGGTTCGCTGGAGGATTTACAAGCCTTTAACGAAGAGATCGTGGCCCGAGCGATTGTCGGCTGCTCCGTTCCGCTGGTCACCGGCGTCGGCCACGAAACCGACGTCACCATCGCCGACTTCGCCGCCGACCTTCGCGCCCCCACGCCGACGGCGGCGGCGCAATTGGCCGGACCCGATCATGCGGAGTGGCTGGCGAAGGTTCAGTTTCTGGAGCAGCGCTTGCATCGCGCCGCGCGCCGCGAACTCGACGGTCGGTTCCAGCGGCTGGACGAGCTGGCGGGACGGCTGTCGCGGAGGCATCCGCGCCATCGCCTGAACACCCACGCCCAATACCTTGAGGTATTGAACCGGCGGTTGCGCCAGGCGCTGCAATACCGTCTGAACGGGGAGCAGGACGCGCTCGCCGGACTGACGGCGCGCTTGCGCGCTCAGACCCCAAAGGTCCGAGTGCGCCGGGAACGCGAGCGGCTGCGCGCGCTGGCGGCGCGGCTGCGCGCCGCAATCCGACAAAACGCGCGCGCGGCGTCCCGGCGGCTCGATTATTTTAGCAAGCAGTTACAGGCGCTCAGCCCGCTCGCCACCCTCAACCGGGGTTATGCGATCCTGCGCCGGCCCGATGATGGCGTCATCCTCCGCCGGGCCGGCGACGCCGCCGTCGGCGACACCGTGGACGTCTTGTTGGCCGAAGGCTGGCTGCGCTGCGCCATCACGGCGGTTTCAACAAGCGACCCCGCCGCGCCGCCGCGCCGCCCGCTGCGAGGATGATGCCGGCATGAACGATCCCCTCATCCGCTCGGAGCAACGCGAGTTCCACCGGCTCGAATTCCCGTCGCCGGATTGCTCGCAGATCGGGCGACAGCGCCGTGAAGGACTGGATCGTTCGGCGCGCGGCTTACGCCTTATCATCACCGGGCAACCCCTGCCCGCGCTCGGCGAGGTGGCGCGCGGCCAACGCCTGTTCCGATCCCAGACAGCGGCTTCGGCTCGCGATTTGGCCGCGCGCATTCAAAACGGCGAGATCGCCCCGCACCTGCCCGACGGTGACATTCCCGCCGCGATCTTTCACCGCGAGGAACGCCACTTGCTCAACCGCTACCGAAGCTGGGCAAAATTACGTCCCTCGCCACCCCTGGAACTTGATCTATAGCGATGGCTTCCTCATCCGCTCAAGACCTACGCGAATTCCATCGCATCCGTTTCCCCTTGTCGGAACGTCCGACTTTCGTCTTCGAAAGCCAATCGTTCGCGGTGATCGACGTTTCGGCGCGCGGCGTGCGCTACGCCGCGCCCGGTCTGCCACCGCCCAATCCGGGCGATCACATCGCCGGCCTGCTCCGGTTCCGGCGCGGCGCGCCGATCAAAATCGAAGGCAACGTGGTGCGGGTTCAAGGCGATCACATCGCCCTGCACCTTAGAAAGGAAATTCCCTTTTCCATTCTGATCGCCGAACAGCGCTACCTGCACGCACGCTATCCGATGTGGTCGTAACGGCAGCCGGGCCGCGTCGATCCCGGCGAGGCCCGTCGAGCTTCATCCGCTCGGTCACGCCTTCGAATCGATCCCGGCGCGCGATGTCCGACGGTGAACCCGCCGACGGTTAGAAGGGTTAAAAAAACCGCGCCAATCCCGCTGTTACAGCCGTTTACGTCAAGCATTCGAAAACCCGAACTGTTAAGGTGGGACTTGAGTCGTTCTCTTTCATATGCTCAGGAGTCTGCCATGCATCTAGACATGGTCAGCCGTCGACCGGAAACGACGCCCAAACAGCCGCCGCTTCTATTCGTTCACGGTTCTTTCAGCGACGCGCGCGTCTGGGATGAATATTTTTTACCCTACTTCGCCGAACACGGTTACGAAGCCCACGCGGTGAGCCTGCGCGGTCACGGCCGCAGCGAGGGGCGCGAACGCTTGCATACCTGGCGCTTGGCCGATTACGTCGCCGATCTGGCGCAAGCGGCGGCCGTTCTGCCGCCATCACCGCTATTAATCGGCCACTCGATGGGCGGCATGGTCGTTCAGAAATACCTGGAAAGCTCGCCGGCGGTCGCCGGGGTGGTATTGATGGGTTCCGTGCCGCCGCAGGGCTTGCTGCCTTCCAATTTGCACATGGCGATGCGCCATCCGTTCCTGTTCCAGCAGATGGCCTTGTTTTCGGTGCTCGGTCCTAGCTTCGGTTCGATCGAGCTGATGCGGCGGTTGTTGTTTTCTCCGGATATGCCGGCAGACAAGCTGCGCGAATTCTTCCGCTACACCCAAGCCGAATCGCAGGTGGTTTCGTTGGATATGATGGGCTTGAATCCGCTGAGGCTGAAGCCGGGTCGCTCGCCCGCGCCGGTGTTGGTGCTGGGAGCCCAGCACGACATTTTCGTCTCGCCGACGCTGGTCGAGGAAACCGCGCGGTTTTATCGGGCGGAATGCCATATCTGCCCCAACATGGCGCACGCGATGATGCTGGAAGCCCGCTGGCGGGACTTGGCGGATTATCTGCTCGGCTGGATCGCGCGCGCGGTGGAGAACCGACCGGAAACTGCGGCGGCGTGAGGGCGTTGGACCCGGTCAGTTTCGCAAGCGCCGGCGCGCGCCTGGCTTCAACTGTCGCGCAGTAGCCGGCGCAGGATCTTGCCGACATTCGTCTTGGGCAACTCCGGGCGGAACTCGACCCGGCGCGGCACCTTGTAGCCGGTCAGATGCAGGCGGCAATGCGCGATCAGCGCCTCGGCGGTCAGCGCCGGATCTTTCTTGACCACCACCACCTTGACCGCTTCGCCCGATTTCTCGTCGGGCACGCCGACGGCCGCCGCTTCCAGCACGCCCGGATGCAGCGCCACCACATCCTCGACTTCGTTGGGATAGACGTTGAAGCCCGACACTAAAATCATGTCTTTTTTACGATCCACGATGCGGGTGTAGCCCCGTTCATCCATGTAACCCAGGTCGCCGGTTCGCAGAAAACCGTCCGGGGTCATCACCTTGGCGGTTTCATCGGGGCGGTTCCAATAGCCGCGCATCACTTGCGGGCCACGGATGCAAATCTCGCCGACCTGATCCTGACCGATTCCTAACTCGCGGTTGTCATCGCCGCGGATCGACAGTTCGGTCGAGGAGATCGGGAGGCCGATGCTGCCGTTGTATTCCTTGAGATCCAGCGGATTGATGCACACCGCCGGCGAGGTTTCAGTGAGTCCGTAGGCCTCGATCAGCGGCGCGCCGGTCACCTTCCGCCAATTTTCCGCCACCGCGCGCTGGACCGCCATGCCGCCGCCGAGACTGAACTTCAAGGCGCTGAAATCCAGCCGCTCGAAGCCGGGCGTGTTGAGCAAGGCGTTGAACAAAGTGTTGACGCCGGTGATGATGCTAAACCGCAACTTGCCTAATTCCTTTACGAAACCCGCCAGATCGCGCGGGTTGGTGATCAGGATATTGTGGCCGCCCATCTTCATGAACGTGAGGCAATTGGCGGTGAGCGAAAAAATATGATAGAGCGGGAGCGCGGTAATGACGATTTCTTCGGCCGGCTTGGAAAACGGACTCAACCAGGCGGAGGCCTGCTGCAAATTCGCCACCATGTTGCCGTGCGTTAACATAGCGCCCTTGGCCACCCCGGTGGTGCCGCCGGTGTATTGCAAAAAAGCCAAATCGTCGTGGCTGAGCGGAGACTCCTTCAAAGTACTGCCCGATCCGATTTTCAAGGCATCCCGAAACGCGGTGACGGCGGGAATCCGCCAGGCCGGCACCAATTTTTTGAGATGCTTGACCGCGAGGTTGACCAGGAATCGCTTGGGCCAGGGGAAAAGATCGCCGATCTGGCTCATGACCACGGTCTTGACCGGGGTCTTCTCCAGCACTTGCTCTAGGGTATGCGCGAAATTCTCGACGATGACGATGGCTGCGGCGCCGGAATCGCTCAATTGATGTTCCAGCTCGCGGGCGGTATAAAGCGGATTGACGTTAACCGCCACCATGCCGGCGCGCAACACGCCGAACAAGGCCACCGGATATTGCAGAATATTAGGCATCATCAAGGCGACCCGATCGCCCTTGCCCAAACCCAAACCTTGCAGGAAAGCGGCAAAGTCGCGGCTTAACCGATCGATGTCGCGATAGCGCAAGGTGACGCCCATATTGGAATAGGCCGGCAAATCCGCGAACCGCGCGCAACTCTTTTCCAGAATATCCTTGATCGACGCAAACTCGCCCAAATCGATTTCGGCCGGAATGCCCGACGGATAATCTTTCAACCAGACTTTTTCCATTCTCCTCTCCCGTAGCCTCGAATCGGTTCAGCCCGCGCGGAGTCGCTCGAGTCCGCGACGCCGGCGTGAGAGCTTTTGACCGCGCTCGGGTCAAAGAAACCGCGGGCTCGCGCACGCTATCGCCGTCCGCGACGCCAGCACGATCATATTCGCGGGCCGGAACCCCTGGCGAATTTGTCCTAAACTTTTTTTCAAACCCTCCGAAAGTTAAATTTATAACCTTACCCGTGAGATTCATATAATGAAATTGAAAATTGGCGACCCCGCTCCGATGTTTGCCGCCACCGCCACCGACGGCGGTCAGGTCAAGCTATCCGATTATTTCGGGAGCAAGCTGGTGCTGTATTTTTATCCGATGGACGACACGCCGGGCTGCACCAAGCAAGCGTGCTCGCTGCGCGATCACCACCAGCAAATCCGCGACAAGGGCGCGGAAGTGCTCGGCGTCTCGACCCAGGATACCGCCTCGCACCAACGGTTCACGGAGAAATATCAGCTCAATTTTCCGCTGATCGCCGATACCGATTCCGCCGTCGCCCAAGCCTACGGCGCCATCGGCGGGGGCGGGGTGATCGGCGCGGCGAAAAGCTTGTTCGGCGTGGCCAATCGCATGACCTTCATCATCGACGAAAGCGGCCATATCGCCCACATCATCCAATCGCCCGACTGCGCCGACCACGCCGGCGAGGTGCTCAAATTATTATAGCCGTCCGCCGGACCGAACCCCGTCGACTTGCTCTCGGCCAACAGGGTTCGTATGCTACGTCGGTCGAGCGGCGGTTCGTCCCCGCCGGCCATCAGCCCTTTACCGGCTCTATCGCCCAGATTCGCGCCGGAACGGGGCGATGGCGGGATGGGGGCGATCGGCCGTTTCGATCCCGCTGCGGTTTCGTTTGGGTTATTAAGGAGAATTTGGCATGTCCGGGCGCTTTTTCCGTACCGTCCGCCGTGAGAACGGCCGGGTTGCTTGCCTCGGGCGCGGGCAGCGGCGCTTGATTGCAACACCCGCCCAACGGCTCGGGGGACCGGTGTGAGCGCTCGCGAATCCAAACTCGCTTCGGGTTGGGAACGCGGGGCCGCCAGCCAGCTCGGCGGGCGCAAGGAACAACAGGACCGCTGGAGCATTTTCTCCTCTCCCCGCCCGGAAGGCGTGTTGGCGATCATCGCCGACGGCATGGGCGGCCATCTGGACGGCGCTTTGGGCGCGCAGACCGTCGTCGATATAGCGCGGGGTTTTGTCCAGGAATCATCGGAATCACTCCATGCCGACCCGCCCGCCGCCCTCGGCCGCTTGTGCCAGCGCATGCACGACGCCATCAACGCCCAATCGGAAACGGCGCGCAGCACCGTGGTGATGGTATGGCTCCAGCGCGATTTCGCTTATTGGCTGAATGTCGGCGACAGTCGATTGTATCATTTTCGAGACGGACAACGGTTGATGCGAACCCGCGATCATTCCGCCGTGCAGCTATTGATGGATTTGGGTGAAATCAGCGAGTCCGACATGGCCAGCCATCCGGCGCAAAACCGGCTTTACCGCTGCTTGGGCGGCGCGGAAATTCCCAAACCCGACGCGGGTCAATTTTCGATCCAGGACGGAGACTTGCTGGTGTTGTGCTCCGATGGGGTATGGGAATACGTGACCGAACTCGAGCTGTGGGAGACCACCCTGGCTCACGGCCCCACGACCGCCGCCCGCGCCCTGGCCGATGAGGCGGTCCGCCGCGGCGGCAACATCGCGGATAACGCCACCTTGATCCTGCTGCGCGCCAGCGCCGGCACGGCGGCCCCACCGCACTGGCTGCGGCGCGTATCCGCCGGTTTTGCTTCTTTATTCCACGGCGAGCGCCAGTAGCGGACGGCCCCCGCCCCGCGCTCCAAGCCCGAACCCGCGCCCAACGACTGAAAGGGAAGCCAGATGACCGATGACACCAACGCGCTGCCCAGGGGCTTTAACCTGCACCGCTACCAAATCGAAAAAGTGCTCGGGGCCGGCGGGTTTGGCATCACCTATCGCGCCATCCATGAAGCGTTGGAAAATCAAGTCGCCATCAAGGAATATTTTCCGGCCGAATGGGCCTATCGCGACCACAACGGCACCACCGTGCGCGCCAACGCCCAAGGCCAGATTCCGGCCAGAAGCGGCGAACCGGCCTGTTACGATTGGGGCTTGCAACGGTTTCTGGACGAAGCCAAGATCCTGGTGCAAATCAACCACCCTTGTGTGGTGCGGGTGCGGGACTACTTCACCGCCAACGGTTCCGCCTACATCGTCATGGAATACGAAGACGGCGAATCCTTAAGCTCGCTGTTGCAACGCGGCGGTATCCTGCCCGAATCCGAACTGCGCCACCTGCTCGATGACGTGATGCCGGCGCTGGACGCGGTGCACGGCCAGGGCTACCTGCACCGCGACCTCAAACCCAGCAATTTGTATATCCGCAGTTCCGACACCCGGGTGATGCTGATCGATTTCGGCGCGGCCCGTCAAGCTTTGGGACGGCGCACCCGCAGCGTCACCAGCGTGGTCACGCCGGGCTACTCGCCCATCGAACAATACGTCACGGTCGGGGAAGATTACGGCCCCTGGACCGATATCTACGCGCTCGGGGCGGTGCTGTACCGCTGCATCACCGGCGCGCCGCCCATCGAAGC
Source organism: Competibacteraceae bacterium UBA6584 (assembly GCA_002433805.1). GTDB lineage: Bacteria > Pseudomonadota > Gammaproteobacteria > Competibacterales > Competibacteraceae > Competibacter_A. The sequence continues at coordinate 46,314 of DJIW01000065.1, read as the reverse complement.
GCCGGGGCGGGTCCTTAAGGATCCGGTTCAGCCCGCCGTGGAGTGCGGCGCGGGCTTGTATTCGCGCGGGCTGCTCAAGGTGGCGGACCGGGCCTTGGCCGTGCGTCCCGAGGAGCGCTTTCAGACCGTGGCGGAAATGCGCGAAGCGCTGGCGCAGGCCGATCATTCCAACGATCAAGCCGACTTTTCCAAAGCGCCGCGGTTGCGCTCCGATTTTCTCGAACTGGCGCCGTTAAACGGGGCGGCTCGCGCCCCACAATCCCACGCCGGGCGCGCGCCCGCTTCGGCCGAGGCTGTTTCCTCGACGTCCGAACCGGGGCTGGACGCCATCAGCTACGGCTCTCACACGCGGATCAACTGGCGCTGGATCATGCTGATGGTGTTCGCCATTTCCGGACTCTCGGGAACCGGGCTGTTGGGTTATGAGTATTATCAGGCGCAACAAAGCGAGCGGCTGCGGGATGAAGCCGCGCTGCGCCAAGCCCAACAAAAGCAGCAGGAAGAAGAAAGCGCCCGCCTCGCCCGAGAACAAGCCCAAAACACCGAAAAGGAGATCGCGCGCTACCTCGAACAGGCGCGCGGCGCCATCGCCGTCAGGGATTGGACGGCGGCCAAGGGCAATCTGGAGCGGGCAGCAGTGTTGAGCCCCGATCACCCGGAAGTGGCGGCCGTCCGCGCCGAACTGCTGGCCACCCAACAGCCGGGCACCCGCTCCAAGCTCCAGACCGACCCCAAAACCGGCATGCAGCTGGCGTGGGTCGACGGCGGCTGCTTCACCATGGGCAGTCCGAGCAACGAACGGGATCGCGGCGGCGACGAATCCTCCCATCAGGTCTGCGTCAAAGGGTTTTGGATCGGGAGCACCGAAGTCACCAACGCCCAATTCCGCCGCTTCAAGCCCGATCACAACAGCGGCGCGTATCAGGGACGCCCGCTAAACCGCGACGCTCAACCCACCGTCAACGTCAGCTGGGACAACGCCAAAGCCTTCGCCGAATGGCTGTCCTGGGAGGCGGGCACCGGCAAACGCTTCCGGTTGCCCACCGAGGCGGAATGGGAGCGCGCCGCCCGAACCGGCACCGCCACCCGCTATTACTGGGGCAACGACATCGATCCGCGCTACGCCAACTTTTCCGACCGCAACGATCCCTCCGGCGCCTCGGTCGGCAGCCTGGACGACGGACAAGCGGTGACGGCGCCGGTAGCCAGCTATCAACCCAACAATTTGGGCGTCTACGACATGGCCGGCAACGTCTGGGAATGGACCTGTTCCGAATACGCGCAGGATTATGGCGACAGCGAGCAGAACTGTTCGGACAAGCGCGGCAACGAAGGTGTGCGGGCGGTGCGCGGAGGCTCATGGAACAGCGGCCCCGGCGAGCTGCGCGCGGCCAAGCGGCTGGCCCGAAAACCCGATTACCGCGACGCGATGACCGGATTTCGGGTCATCATGGAAGAATGAGCGGATGCGGCGCTCGCCTGAGCGCCCGCGCCCGCGGTCTTCGATTTAGGTCTGGCGGCGGCTGACCATGAAGGTGGCGCTGCCCTCGACCACCACCTGATCCTGCACCTTACAGACCGTGTTCATCACCACCCGGCGGCGCTCCTGATTGATCTCCTGGATGGTGCATACGGCGGTGACGGTGTCGCCGATCCGCACCGGGGCGGTGAAGCGCAGTTGCTGGTCCACGTACACCGCGCCGGGTCCCGGCAAGCGGGTGCCTGCGACGCACGAGATCAGCCCCGCGCAAAACATGCCGTGAGCGATGCGACCCTTGAACCGCGTCTGGGAGGCGAACACTTCGTTGCAATGGACCGGGTTGTTATCGCCGGTCAAGCCGGCGAACATCACCACATCGGTTTCGGTGACGGTCTTGGCGTGAGAGGCGCTCATGCCGACCTTCATATCTTCCAGGTAATAGCCGTGAATGCTGTCGTTCATGCCTTCATGCGTGGAGTACATGCCCTATCTCCGGCGAGGATGGTTGGCGAATGGCGGTTTTAAGCTGTTTTAACGCGCTCTGACAAACAACGATAGCCTACACGACCTAGCGCGCCGGTGGGAAATTCCAACCTCCCTAGGCGTTCGGATCCACCACCACCCGCCCCCGCACCTGGCCGGCCAGGATCGCCTCGGCCAAGCGCGGCACCTCCGCCAAGGGAACCACTTGGGTGGCGCGCTCCAGCGCGGCGGCGGGCAAATCGCGCGCCAGCCGCGCCCAAGCCGCCCGGCGCGGCTCCTGGGGACACTGCACCGAATCCACGCCCAGCAATCTTACCCCGCGCAAGATGAACGGCATGACCGTGGTGGGCAAATCGACGCCGCCGGCCAAGCCGCAGGCCGCCACCGCGCCGCCGTAATCGGTTTCCGCGAGCGCTCGGGCCAGAATCCGCCCGCCCACCGTATCGATCACCCCCGACCACCGCTGTGCTTCCAGCGGACGGCAGGATTGATCCATTTGATCGCGGCCGAGCACCTGTTGCGCGCCCATCTCGTGCAGGAACGCTTCATTCTCCGGCCGCCCGGTCAGCGCCGCGACCCGGTATCCCAACTGCGCCAATAACGCCACCGCCACGCTTCCGACGCCGCCGCTGGCCCCCGTCACCAACACCGGCTTCTCCAGCGCCGGCCCGACGCCGGCTTGCTCCAGGGCGATCACCGCCAGCATGGCGGTAAAACCGGCGGTGCCGATCACCATGGCCCGGCGGCTGTCCATCCCTGGCGGCAGCGGCGTCAGCCACTCCGGCTTGACCCGCGCCCGCTGGGCGTAACCGCCCCAATAACTCTCGCCCACGCCCCAGCCGGTGAGCACCACCCGATCGCCCGGCCGGTAGGCCGGCGAGGCCGACTCCAACACGGTCCCGGCCAGATCGATGCCGGGCACCAGCGGGAAGCGGCGCACGATCTTGCCCTTGCCGGTGACCGCCAGCCCGTCTTTATAGTTGAGCGAGGAATAATCCACGGCGACCAATACCGCTTCGGCCGGCAGGTCGGCGTCGGTAAGATTCATGAGATCGGCCACGGTCCGACCGTCGCGTTGGTTCAACACCAGCGCCTTCAGCGTTGTTGATGAGTTCATATCGCTCGCTCCTTGAAAAGGATTCACCGATGAAAAGATGCCGCTTCATGTTGGCGGCGGCCGATGCCGTTTGAGCCCGACAGCTTGAGAAACCCCATCAATTCAGGGCACGACGCAACTCCAGAGGCTAAATCCCCCAGAACGATCCAGTATAATCAAGCGACTTCGCGCCCGGCTGGCCCCGCCGCCCCACCGCGCCCGTTTCGGGTTGCGGTCCCAGCCTGTAATATACTGACGTGCAAGACCGGGCGATCGGTTTTCCCCGGCGCGCGCCAAAAGCCTAAGGCGCTAAGCGACCACTCCCACTAGAAGGTGAACGATGAAAATACTAGTCGCTGTAAAACGGGTCGTTGACTATAACGTCAAGGTTCGGGCAAAAGCCGACGGCTCCGGTGTGGAAACGGCCAACGTCAAGATGTCCATGAACCCCTTCGACGAAATCGCCGTGGAGGAAGCCGTCCGGTTGCAGGAGGCCGGCAAGGCCCAAGAGATCGTCGCGGTCTCGCTGGGGGTCGCCGCCTGCCAGGACACCTTGCGCACCGCGCTGGCCATGGGCGCCGACCGCGCTATTCTGGTGGAAACCGACGCCGAACTGCAACCGCTGGCGGTCGCCAAGCTCTTGAAGGCGGTGGTCGAAAAGGAGAAGCCCGACCTGGTGATCCTGGGCAAGCAAGCCATCGACGACGACGCCAATCAAACCGGCCAGATGCTCTCGGCGCTGCTCGGCTGGTCCCAAGGCGCCTTCGCCTCCAAGGTTGAGGTCGACGCCGGCGCGATCAAGGTCACCCGCGAGGTCGACGGCGGTCTGGAAACCGTGGCGTTGAAACTGCCGGCGGTGGTCACCACCGACCTGCGCTTGAACGAACCGCGCTTCGTCAAGCTGCCGAACATCATGAAAGCCAAGAAAAAACCGTTGGATGTGCTCAAACCCGCCGACCTCGGCGTCGACGTCGCCCCCCGGCTGACCACCCTCAAGGTGCAAGAACCGCCCAAGCGTCAGTCCGGGATCAAGGTCGACAGCGTCGCTGCCCTGATCGATAAGCTCCATAAAGAAGCCCACGTCATCTAACGTCACGGATACCGCATCATGAGCATTTTGGTTATCGCCGAACACGACAACGCCGCGCTGAAAGCGGCGACGCTGAACACCGTTACCGCCGCCTCCCAGTTGGGCGGCGACATCGCTGTCCTGGTGGCCGGCCACAACTGCGGCGCGGTCGCCCAAGCCGCCGCCAAGGTCGCGGGCGTCAAGAAAGTGTTGCATGCCGACGCCCCGCACTATGCCAACCAACTGGCCGAAAACGTGGCCGCGCTGGTGGTCGGCCTAGCCGGCGGCTACAGCCACATCCTCGCCCCCGCCACCGCCGCCGGCAAGAACGTGCTGCCGAGGGTGGCGGCGCTGCTGGATGTCGCCCAAATCTCCGACATCATCAAGGTGGAAAGCCCGGATACCTTCGTGCGGCCGATCTACGCCGGCAACGTGTTGGCCACCGTGCAATCCAAGGACCCGATCAAGGTGATCACCGCGCGCGGCACCGCCTTTCCGGCCGCCGCCGCCGAGGGTGGCTCGGCCGCCGTCGAAACGGTCGCCGCCACCGCCGACGCCGGGGTCTCCAGCTTCGTCGGCCAACAGCTGACGAAATCCGACCGGCCGGAACTGACCGCCGCCCGCATTATCGTCTCCGGCGGGCGCGGCATGGGCAACGGCGAGAATTTCAAACTGTTGGAAGCCGTGGCCGACAAACTCGGCGCGGCGGTGGGCGCCTCCCGCGCCGCCGTGGACGCCGGGTTCGTCCCCAACGACTATCAAGTCGGCCAGACCGGCAAGGTGGTCGCGCCCGAACTGTATATCGCCGTCGGCATTTCCGGCGCGATCCAGCATCTGGCGGGGATGAAGGACAGCAAGGTGATCGCGGCCATCAACAAAGACGAGGAAGCGCCGATCTTTCAAGTCGCCGATTACGGCCTGGTCGCCGACCTGTTCGCGGCCATGCCCGAAATGGCCCAGGAGTTGGACAAACTGAAAGCCGCCAGCTGATGGTCCGGCGTTGACCCCGCGCCGCCCGCCGCTCCCAGACCCGCGCCTCGGGGATCGGACGCGCGCGGGGCGGCGCTCGCTTTCACCTCGCAGTGCCCGCCTTTCCAGGAGACGACCGTGACCGCCTATTCCGCTCCGACCCGCGACATGCAGTTCGTTATCAACGAAGTAGCCGGCTTGGCCGAAGTCGCCGCCTTGCCGGTTTACGCCGACCAGGACGTTGGCCCGGAACTGACCGAAGCCGTTTTGGAAGAAGCCGCCAAGCTGGCCTCCGGGGTGCTGGCCCCGCTCAACCATTCCGGCGACGTCCAAGGCGTCAAGCTCGGACCCCAGGGCGTCATACCCGCCGACGGTTTCGCCGCCGCCTATCAAAAGTTCATCGAAGGCGGCTGGAACGGTATCGGCTGTCCGGTCGAATACGGCGGTCAGGGCTTGCCGGAACTTTTGAACACCGCCACCGAGGAAATGTGGAATTCCGCCAATATGTCCTTCGCGCTGTGTCCGCTGCTGACCTCCGGGGCGATCGAGGCGATCAGCCACGTCGGCTCGGAGCAACAAAAGTCGACCTATCTGCCGAAGATGACCAGCGGCGAATGGACCGGCACCATGAACCTGACCGAACCGCAGGCCGGCTCCGACCTGTCGGCGGTGCGCGCCCGCGCCGTGCCCGAGGGCGATCACTACCGGATTTTCGGCCAGAAAATCTTCATCACTTGGGGCGAGCACAACATGACGGCCAACACCATCCATCTGGTGCTGGCCCGCACCCCGGACGCCCCGGAAGGGGTCAAGGGCATTTCGCTGTTTATCGTGCCCAAATTTCTGGTCCAGCCAGACGGTTCGCCCGGCGAGCGCAACGACGTGCGCGCCGTTTCGCTCGAACACAAAATGGGCATCCACGCCAGCCCGACGTGCGTCATGGCCTTCGGCGACCAAGACGGCGCGGTCGGCTATCTGGTCGGCGAGGAAAACAAGGGCCTGGCCTATATGTTCATCATGATGAACGAGGCGCGCTTCAAAGTCGGCCTGCAGGGGCTGGCCATCGGCGAGCGCGCCTATCAGGCCGCCCGCGAGTTCGCCAAGGACCGGGTGCAGGGCCGGCCGGTCGGAGTCAAGAGCGGGGATCGGGTCACCATCATCCACCACCCGGACGTGCGGCGGATGCTGATGGTCATGAAGGCGCTGAACGAAGCGATGCGGGTTCTGGCTTACACGGTCGCCAAGCATCTGGATCTGGCCCGCCACCACGAAGACGCGGAAACCCGCCGGCGCCATCAGGCCCGAGTGGATGTGCTCATTCCGATCGTCAAAGGCTGGTTGAGCGAAACCGGCATCGACGTCGCCTCCCTGGGCGTGCAAATTCACGGCGGCATGGGCTTTATCGAGGAAACCGGCGCGTGCCAGCACCTGCGCGATTCCCGGATCACCACCATCTATGAAGGCACCACCGGCATTCAGGCCGCCGACTTGGCCGGGCGCAAGCTGAACATGGACAAAGGCGCGTCGATGCGGGCGCTGCTTTCCGAAATCGAGGAGACCGTCGAAGAGCTCGGCCGGGAGCCGGGCGACGATCTCGCCGCGATCCGCGCCGGCTTGCGCGATGGCGCGGCGGCGCTGTCCGAGGCGACCGCGTGGATGCTGGACACCCACAACCCGGAAGAGGTCATGGCGGTGTCAGTCGATTACTTGATGCTGGCCGGTTTCGTCTGCGGCGGCTGGCAGATGGCTCGGGCCGCGCGGATCGCGCAAAACAAATTGAAGGAAGGACGGGATTCGTCCTTTTACGAAGCCAAGCTGGTCACCGCCCGGTTTTATGCCGAACACGTGCTGCCCAAGGCCCGGGGCCTGTGCGCGTCGATCCGCAACGGCGGCGTTTCGATCTTGGCCTTGACCGAAGATCAGTTCTGACCCATCGAGTAGCGCCGGCATGACCGAACCCGCACCCCGCGAGCCTGAAATCACCCGCGACAGCTTGCTGAACCGCACCATGTCCAACCTGCGCGAAGCCTGGCGGGAGATGGCCGATTGGGGCGGCGGGCTGCTCTCCAGCGCGCCCGGCCCCAACCTGCCCGAAAAGGACGCGGAGGCGCTCAAGGCTCAGATGCGCGATTGCCTGGAAGCGCGCGGAGGCGAGGTCTCGGCCCGCGCCCGCGCCGCCAATCTGGGCCGGGTTTATCTTTCGTTGAGCCCCAAAGGGCGCAAGCGCTTCCTGCAGGTTCTCGCCGCCGAATTCGACATCAACCGCAAGACCATGGACAAGGCGGTGGAGAAACTGCGGCAAGCCGACGGCTCGCCCGAGGAGCGGGCCAAAGCCGAGCGGGCGCTTTATCAGGCCTTGCAGCCGCCGCGCCTGCGTCTGCTGGCGCAGTTCAACGCCTTGCCGGAGGGCTTTCACTTTCTGGTGGACCTGCGCGCCGAGCTGTTGGAATGGCGCAAGGACGATCCGGCGCTGGCGGCGCTGGAGCGGGATTTATTATCGCTGCTGGTGTCGTGGTTCGACGTCGGTTTTTTGGAATTGCGGCGCATCGCCTGGGATTCGCCGGCCTCGCTTTTGGAAAAGCTGTTCGTCTACGAGGCGGTCCATCCGATCCGGGATTGGAACGATCTCAAAAACCGGCTCGGCTCCGACCGGCGCTGTTTTGCGTTTTTCCATCCCCGAATGCCCGACGAGCCGCTGATCCTCGTCCAGGTCGCCTTGGTCAACGGCATCGCCGACGACGTGCATACCTTGCTCGACGAGACGGCTCCGGTGGTCGATCCCCATGAGGCCGACACCGCCATTTTCTATTCGATTTCCAACGCGCATGAAGGTTTGTCGGGCATCAGCTTCGGCAACTTTCTGATCAAGCGGGTGGTGGACGAACTGGCCGGCGAGTTCAAAAATCTCAAAACCTTCGCCACCCTCTCGCCGATTCCCGGCTTCCGCGCCTGGCTCCAACGCAAGCTCGACGAGCCGGGCAAAGAGGTTGAAGCGGAATTATTGACCGGCTCGGAACGCAAGGCGCTGGCGGCCGCCGCCGGAACGGGCGCGGAACCGGTTTCGTTAAAGACCCTGCTGCAAGGGCGCTGGAACGAAAAACCGGAACTGGCCAAGGCGCTGAAGACCCCCTTGCAGCGCCTGTGCGCCCGTTATCTGTCCAAGGAAAAGCGCGAAGGCCACAGCACCGCCCTCGACCGGGTGGCGCATTTCCACCTGTCCAACGGCGCGCGGATCGAGCGGCTGAATTGGCTGGCCGACACCTCCGCCAAGGGCATGGAGCAATCGGCGGGGTTGATGGTGAACTATCTTTACAAACTCGACGACATCGAAGCCAACCACGAAGCCTATCGCGGCGAGGGCAAGGTGACCACCTCCTCGACCCTCCGCTCGCTGCTGAAAGGCTAAATCACGCCGGCCCGTCCGATGCGCGCGGGTTCAATTGCGCCGTCAGCCGCTGTTGGACGGCGTTGACCGGCCGGGTCAATCCCGCCAGCCGATCATAGAGCACCGGGGTCAAAAACAAGCTCAAAACGGTGGACAGCAGCAAGCCGCCGATGACCACCACGCCGATGGCGGTCCGGCTTTCCGAGCCCGCGCCGGTCGCCAGCGCCAGCGGCAGCGCGCCCAGCACGGTGGACAGCACCGTCATCAGAATCGGCCGCAGCCGCTGGCTGGCCCCGGCCAGCACCGCCTCGCGCACGCTCAAACCCTCCGCCCGCAGTTGGTTGGCGAACTCCACGATCAAAATCCCGTTCTTGGCCATCAACCCGATCAACAGCACGCAGCCGATCTGGCTGTAGATATTGAGCGATTGGCCGGTGAACAACAGCGCCAGCAGCGCGCCGGTCACCCCGACCGGCACGGTGAGCAGGATGACCAACGGGTGGATGAAGCTTTCAAACTGCGCCGCCAAGACCAGAAACACGATCAACAGCGCAAAGCCGAAGGTAAAATACAGGCTGCCGGAGGTATCCAGAAACAATTCGGCCGCGCCGGAGAAGGACGCGCGCGCTTCGACCGGCAATTCCTCGGCGGCGATCCCCCGAAAATCATTGACGGCCCGACCGAGATCGTAAGCGCCGACCAGCGTGGCCTCGATGGTGACCGACGGCAACCGGTCGAAGCGGCGCAGCGCCAGCGCCGAAGCCTCCTCGCTCAGATCGACGACCGCGCTCAGCGGCGCCAGTTCGCCGCTTTTGTCGCCGCGCACGAAGATGCCGCGCAGGTCTTGCGGCCCTCGCCGGTCGGCGGCTTGCGCCTGCGCCACGACCGCGTATTCCCGACCTCGATCGATGTAGGTGGTCACCTCGCGCGAGGCCAGTAGGGTTTGCAAGGTGGCGGCGATGCGCTCGATGGGAATGCCCAGTTCCTCGGCCAGGGCGCGGTGAATCTCGACCCGCAGGGTCGGCTGGCTGGACTCGTAATCGCTGTCGATGGCGGTCAGTCCCGGATTTTCGCGGGCGCGGGCCTGAATCGCCTCGCTCCACGCCACCACCGTGGCGTAGTCCGGCCCGCCGATCACGAATTGCACCGACTGCGAACTCGCGCTCCGGCCCAGGCTGGAGCGGCCGCTCGGAACGGCGCGCAGGTCGGGAATTTCGCCCAACAGGCGACGGGTTTCGCCGATGATGGTCTGTTGGCTGCGCGCGCGTTGGGTCCAGTCGCTGAGCCCGACCACCACGAAAGCTTGATTGCGGCTGCCGCCCCGTCCGGAAACCGCCAGCACCCGCTGGGCTTCGCCGCTGTCGAGCAAGGGTTGCAGCGCCCGCTCGATCTTGCGCACCCCGGCGTCGGTGAAGGCCAGCGTAGCCCCCTCTGGGGCGCGGGCGGAGATGAAGAATACGCCGCGATCCTCGGTGGGCACCAGCTCTTGCGGCAAGCCGCGATACAAGGCCAAGGCTACGGCGGCCAGCAGCGCCGCGACGGCCAGCACCACCCACGGCATGGCGAGCGCGACGGCCAGGGCGGTCCGATAGCCCCGCTCCAGCGCGGCGAAGCTCCGTTCCGACCACCGCATTAGCCGGTTCGGCGGACCCGTCCGCCCCAACAGCCGCGAGCACATCATCGGCGTCAGCGACAGCGCCACCACGGTGGAGATCGTCACCGCCGCCGCCAGCACCAACCCGAACTCCCGAAACAGCTTGCCGATTTCGCCGCCGAGCATGGACAGCGGCACGTAAACCGCGATCAGCACCGCGCTGCTGGCCAGAACCGCGAAAGTGACTTGCCGGGAACCGCGCCAGGCGGCGGCCAGCGGCGGCTCGCCGCCGTCGATCCGGCGCTGGACGTTTTCCAGCACTACGATGGCGTCGTCCACCACCAGCCCAATCGACAGAATCAAGGCCAGCAGCGTCAGCAAATTGATCGAAAAGCCCAAGGCCGCCAGCAGCATGAACGAGCCGATCACCGAGACCGGAATGGCGGCGGTCGGAATCAAGGTCGCGCGCGGGGAATACAGAAACGCGAAAATCACCAGCACCACCACCCCGACCGCCACCAGCAGCGTCATCACCACTTCATCGATGCTCGCTTGGATAAACAGCGCATCGTCGGTGGCCACGGTCATTTGCACGCTTTCGGGGAGACGCGGGCGCAGCCGCTCCAGCTCGGCCCGCACTCCCGCCGACACCGCCAGGGTATTGGCCTTGGATTGACGCAGCACGCCGAGCGTGATCGCATTCTGGCCGTTGGCGCGCACCAGCGAGCTATCGTCCCGCACGCCGGGTTCCACGCGGGCCAGCTCGAACAGCCGGATCGGATACCCGTCGCGCTGGGCGACGGCCAGATTGCGGAACTCCTCGACCGTCTTCAGCCGACTGTTGACGCGCACCACCAGTTGCCGGCTGGCGGATTCCAGGGTTCCGGAGGGCAATTCCACGTTGGCTTGACGCAGCGCGGTCTCCACTTCGGCGACGGTCAGCCCGCGCGCCGCCAGCGCTTCGCTGTCCAGCCAAACCCGGATCGCATAACGGCGCGCGCCGTTGATCGTCACCTCGCCGACGCTGCTGACCGTGGTCAGCCGATCCACCACCGCCCGTTCGGCCAGATCGGTCAAGTCTTCGGCGGACAATCGGTCGCTGGTCAGCGAAATCCGCAACACCGGCTGGCTGTCGCTGTCGGCCTTGACCACGCGCGGCTCGTCGGCCTCGTCCGGCAGCCGGTTGGCCACCGAGCCGACCGCATCGCGCACGTCGGCGGCGGCGGCGTCGATGTCGCGGTCGGTGGTGAAGGTGATCCGGGTCTGGCCGCCGCCTTCGCGCGAGGTGGATTCGATCCGCCGCACCCCGTCGATCCGGGCCACCGCGCCCTCAATCACTTCAGTAATTTCAGTATCGATGATGGCGGCGGCGGCCCCGGTGTAAGTGGTGCTGACCGTCACCACCGAAGCGTCGATATCGGGCAGCTCGCGCACCGGCAGCCCGCGCAAGGCCATCGCGCCTCCGACCACGATCAACAAGCTCACCACCAAGGCGAACACCGGCCGCTTGATGAACAGATCGGACAGGAACACAGGCCGGCTCCGCGAGGTTCAGGAGGCTTGCCGGCGCGCGCCGTCGCCCGGCGTTACCGCCGGCGGGTTCTGCGCGGCCGCCCGGACCGGCGCTTTATCGCGCAACGACTGGTGGCCCTTGACCACCACCTCGACATCGGCCGCCAGTCCGGTCAGCGCCTCCACCGCCGCGTCGCGACGCTGGCCGACCGCGATCGGCGTGCGCACCGCCGCGCCTGACGCCACCACGTAAACATAGCTTTCGCCACCTTCCCGAATGACCGCCTCCTCCGGAACCAACACGGCGTCGCGGCGCTCGGCCACCACCAGCGAAACGCTCATGAACAGCCCCTCCGGCAGCAGCGCGTCGGGATTGGGCAATTCGGCCCGCACCCGAAAGGCGCGCGCGGATGGCTCGATCCGGGTATCCACCGCGCGCACCGCGCCGGCAAAGCGCCGATTCGGAAAAGCCGCGCTGACGGCGCTGACGGTCTGGCCGGCCTTGACCGCGCTGAAATACCGTTCGGGAACCTTGAATTCCAATTCGACCGGATTGAGATCGTCGAGCGTGGTTAACACCGCGCTGGTATCGACGTAAGCGCCGAGATTGACGTTGCGCAGCCCCACCACCCCGCCGAACGGCGCGCGGATGATCCGCTTGTCGCGTTGGCTGCGGACCGCTTCCAGGCGGGCTTCGGCCATGCCGAGCTTGCCGCGCAGTTCGTCCAGATCGGCCTCCGATAGCAGCTTGCGGGCGCGCAACGCCTCGGCGCGCGCCATCTGGGCGCGCAGGTTGGTCAACTCGCTCTCAGCTTCCCGCACCCCGGCCCGCTCGCTGGCGCTGTCGAGCTCCACCAGCACCGCGCCGGCTTGAACCCGTTGGCCGGCCTCGAAGGCGATGCGGGTGATCAGTCCGGCCGTCGTCGGCACGATCTTGACCGATTGGGCGGCGCGGGTGGTGCCGACCGCCGTCACGGTCTCCTGAATCTCGCCGCGCCGGCTGTAGGCGGTTTCGACCACCGTGGCGCTGCGGCGCGGCGGCGGAGGCTCGGCGGAGGCCGGCTCGCCGTGTTGGAGCCAATACCAACCACCGGCCGCTGACGCAACCATCAAGGCGGCGATGCCGAATTGAGAAGCTAGACGCATGGCGCGGTTGACTGAAAAAGGCTCTTGAACACCGACGCAACAACAGATCGCATCGACTTGGGCTGACGGGACGGCAGACTCGGCAGGGACGGCGTTCGCGGCGCGACGCTCCACGCCGAAAATCAACCGTTTGACCCGCCGCCCGCGCCCGTCGTTCCAGGCGCGGCGGAGGGATGATGACTATACTCCATGATGGGTGGTTGCCGATAACCCGGAAACCGCCGGTGCGTTCGGCGCTGAGCCATTCAGGCTCTCGAACGGGTTTTCCATCCTATTCGCTCACCGCTTTGGGGTTTGTCATGCGCATCCGAAAACAACCGTTCCGGCTCGTTATTTTTTATCTGTTGCTCGGTTTGACAGCATTCGAAGCCGCCAGCGCCGCCGTCCGCGCGGACTTTTTCGCCGAATTCGATCCCTCGGCCGGCAAGCTGCCGTTTCCCACCAACCTACTGTTCGCCGGTTCGACCGACGGCACCCTGAATATTCCAGTCGCCGACCCCAACAATTTGGCCGATCCTCGGGTCGCCTTGAACGAATTGGACGGATTTTCCACCGTCGCGCCGCTGACCGTCCAATTTTCCAGCGCCTTGCAAACCGACGCCCTGAAAGCGGTCGGCGCGGTGCGGGTTTTTCAAGTCGCGCTGGTGAATCCGTTTCTCGATCCGACCACCCGCGCGCCGTTCGCCATCACTCAAGTCGAACGTGAACTCACCGCCGGCAGCGATTATGCGGTCGGCCTATCGCCAGTCGATGCCGCCAGGACCACGCTGACCATCAATCCGTTGCGCCCGCTCGCCCCTAAAACCGGTTATTTAGTGGTCCTGACCGACGGTATTCAGGATGAAAGCGGTTTCAACGCCTCTCCCTCGCCGATCTATCAGCTGGCCAAGCGGGAAATGCCGCTGATAACCGCCGGCGGCAACAGCGCGATTCCCGGCGTGAGCGACGCCCAGGCGCGGACCCTGGAGGGGCTGCGACAGCTGGTCAACAACCAGGAAAACGCCGCCGCCAGCCAAGGGATCAGCAAAAGCGGCATCGTGTTGAGCTGGACCTTCATGACCCAATCCATCGACGATGCGTTCGCGGCCATCGACCAAGCGCCCAAACCGCAAGTTATACCGAATTTCGCTCTCAAGCCGACCGGCGCGACCACAGCCGCCGTCGGCTTGGGCTTGCCCGGTTACTCCGACATTTATGCGGGTGTCTTAGCCGTCCCTTTCTATCTCGATAAAGACAAGCCTTTGAGCGGCCACTGGCGCACCGCCGAGGGTGGACCGGTGACCCGCTACAACCCGCTGCCCGCCGCATCCGCCGCCCAACTTCCGGCGCTGATGACCGTTCCCAACGCCGCGAGCGGCCAGCGCAAGCCGGTGAGCGGCTGGCCGGTGGTCATCTTCCAGCACGGCATCACCCAAAATCGGACCAACCTATTCTTGATCGCCGACGCCTTGGCCTTCGCCGGATTCGCCGCCGTCGCCATCGATTTGCCACTGCACGGGATCACCGACAAGGCAAATCCCTTTTACCTCGCGGGACTGGAACGGACCTTCGATCTGGATCTCAGCAACAACACTACTGGAGCCGAGGGTCCGGACGGCGTCATCGACGCTTCGGGCAACTATTTCATCAATCTAAGGAGCCTGCTCACCAGCCGCGACAACACCCGCCAAGCCGCCGAGGATTTGCGGCAACTCACGGCCGCTTTGCCGGTCGTGGATCTGGACGGCGACCTGCAACCCGATCTCAACCCCCGCCGCATCCATTTTGTCGGTCATTCCCTGGGCGGCATCGTCGGAACCCCATACCTCGGCATCGATGACACCGCGGCCAGCGCGACGCTGGCCATGCCCGGCGGCGGTATCGCCAAACTGCTCGACGGTTCGGCCACCTTCGGGCCGCGCATCGCCGCCGGCCTCGCCGCCGCCGGCCTCGTCAAGGGCACGCCCGAATACGAGGCTTATCTCGTCGCCGCGCAAACGGCGGTCGATTCCGGCGATCCGATCAATTACGCCGTCGCGGCCGCCGCTCGGCACCCGATTCATTTGATCGAAGTCATCGGCGGCGACGGCGCGCCTTCCGACCGAGTGATCCCGAACACCGTGGCGCACGCGCCGCTGTCGGGCACCGAACCCTTAGCCACCATCATGGGTCTTCGCTCCATCAACCGCTCGGCGTGGGATGACAAGGGCTTGCGGGTCATCGTCCGCTTTATCCGAGGCGATCACGGCTCGATCATCAACCCCACCGCCGATGTCGGGACAACCGCCGAGATGCAGGGACAATTAATCAGTTTCCTGCAAAGCCTCGGCACGGAACTGGAGATCCTCTATCATCCGGTTGTGAAATAATCCCCCGCACCCCCACTGTTGGAACCCCGCCCGGCGACGCGCGGGGTTTTTTTGGCGCGCGGGATCGCCGCCTCTTTACGGCTCGACCGTCAATGGGTAGATTGCCGCCACTTCGCTAACGAGCTGATCGAATCGCATGGCCCAATACATCTACACCATGAACCGCGTGGGCAAGGTCGTGCCCCCCAAGCGGGAAATCCTGAAAGACATCTCCCTGTCGTTCTTTCCTGGCGCCAAAATCGGCGTACTGGGACTGAACGGCTCGGGCAAATCCACCCTGCTGCGGATCATGGCCGGCGTGGATGGCGACATTCTGGGCGAAGCCCGCCCCCAACCCGGCATCAAGATCGGCTTGCTGTCTCAGGAACCTCAACTCGATCCCACCAAGGATGTGCGGGGCAATGTTGAGGAGGCGCTGCAACCGATCAAGACCGCGCTGGCCCGCCTGGATGAGGTTTACGCCGCCTACGCCGACGCCGACGCCGATTTCGAGAAACTGGCCTCCGAACAAGCCGACCTGGAAAGCTACCTCCAAGCCGCCGACGGCCACAATCTGGACCGCACCCTGGATGTCGCCGCCGATGCGCTGCGCCTGCCGCCCTGGGAATCGGAAGTCGCCACGCTATCGGGCGGCGAAAAACGCCGGGTGGCGCTGTGCCGCTTGCTGCTCTCCAAACCCGACATGCTGCTGCTGGACGAACCGACCAACCATCTCGACGCCGAATCGGTCGCGTGGCTGGAACGGTTTCTCCAGGACTATCCCGGCACCGTGGTCGCGGTCACCCACGACCGCTATTTTCTCGACAACGTCGCCGGTTGGATTCTGGAGCTGGACCGGGGCCGGGGCATCCCGTGGGAAGGCAATTATTCCTCTTGGCTGGCGCAGAAAGAGCAGCGGCTGGAGATCGAGGAGAAGCAGGAAACCGCCCATATCAAGGCGATGAAGGCGGAACTGGAATGGGTGCGCGCCAACCCCAAGGGCCGCCACGCCAAAAGCAAGGCCCGCGTCGCCCGATTCGAGGAACTGGAATCGCAGGAATTCCAAAAGCGCAACGAAACTCAGGAACTCTACATCCCGCCGGGGCCGCGCTTGGGCGATCTGGTGGTCGAGGCCACCGGCCTTCGCAAGGGCTTCGGTGATCGCCTGCTGATCGACGGTCTGGACTTCAAGCTGCCCAAGGGCGGCATCGTCGGGATAATCGGTCCCAACGGCGCGGGCAAGACCACCTTATTCCGGATGCTGGTGGGGCAGGAACCGCCGGATGGCGGCAGTTTGCGGGTCGGCGACAGCGTCAAACTGGCCTACGTCGATCAATCGCGCGATAGCCTCGCCGCCGGCAAAACCGTCTGGGAGGAAATTTCCGACGGCTTGGACGTGATCGCCGTCGGCAATTATCAGATCAACTCCCGCGCCTACGTCGGCCGCTTCAATTTCAAGGGTCCGGACCAACAGAAGTTCGTCAAGGATTTGTCCGGCGGCGAGCGCAATCGGGTTCACCTCGCCAAGCTGTTGAAAAGCGGCGGCAACGTCTTGCTGTTGGACGAGCCGACCAACGATCTGGACGTGGAAACGCTGCGGGCGCTGGAGGAAGCGCTGCTGGCCTTCGCCGGCTGCGCGGTGATCATCTCCCACGACCGCTGGTTTCTGGATCGGATCGCCACCCACATTCTGGCTTTCGAGGGCGACTCGCAAGCGGTGTGGTTTGAAGGTAATTACGCCGACTACGAAGCCGACCGCAAGCGCCGATTGGGAGTAGAGGCCGATCAGCCGCACCGGATCAAATACCGAAAACTCGCTTGAGCTTTGGTCCTCCCGCTCCGGCTGACGAGCGAGCCGGAGTCAGGAGGACAACGGATTGCCGGTCAGCCGCCTGGCGAAATTGACCAGCATGGCGGCGGTCGCCCCCCAGATAAACCGATCCTCAAAGGGAATCACGTAGTAGCTTCGCTGCTGACCCTTAAACAGCATGCTGCGGCGTTCGTGGTTTTGCGGATCGAGAATGAAGTCCAAGGGCACCTCGAACGCCTCGGCGACTTCGAAGGCGTCCAGCACCAACTCAAAGGGTGGGGTCACGAACGCCACCACCGGGGTAACCAGAAAGCCGGTCACCGTCTGATATAAATCCAAGAATCCCGCGATTTCCGTCACATGCTGGCGGTTCAGGCCGATTTCTTCCTCGGCTTCGCGCAACGCGGTAGCCACCGGGCCTTCATCGCTCTCCTCCGCCCGTCCGCCTGGAAAGCTGATCTGTCCGCCATGGTGCTCCAAGTGGGCGGTGCGCTGGGTCAGCAACACCGTGTAGCCGCGCGGCCATTCGATTAGGGGGATCAGCACCGAGGCCGGGGTCAACGCCCGTTCCTCGCGTTCCATCCCGGCCACCGCGTGATCGCCGGTGACGGCGTCCAACTCATGGGTGGGGTGCAGGCAACCGCGAATCCGCGCGCGCATTTCCGCGTGGTTCACGCCGGCTCCGAGGGCGCGCCGAACAAACGGCGGTAATTGGCGCTGGTCGCGGCGGCGACGTGCTCCAGCGACTCACCCCGCAGCCGGGCGACACATTCCGCCACCTGCCGCACCCAGGCGGGTTGATTGGGCTTGCCCCGGTGCGGTACCGGGGCGAGATAAGGCGAGTCGGTTTCAACCAGCATTCGGTCGGCCGGCGCCTTTTGCGCGACTTCCTGAATCTGGCGGGCGTTCTTGAAGGTCACGATCCCGGAAAATGAGATGTAAAACCCCAATTCCAGCGCCTGCTCCGCCATCGCCCAATCCTCGGTGAAACAATGCAACACTCCGCCGACCTCGGCCGCGCCTTCCTCCCGCAAAATAGCGATCGTATCGGCGCGGGCGTCGCGGGTATGGACGATCAAGGGTTTGCCGAGTTGGCGGGCGACAGCGATATGCAGGCGAAACCAATCCTGCTGGCGAGCCACGCTGTCGCGGCCGTAGTAATAATCCAGGCCGGTTTCGCCGATGGCGACCACGCGCGGCTCGCGGCCCAGCGCGCTGAGCTCGGCCGCGCTCGGCGCGCGTCCGCCCTCTTCGCTGGGGTGCACCCCCACCGACAGCGCGATCTGGGGATACGGCTCGGTCATCCGCGCCAGCGCCGGCCAGCTTTCCAGATCGGTCGCCACGCTCAACAGGCGGGCGACGCCGTTTTGCGCGGCGGCGTCCAACACGCCGGCCAGCCCGCCGGCAAAGCGGTCAAGGTCGAGCCGGTCCAAATGACAGTGGGAATCGACGAGCATGAAAAGCCGACCGTCAGTCCGTTACATGGTGTTGGTCGCTTGATCGACGCGCGGGTAACCCGCCAGCAGGGCGTCGATCTTTTTTTGCAGATTGGCTCCCTCGATGCCCGCGAATTGAATGCCGACTCCCATCTGCCGCCCGCCGGGCGTGGTCCGGTAATTGATCCAAATCACCTTGCCGGTGATGGCGAAGCGCTCCGGATCTTCAAGCAAGGTCAACAGCAAAAAAACTTCGTCGCCCAGCTCGAAGGATTTTTCGGTCGAGATAAAAATCCCCCCGCCCTTGATAAACGGCATATAACTGGCGTGCAGCATCGCCTTGTCCTTGATGGCCAGAGATATAACGCCTTGACGGGGAGCGACGGACATAATGTTTCAACCTTCGATGGCGGGCCTTTGCAATGGATCGGATACTATACCCCGCGCCCCGTCACAAAAAAACGCCTCCAGCGCCAGCGGCATGTTGATTTGGGTGGTGGCGCTCAAGCCGGACAAACGAACGGCGGCATCCAGGCGTTCGAACAACGCGCGCGGCGGCTGGCGGTCTGCCCAGCGCCTCAAAACCGCCGCAAGGTCCGGATTGCTCAAGCGCGGCGGTTCGGCGCTCAAGCGAAGCCGGATCATATCGGTGTGCCAGCCGACCAGCCAGCGCAAATTCTCGGTCACATCGCCCTGCAACCACGCTTCCGCCGTCCGCGATGGCTCCGTCGCGCCCTGAAGCACTCGGTCATAACTGTCGAGCAATTGCCGGCGGCGGCTCCAACGCGACGGTTCGGCCAAGGCCAGGGCCGCCAGCGGCGCGCCGCCGGCGACCTCAAGCAAGATTCGCGCGTCCAAACGCGCATCGATCCGGGATGCAAGCCACGCAATGGCCTCTGGCGCGGGCGGCGGTTCAAACCTGAGCATCTGGCAGCGGCTGCGCACGGTGGCGGGCAATCGGGCGGGCCGAGCGGCGACCAACAGCAGCAAGCCGTCGCCGGGCGGCTCTTCCAAAGTCTTTAACAGGCTATTGGCGGCATTGAGATTCAGCCGGTCGGCCGGCTCGATCAAAACGATCTTGCAGCCGCCGCAATAGGCGGTTAGCCCCAGAAACTCCCGCAGTTCTCGGATTTGATCGACCTTGATCGCTTTTCCGTCCTCGGCGGGCCTTACGGCGCTGAAATCGGGATGGCTGCCGGCCTGGAACCAGTGACAACCCTGGCACTGCCCGCAGGCATCGCCTTGCGCATCCGGCGTTTCGCAGCAGCGAGAGGCCGCCAAGCGACGGGCGAACAGGCCCTTGCCCAATCCGTCCGGACCGGCCAGCAGCAGGGCGTGGGGCCACCGGCCGTCGGCTCGATGCTGGTGGAGCCGCCGCCACAGCGGCGCGTGCCAGGGCAGGCGCTCAACCACCGATCCGCTCCAGCCATCCGGCGAGTAGCGCTTCCACTTGTGCTCGGACCTCAGTCATGCCGCGCCCGGCGTTCACGATCCGGTAGCGTTCGGGCCAGCGCCGCGCCCGCTCCAGATAAACGCTCCGAGCCCGCTCGAAAAAAGCCTGTTGCTCGCGTTCGAACCGATCCGCCGCGCCGCGCCGGCCGGCCCGCTCCAGGCCCTCGGCGACCGGCAGGTCGAACAGCAGGGTTAAATCCGGTTGCAACCCTTGTTGCACCCAGTCTTCTAGCACCGCGATCTTATCGTGCGCCAGACCGCGCCCGCCGCCTTGATAGGCGTAAGTCGCGTCGGTAAAACGGTCGCACAGCACCCACTGCCCCGCCGCCAGCGCCGGACGGATGACCCGTTCGAGATGTTCGGAACGGGCCGCGAACATCAACAGCGTTTCGGTGCTCAGGGCCATGCCCCCCTCGCGATGCCCCAACAGCAGCGCGCGAATTTCCTCGCCCAATGCGGTGCCGCCGGGCTCGCGCGTCACCAGCACGGGATGGCCGGCCCGTTCCAAACAGGCGCGCACGAAGGAAAGTTGGGTGGTCTTGCCGCCCCCTTCGATGCCATCGACGGCGATCAGCCGGCTCGCCATGTCAGTTTTTTCGCTTCAACTGATAGCGGCGGACGGCTTGGTTGTGCTCGGCCAAGGTCGCGGAAAAAGCGTGGCCGCCGTCGCCGGTCGCCACGAAGTAGAGCGCGTTGCCGGGCGCGGGATTCACGGCAGCCGCCAGCGAAGCCGCGCCCGGCAACGCGATGGGGGTCGGCGGCAAGCCTTTGCGGGTATAGGTGTTATACGGCGTGTCGGCCACCAAATCCTTGCGGCGCAAATTGCCGTCGAAGGCGTCGCCCAAGCCGTAAATCACCGTGGGATCGGTCTGCAATAACATGCCTTTTTGCAAGCGGCGGGCGAATACGCCGGCGACCGCTGGGCGCTCCTCGGGCAAGCCGGTCTCCTTCTCGATGATCGAGGCCAGGATCAAGGCTTGATACGGACCGTCGAGCGGCGCGTTTGGCGCGCGCCGGCTCCAGGCGTCGTTCAACTGCCGGTCCATCGCCGCCAGCGCCCGGCGCAAAAACGCTTCGTCGGTGGTTCCGGTCGGAAAATGGTAGGTGTCGGGAAAAAACCGGCCTTCGGGGTGGTCGCCGGCGCGGCCCAAGCGCGTCATGATCTCGGCGTCGCTTGCCTCCCGCAAGGTTTGCACGATCTTCGGATGGGCGGCCAGGGCTTGGCGCAGCTGCTGGAAGGTCCAGCCTTCCACCACGCTCAGGGCGTGTTGGATCACCCGACCGGCCGCGATTTGCTCGATCAAACCGCGCGGGGTGATGCGGGGCGTGACGGCGTATTCGCCCGCTTTCAGCCGGGAAGCCAGCCCGTTGAGACGGATATGGGTTTCCAGATAGAGCGCGGGCCGCGACAGGCCCGGTTGCTCTTGCAGTTCCCGCACGATATCGCCGACCCCCATGCCCGGCTTGAGGTCCAACACCCATCCCTCGGCCGAGCCGGCGAGCGGGGTGTCGAGAAAGCGCTGATAGTCGGCGTAAAGCAGGTACAGCGCCGATCCGAAGACCAGCGCCAGCGCGGTGAGGAGAGACGGGATGCGGTTACGCAACAGCATGAAACAAAGGGTAATGTTCCGGGTTAGCTCCCACCCTGGACCCGCCTAGCCGCGGCGGCGGCTCGGGCCAGGGCTCATCCCAAGGCTCGGAAAATAACCGTGCCGTTGGTGCCGCCGAAACCGAAGGAATTCGAAAGCGCGACTTTGACCTTCCGTTCTTGAGCGGCGTGCGGGACGTAATTGAGATCGCAACCCGCTTCGGGACGGTCCAAATTGATGGTCGGCGGCAATACCTGATCGCGGATCGCCAGGATCGAAAAAATCGCCTCGACGCCACCGGCGGCCCCCAGCAGATGGCCGGTCATCGATTTGGTCGAACTCATCGCCAAGCGGTAGGCGTGCTCGCCGAACACCGTCTTGGCCGCGTCGCTTTCAATCTTGTCGCCGGCCGGCGTCGAGGTGCCGTGGGCGTTGATGTAATCGACCGCGTCGGGATTGAGTTGCGCGTCGCGCAGGGCGGCCGCCATCGACCGGCGCGCACCGTCGCCGTCCGGCGGCGGCAAGGTCATATGATAGGCGTCGCCGCTCATTCCAAAGCCGATTAACTCGGCGTGAATGCGCGCGCCGCGTTGCTTGGCGCAGTCGTAGTCCTCCAACACCAGCACCCCCGCGCCGTCGCTCAGCACGAAGCCGTCGCGGTCCTGATCCCAGGGCCGGCTGGCTTTCTCCGGCTCGCCGTTGCGCAGCGACAAAGCGCGCGCCGCCGCGAACCCGCACAACCCGGTCGGCGTGGTGGCCATTTCCGCGCCGCCGGCGAGCATCACGTCGGCGTCGCCGCACGCGATCAACCGACCGGCCAGGCCGATGCTGTGGGTGCCGGTGGTGCAGGCCGTCACCACCGCCAAATTCGGCCCCTTGATGCCAAACAGGACCGACAGGTTGCCCGACACCATGTTGATGATGCTGCGCGGCACATAAAACGGCGTGAGCCGGCGCGGCCCGCCCTTCAAAAAAGCGGCGTGCCCCTCCTCGATGCCCGGCAGGCCGCCGATTCCGGAGCCGATGAAGGTGCCGATCCGTTCGGCGTTGGCTTCGGTGATCTCCAGGCCCGCGTCCTGAATCGCCTGCGCCGCCGCGCCGATGCCGTAATGAATGAAGGCGTCCATCTTCTTGGCTTCCTTGAGATTCAGGTACTGCTCGACTTTAAAATCCTTTACCGCTCCGCCGA
Organism: Competibacteraceae bacterium UBA6584; assembly: GCA_002433805.1. GTDB lineage: Bacteria > Pseudomonadota > Gammaproteobacteria > Competibacterales > Competibacteraceae > Competibacter_A. The sequence goes on along the minus strand of DJIW01000065.1, from coordinate 23,777 downwards.
TGCGCACCGGATAGTCGCTGACGTCGAAGGCGGTAATCGGGCCGATGCCGCTGCGGCCGGCCAAGATGTTGGCCCAGGCCGTCTCCACGGTGCTGCCGACCGGGGAGACGATGCCCATGCCCGTCACTACCACTCGCCGCTTGGCCACGGAACAACCCTCCTCACTGCGCCGATGATAAAAGGCCGCGATTTCCGCGAGCGGCTGCGTTGTTGCTCATGGGTGCCGATCCGAGCGCCTCAGCCAAGATGCGTGGCGATGTAATCGATCGCCTGTTGGACGGTCGTAATCTTCTCGGCGTCCTCGTCGGGAATTTCCAGTTCGAATTCTTCCTCCAGGGCCATCACCAACTCGACGGTATCCAAGGAATCAGCGCCGAGATCCTCGACGAAGGAAGCCTCGTTAGTCACTTGCTCTTCCTTGACGCCCAATTGCTCGATGATGATTTTCTTAACGCGAGCTTCGATGTTGCTGATATCAGTCATAATGGTTTGATTCCTCGTTGTGAGCCCCAGCAGACAACCGCGGCATTACCGCGGAGTATTGTATGGAAAACAGCCTCGGGGATGCCATACATTGTAGCGATGCCCTCAGGCCATGTGCATCCCGCCGTTGACGTGCAACGTCTCGCCGGTGATGTAAGCCGCCGCCGGCGACGCCAAAAACGCCACGGCGGCGGCGACGTCCTCGGGCGTTCCCAGCCGCTGCAACGGAACGGCGCCGATCGCGGCGTCGCGTTGCGCCGCCGGCAACGCGCGGGTCATGTCGGTGTCGATAGCGCCCGGCGCCACGGCGTTGACCGTGATGTTGCGCGAACCCACCTCGCGCGCCAGCGACTTGGTAAACCCGATGACGCCGGCCTTGGCCGCCGCGTAGTTGGCTTGACCGGGGTTGCCGGTGGCGCCGACCACGGAGGTGATATTGATGATGCGCCCGCGCTGGGCTTTCATCATGCTCCGCAACACCGCCTTGCTCAGCCGGTAGACCGAGGACAAATCGGTATCGAGGACGGTGGTCCACTCCTCTTCCTTCATCCGCAGCAACAGGTTGTCGCGGGTGACGCCGGCGTTGTTGACCAGGATGGTCGGCGCGCCGAAAGCTTGAGCCGCCGTCTTGATCGCCGCCTCCACCGACAAAGCGTCGGTAACGTCCAGCCGCAGCCCGCAACCCCTGACGCCGCGTTCGGATAAATCTCGACTGATGGCTTCAGCGCCGGACTCGGTGGTCGCGGTGCCGACCACGACCGCCCCGAGCCTCCCCAGCTCGCGGGCGATCGCCTGGCCGATGCCGCGGCTGGCCCCCGTCACCAAAGCGATTTCACCGTCAAGCACCGCCATCGTCGGATCTCCCCCGTTCAATACTTCAACAACGTCGCGCCCCAGGTGAACCCGCCGCCGAACCCTTCCAGCAACACGGTGTCGCCCCGCTGGATCCGGCCGTCGCGCACCGCGACATCCAAGGCCAGCGGCACCGAAGCCGCCGAGGTGTTGCCGTGGGTCCGCACGCAATCCACCATCCGCCCGTCCGGCAGGCCCAGACGCTTGGCGGTGGCGGCGAGAATCCGGCGGTTGGCTTGATGCGGGATCACCCAGTTCACATCGGCGACGCTCATCTGGTTGGCCGTCAAAATCTGTTCGGCGATGTCCTTTAAGGTGGTCACCGCCACCTTGAACACCTCGCTGCCGCGCATTTCGACGAAAGCGGCGTTTTCCCGGGTCTTGTCGTAACCGCTGGACACGCCGGCCGGCACCCACAACAATTCCTTGTAGCGGCCGTCGGCCCCCAAGCGGCTGTCGATGACGCCGGGCTCCTCGGCCGCCTCCAACACCACCGCGCCGGCGCCGTCGCCGAACAGGATGCAGGTGCCGCGATCGCGCCAGTCGATGATGCGGGTGAAGGTGTCCGCGCCGACCACCAGCGCCCGGCGGGACGCGCCGGTGCGGATGAAACGGTTGGCGATGTCCAAAGCGTAAACGAAACCGGTGCACACCGCCTGCACGTCGAAGGCGGGGCCGCCGTAGCAACCCAGCCGGTGTTGCAGTTGGGTGGCGACGCTCGGAAACACGTGATCGGGGGTGGTGGTGCCGAGCACGATCAGATCGATGGCCCCCGGTTCGACCCCGGCGGCGTCCAAGGCCCGGCGCGCGGCCTGTTCGGCCAGATCGCAGGTGGTTTCGCCCGGCGCGGCGACATGGCGCTCCTCGACGCCGGTCCGTTCGACGATCCATTCCGCCGTCGTGTCGATCATCTGTTCGAGATCGGCGTTGCTCAGCACTTTTTCGGGCAAATAGCCGCCAGTTCCAACGATTCGGGCGTAATTCAAAGGGCTTGTCTCTCGACGTGGAGGGCCGTCAGATGCGCGTCGATGCGCCGGGGCAGATCTTGCTTCGCCTCCAGGACCGCCACTCGGATGGCGTTGGCGAAGGCCAGGGCGTCCGCTCCGCCGTGGCTCTTGACGACGATGCCCTGCAATCCGAGCAGGCTCGCGCCGTTGTAGCGGCGGGGGTCGATCTTGCGGCCGAAAGCCCGCAACACCGGCAACGCGATCAATCCGGCCAGCCGGGTCAGCAGGTTGCGCTTGAATTCTTGGGTCAGGTAATGACGGACCAACTTGGCGACGCCCTCGCTGCTTTTGAGCGCGACATTGCCGACGAAGCCGTCGCACACCACCACGTCGACATCGTCCAGGTAAATGCCGTCGCCTTCGACGAAGCCGATGTAGTTGAGATCGCTCGCGGCCAGCAAGCGGGCGGCTTCCTTGACCTGTTCGTTGCCCTTGATGTCTTCCTCGCCGATATTCAGGAGGCCGACCCGAGGCCGTTCGACGCCGTTGACGGCGGCCAGCACCGAGCCCATGACCGCAAATTGCAATAGGTGTTCGGCGGTGCTGTCGACGTTCGCCCCCAAGTCCAATACCCGGGCATGGCCGCGCGCCGTCGGCATCGTGGTGCAAATGGCGGGTCGGTCGATGCCGGGCAAGGTTTTGAGGACGAACCGGGAGGTCGCCATCAACGCGCCGGTGTTGCCGGCGCTGACGCAGGCGTGCGCTTCGCCCTGCTTGACCAGATTGATGGCGACCCGCATCGAGGAATCTTTCTTGGCCCGCAAGGCCTGGGCGGGCGATTCGTCCATGCTCACCAACTGGGAGGCGTGCCGGACGACCAGCTGGGGGTGGCCTTTGGCTTTCAGCCGGACCAGAACGTCCGACAAGACGGTTTCCTGACCCACCAGGATCAGACGCAAGTCCTCGCCGGCCTCCCGCAACGCCAGCAAAGCGGCGGGCACCACCACGTCGGCTCCGGCATCGCCCCCCATGCCGTCCAGGGCGATGGTCAGAGGTCCGCTCATGAGCGCGAGCGCCTCACGTCAAAACCGAGCGAGCGGGACCAGCCCCGCCGGGACCGGGCCAGCGGCTCACTCTTCGCTCTCGGCCGCCACGGGCTGATCGATGATTTTCCGGCCGCGATAATAGCCGGTCGGGGTCACATGGTGGCGGCGGTGCAATTCGCCCGAGGTCCGATCCACCGACAGGGTGGGACCGGTCAGGGCGTCGTGGGCGCGGCGCATGCCGCGTTTCGAGGAACTCTTGCGTCCTTTTTGGACAGCCATGGTCAAGCACTCCGTTTCGAATCGGATAACAGGGACGCCAAACCCGCGAAGGGCCGGCGGCGTTCCGCCCGCGACGCTTCGTCGCCGGGCGCTCGATAACCGTTGGCCTCACAGTCGCGCCGATCTTCGTGGCGCGGAATTTGCGGGAGGGCCAACAATAATTCGTCTTCCACCCAATCGGCCACACGCGCGCCTTCATCGGCCACCAGCAGCGGATCGTAAGCCTCGGGCAGTCCAGCGGCCTCGGCCTCGGCGCGGATCAGGCCCAAGCTGACCGGCACCGCCAAGCGCAGGGGCAACGGACCCAGGCAGCGCTGACAGACCAGTTCGACCTGGGCTTTGAGCTGGCCCCTGATGAAACGCACGCCCCGCTCGTCCACGCCGGTCGCCAGCGCGATCTCGACGGCCCCTTCGGCGCGGTTTAAGGCCCCAAGCCGCGGCAATGCGGCCAGCGCCAGCTCGCCGTCCAACCGTCCTCGTTTTTCGGCCAGTTGCCACAGATTGATTTTGTTGGAAAACGGGGGGGCCTGCATAAGACGCGGGATAATATAAGGCTGTCGGTTTTATGTCAAAATATAGGCTGATTCTAAACCTATCGCGGCCCATCAGCCACCGCGCGAGCGCCATGTCCACCCCGTTTGATCAGCGTCGCTTGATTCTGGCGTCCACTTCGCCCTTCCGCCGCGAGTTGCTGGCGCGCCTGGGACTGCCGTTCGCCGTCCGCGCCCCCGAGGTCGATGAAAGCCCCCTGACCGGAGAAGCGGCCCCGGCGCTGGTCGCGCGGCTGGCGGAACTGAAAGCCCGTTTTGTGGCGGAGCGCGAACCGGCGGCGCTGGTGATCGGCTCGGATCAAGTCGCGGTCTTGGACGGCGAGATCATCGGCAAGCCCGGCGATCACCAACGAGCGGCCGCCCAACTGCGGCGCGCTTCGGGTCGCGCGGTGGTCTTTCAGACCGGCGTGTGCCTGTTCGACAGCGCCAGCGGCGAGCGCCAAGTGGCCGTGGAGCGCTTCGGCGTGGTGTTTCGTGCTTTGACCCCGGCGATGATCGAACGTTATCTGCGCCGGGAACAGCCCTATCACTGCGCCGGCAGCTTCAAATCCGAAGGCTTGGGGATCGCGCTGTTCGAGCGGCTGGAAGGCGACGATCCCACCGGATTGATCGGCCTGCCGTTGATCCGCCTCACCCGGATGCTCGAAGCCGCCGGGATGCCGGTGCTGTGACCGGGCGCTAGCGCCAGCGAATGCCGCCGTCGAGCCCCAGCGCCTTGCCGAGCACCGCGCCCAGGCTGGCTTCGGTCTCGGTCAGCAGGCGATCCAGCCAGCGGGTGCGCTGGGTGTAATCGACCACGTTCTTTTGACCGATCACGTCCTCGGCCACGGAGCGGCTGCTGCCGAGCGCGTCCACCAAACCCAGATTCACGCTCTGCTCGCCGGTCCACATCAGCCCGCTGAACACCTCGGCGCGGTTTTTCAGCCGCTCGCCCCGACCCTGCCTGACCGCCGCGATGAACTGCTGGTGGATGCCGTCCAGCATCCCTTGCAGGTGCTGCACTTCCGCCGGATTGACCGGCTTGAAAGGATCGAGAAAATCCTTGTTGTCGCCCGCCGTGTAGGCCCGCCGCTCGATGCCGAGCTTATCGATCGCGCCGGTGAAGCCGAAGCTGTCCATCCGCACCCCGATGGAGCCGACGATGCTGGCTTTGTTGGCGTAGATGTTCTGCGCCGCCGCCGCGATGTAGTAGCCGCCCGAGGCGCAGACGTCGCTGGCCACGGCGTGGACCGGAAGTTTCGGATACTGCTGGCGCAGCTTCTGAATTTCGTCGTAAATCTCGCCGGCCTGCACCGGACTGCCGCCGGGGCTGTTGATTTCCAGCACCACCCCGACGGTGTTTTTATCCTTGAACGCCTTGCGCAAGGCTTCGATGACGTTCTTGGCGCTGGCCTCGGTCCCGCTGGCGATCAGGCCCTCCACCCGGATCAACGCCGTATGCTCCTTGACGGCGGTGGCGGCGACCGAGCCCAGTTTCTCCGGCCACGCCATCGCCAACAAGGCCAAAAGATACGCGAAAAACAGCAGCTTGAAAAAAATCCCCCACCGGCGGGCCCGGCGCTGTTCGGCGACGGCGGCGAACGCCAGTTTGGTCAGCGCCTCGCGCGCCCACCGATCGTCGCCGGGAAGGTTGGAGTTGGGATTCAGATCATTCATGCTCACCTCGTTCAACTAGCGCCCATCGCTCAGACGGTCGACAACGCTTTTCAGTTCGGCCGGCAACGGCGCGCTGACCGCGATGTCCCGGCCCTCGAGCGGCAGCATCAGGCTGTGCGCGTGCAGGAACAGCCGACGCAGCCCGCACTGTTCGGCCAGCCAGCGGTCGAAGGCCGGATCGCCGTATTTATCATCGCCGGCGAGCGGATGGCCGATTTCGGCGGCGTGCACCCGAATTTGATGGGTGCGCCCCGTGCCGATCCGCGCCTCCAGCAACGAGGCCGGCTTGAACAGACTGACCGGCTGAAAACGGGTCAGGGCGGGCTTACCGTCGGCCGTCGCTTCCACCATCCGTTCCCCGCCGCGCAGTACGTTGCGGCGCAGCGGCAAATCGACCTCGCGGGGGCCGTGGTTCCAATAGCCGCGCGCCAGCGCCAGATACCGCTTCTCGACCTGTCCGGACCGCAGCGAGTCTTGAATCCGGCGCAGGGCTTCCGGCGTCCGAGCGAGCGCCAGACAACCGCTGGTTTCGCGATCCAAGCGGTGCGCCAGCTCCAGAAACGGTTCTTCGCGCCTGATCGCCCGCAGCAGTTCGATCACGCCGAACTCGATGCCGCTGCCCTTGTGCACCGCCAGGCCGGCCGGCTTGTCGAGCACCAGCAGATCCCGGTCCTCATACAGCACCGCCGCCCGCAACCGCTCGATCCATTCGGGCGGAGGCCGCAACGGACCCGCCTCGCGCGCGCCCAACCGCACCGGAGGAACCCGCACCACATCGCCCGCCCGCAACCGTCGGTCCGGTTGGACCCGCCCGCCGTTCAAGCGCACCTCGCCTTTGCGCACGATGCGATAAATCAAGCTTTTGGGCGCGCCTTTCAGTTCTCTCAGCAAAAAATTATCGAGGCGCTGGCCCGCGTATTCCGGCGGGACCTCCACGTGGCGCACCCCGACAGGAGCGCTAGAATCGATCAGCATTTGATGCGGGTCCATCGGGCTGTTATATTAAGCTGTTGTCGCCAATTAGGCCGAAAGGCCGGCGAACTGAATGAATACACTATCGGTTTTCGCACCCGCGCGCCAGTTGTCCGGCGAGCGGGATTGGTTTGATGGGTTTATTCGCCGCTCAACCCACGACTCCTCGAGCGGCTCTTGACCGCGCTCCCAGCCGACTGGTCACGATTCCGTGGCGATTCGGGCCAGCCCCCACCAGGATCTCATCCCTCGGGCCATCCCTACTCCAGCGCCGCCCCGGCGACAACCGTGCCCCTCGGTGATGGTCGAGCGCAAGGACTTGCCTCATGAAACGCATGCTGATCAATGCGACCCAGCAGGAAGAACTGCGGGTGGCCCTCGTGGAAGGCCAAAAACTTTACGACCTCGACATCGAAACGCCGTCGCGGGAACAAAAGAAATCCAACGTCTATAAAGGCCGCGTCACCCGGATCGAACCGGGCCTGGAAGCGGCGTTCGTCGATTACGGCGCCGAACGCCACGGCTTTCTGCCGTTTAAGGAAATCACCCGGGGCTATTTCGACCCGCAAGCCGCCGAGGGCGGTCGACCCAATATCCGGGAGGCGATCAAGGAAGGCCAGGAAATCATGATTCAGGTGGAAAAGGAGGAACGCGGCAACAAAGGCGCGGCCCTGACCACCTTCATCAGCCTGGCCGGCCGCTATCTGGTGCTGATGCCCAACAACCCGCGCGCCGGCGGCGTCTCCCGGCGGATCGAGGGCGACGACCGCCAGGAACTCCGCGAGGTGATGAGCAGCCTCACCATCCCCGACGGCATGGGCCTGATCGTCCGCACCGCCGGGGTCGGCCGCTCCCAGGAAGAACTGCAGTGGGATTTGGATTACCTGCTGCATCTGTGGCAGGCCATCGAGTTTGCCTCTTCCCAGAAAAAAGCGCCGTTTCTGATTTATCAAGAAAGCAACATCATCGTCCGCGCCCTGCGCGATTACCTGCGCGCCGACATCGGCGAAATCCTGATCGACAATCCGGCGGTTTACCGGCAAGCCCAGGATTTCATGCAGCAGGTGATGCCGCACAATCTGAACAAGCTCAAACCCTATCAAGACAACATCCCGCTGTTTACCCGGTTTCAGATCGAATCCCAGATCGAGACCGCGTATTTGCGCGAAGTCGGTTTGCCCTCGGGCGGCGGCATCGTGATCGACTATACCGAGGCGCTGGTGTCGATCGACATCAATTCGGCCCGCGCCACCAAGGGCAGCGACATCGAGGAGACCGCGCTCACCACCAATCTGGAGGCGGCCGACGAAATCGCCCGGCAGTTGCGGCTGCGCGATCTGGGCGGGTTGATCGTCATCGATTTCATCGATATGAACGTCGCCCGCAACCAGCGCGAGGTCGAAAGCCGGTTGCGCGAGGCGCTGAAGATGGATCGGGCCCGAGTGCAGGTCGGGCGCATTTCCCGATTCGGCCTGCTGGAAATGTCGCGGCAACGGCTGAGCCCCTCGCTGGATGAGGCGAGCCACGTGATCTGCCCGCGCTGCAACGGCCAAGGCACCATCCGCAACATCGAATCGCTGGCTTTGAGCGTGTTGCGCCTGATCCAGGAAGAAGCCATGAAGGACAAAACCGGCCGGGTCGTGGTGCAATTGCCGGTCAAGGTCGCCACCTTCCTGCTCAACGAAAAACGCGAGGCGATTCGCGCCATCGAGCAGCGCCACCGGATCGGGGTGATGCTGGTCCCCAACGAATCGCTGGAAACCCCTCATTTCAAACTCAACCGGCTGCGCGCCGACGAGCTGTCGGAGGCGCAGCGGCTGTCGTATTCCCTGGCTGAAGACTTTGAGGAACAATTCGAAGCCAAGCCGAGCGCGACGGCGCGCGGTGCTGGCGAGGAACCCGCCGTCAAGGGGGTCACGCCGGCCACGCCCGCGCCGCCGCCGCCGACGTCCGCGCCGAAACCCGAAGCGAATGCCAGCTTCTTCCGCTGGCTGTGGGGCACCCTGTTCGGCCAACAGCCCAACGCCGGCGGCGAACCGCCGCCGGAACGCTCCGATAAAGCCTCGGAGCGTTCCCCAAAACCGGAACGGCAGCGGCGGGACCGACCCGGCAAACGGTCGGCGGGCGGGAACGCAGCGGAACCCGCCGCCGCCAAAACCGCCGATGCACCGCCGCCCAAACCGTCCTCCGAGGAATCGGAAACCTTCTTCGAATTCGGGCAAGCCGCCTTCGAGCCGGCTGTCGAAACCGTAACCGCCACCGCGCCTGTTCAGGAGCCTGCCCCGGCTGTCGGAACCGAGGAAGAAGCCGCCAATCCCCGCAACCGGCGCAGCCGGCGCGGCGGGCGCAGGCGGCGGCGCGGCGATGCGCCAAACGCTGACGCCACGCCCGAAACCGCTGAAGCGGCGGATGCCTCCGAGGGGGCCGGCGCGGCCGAAGAAGACGCGGACCAGCCGGCCCGCTCCGCCGACGAAACCGCCATCGAACAAAGCTCGACTTCGGACGCGAAAGCGAGCGCCGCGGCGTCTCCCTTGCCGAACCGACGCATTCGCGGCGGCCGCCCTCGCTTGCCGCGGGGCGTACTGGACACCATGAGGGCTGTCGCGGTCACCGAAGCCGCCGCCGCGTCGTCTCTGGCCGATCCGCCACCGCCGCCGCCGCCGCCGCTGTTGGAGTATCCCAACCACGACTCGGAATCGCTGGTCCTCCCGGAAACCCTATCCCCGGATTCCACGGATTCCGAGGCTCAGGCCACCACGACCGAATTCCCCGGCGCGCAACCGCCGCGAGAATCCGACGGTCAGCCGTCCCCGGAACTGGAACCGGCGTCCGAAACGGCTTTCGACGCTCCACCGGCTCCCCAAGCCGAAACCAGTGAGCCCTCCGAAACCCTCTCCTCGGAAGATGTTGACCCTGCTTTTATCGCGCAGCCCCATGCCCCGATCGAGGCCGAGGTTTCGGAGCCTACCGCCGTGGAACCCGCCGAAGACGGTCAGAGAGCGGCGAGCGCCGAGCACAGCGCCGAGGCGCTCGCGGAACTAGCGTCGGACTCGGATACGCCCGCGGTCACCGACGATCAGACTCCGTTCGAGGGCCAGCAAGCGGCTTTAGCCGAACGAGCGGAGGGCGAATCCGAACCCGATCACCCGAATCGGGATCATCCGGCCTCGGCTGAAACGTCGGAAACCGAATCCGACGATAAGCCGGAACGCAAGCCCGACGCTTGATGCCCCAACGCGCAACGGGGCTGGAATTCCAGCCCCGCGCTCGATTCACGCCCCCCCGGCGGCGCTCAAATCCGATAGCGGCGGCGGATGTCGAGCAGTAACCCTTCCGACGCTTCCTCGATCAGATCCATCACCCGCTCGAAACCGCTAGGACCGCCGTAGTACGGATCCGGCACTTCGCGCTCGGGAAGATGGGGCGCGTAATCCATCAGCAGCTGGATGCGGCCCCGCAGCTCCAAATCCTGACACAACACCTTTAAATGTTCGAGATTGTCGCGGTCCATCGCCAGCACATAGTCGAACTCGACGAAATCGGCTACCGTTACCTTACGGGCGCGCAAACCCCGCAAATCGATGTCCCGACGCAAGGCGGTCGCTTGGCTGCGCGGGTCTGGCGGCGCGCCGGCGTGGTAGGAATGGGTGCCGGCCGAATCGACGTAAATCCGCTCGGTCAGACCCACTCCCTCCAACATCCGGCGGAACACCCCCTCCGCCACCGGCGAACGACAAATATTGCCCATGCAGACAAACAATACTTTCACCATGGCTTTCGCTTTTGCCTCATCCAAGCGCCGCCGACGCCGAAATTCGAACGGCGCGCGCAATAATCCGATGATGGAGCCCATCGACTTGGCCGTCACTCATGTTGCGCATTGATACGCACAAACTGAACCGCTTGCTGGGTCAACCCCTAAGCTATCAGGGACTGCCCTGTCGGGTCATCGAAATCCTCGCCGACGGTCCGGCGCTGGTGCTGCAAGACCATCAGGAGCGAAGAATCATTCAAGCCAACCAATACGGCGACGCCGGACCCCGGGTGCCCCGAACCTTCACCGTGGCCGTGCTTGAGCCGCGCGGCGAGGCGCTCAATCCCGACTTGCCGGAACTGGCCGGATTCGATCTATTGGCTTGAAACCGCCAATGCCGCCGCCACCCGCGCGAGATCGGCTTCGGTATCCACGCCGGGCGGGGGAACCTGCGCCGCCTCGGTCACATAAATACGGATTCCATGCCATAACGCGCGCAACTGCTCCAGCGATTCGGCCCGCTCGACCATCGCCGGCTCCAAGCGCGGAAACTCGCGCAAGACCGCCACTCGGTAAGCGTAAAGTCCGATATGCCGGAACCAGCCCGCATCGGCCGGCAAAGCATCCGGCATCGCGCCTCCCCGAAACGCCTCGCGGTGCCAGGGCACCGGCGCGCGGCTGAAATAAAGCGCGAAGCCTTCGCGATCCCGCACCACTTTGACCGCGTTCGGATCGAATGCTTCCGCCGCCTGTTCGATCCGGGCGCAGGCGGTGGCGATGCCGGCGGTAGGATGCGCCGCCAGCGCCTCCGCCGCTTGGCGGATCAAGCTCGGCGGCATTTGCGGTTCGTCGCCTTGCACGTTCACCACGATCGACTCATCCGGCCAACCGTAACGCGCCGCCACCTCGGCCAACCGGTCGGTGCCGGACAGGTGGTCGGACGAGGTCATGCACACCGTCGCGCCAAAGCCCTCGGCTGCGTCCCGGATGCGCGGATCGTCGGTGGCGATCACCACCTCCGAAGCGCCGCTGGCCGACGCCCGCCGGTAAACGTGCTCCAGCAACGTCCGACCCGAAAGCTGACGCAAAGGCTTGCCCGGCAGCCGGGTCGAGGCGTAACGGGCGGGGATCGCGACCCGAAAGCGGATCTCGGCCTCGCTCACTCAAGCGGCCTCGTCATCGTTCAACCGTCGGGCTTCGGCTTCCAGCATCACCGGGATTCCGTCGCGGATCGGATAGGCCAGCCGGCTTTCCTTGCACAGTAATTCCTGTCGCGCCTTGTCGTAGATCAGCGGGGCCTTGCTGACCGGGCACACCAGAATTTCCAGCAGTTTCTTGTCCATCAAACTCTCCTCGTAACGGGGGGGGTTCAGGCGGCGGCCGGCGCGATGGGCTGTCGGCTTGGCGGTGCACGCCCTTGGCCAAGGCGAGTGCAACCAACCGCTTGAGCCATCGGTCCTCGAATTCCGGATCCAGCTGCGCGCTGACCGGCACGTACCAAACATTATCCCGGGCGAAGCCGCGACATTTGATCGCGTCTTTTTCGGTCATCAAGACCGGCAAATCCTCAGAAAAGCGCAAATCTTCGGCTCGAAAGGGATGATGGTCGGGAAACGGGTGCTCGACCAGGCGCAAGCGGGCGTGGCGCAGGTGATTGAAAAACCGCCACGGATCGCCGATTCCAGCCACTGCGCGCACCGGGCCTTGCCTAAAATTGCTCAGCGCCGCGCTGACCAAGGGATCGCGGAGGTTGACCGCCGTATCCCCGGACAGCGCCATCAGATATTCGCCCGCGCGCGCCGCGCCGTTGCCGATCACGAAATCGACCTGGCGCAGCCGGGACGGCGGCTCCCGCAGCGGACCGGCCGGCAAGCACGCGCCGTTGCCGAAGCGTCGGAATCCGTCCACCACGGCGATTTCGAGGTCGCGGCGCAGGCGGTAATGCTGCAAGCCGTCGTCGCTGAGGAGCACGTCACACTCGCCCGTTTCCGCCAACATCCGGGCGGCCGCGACCCGATCCGGCCCCACCGCCACCGGACAGCCGCAGCGCCGCGCCAGCATCACCGGCTCGTCGCCGACCTGCGTCGGATCGCTGTCGGCGGTGACGCGCAGCGGCCACTGCGTCGCTTGTCCGCCGTAGCCGCGCGCGATCACGCCGGGCCGGTAGCCGGCTTGCCGCGTCAGTTCCACCAAGCGCGCCACCAGCGGCGTCTTGCCCGCGCCACCGACGCTGATGTTGCCGACCACGATGATCGGTGCGTTGGGCCCTTCGCTTTTTAAGAAGCCCTTTTGATAGAAAAACCGGCGGGTCCGGACCGCCGCCGCGAACAAAAAACTCAACGGCCACAGCAGCACCGACGCCCAATTCAGCGAGTAGCCGTAGCGGTCCAGCCCGTCCACGCTCAATCGCTCCGAGCCGGCGCGCCGCCGGGTTCGACGGCAGGCTTTTGCGGGTCCGACCCGGCCGCCCCGGCGGCGGCCTTGACGGCGGAATCCGGCGCCTCCGGCGCGTTCGCCGTGGCGATGGCCAGTTGCTTGATGCCCAGCTGGCCGGCGACATCCAGCACTCTCACCACCGCCTGATGTGGCGTCCGACCATCGGCGTTGACCGTCAAGGGCAAGGTCCGGCCGCCGGCCTCGGCGGTCAGTCTTTGCTTCAGCGCCGCCGCGTCAGCACCGTCCAGCGCGCGGCCGTTGATCGCATAACGCCCCTCGGCGTCGATGTCGATTTCCAGTTGCGCCACATCGCCCGGCATCGGTTGGCTTGAGGCCTCGGGCAAGCGGATTTCCAGTTCCGATTGATGGCGCAGGCTGGTGGCGACCATGAAAAAAATCAGCAACACCAGCACCACGTCGATCATCGGCACCAAATTGAGTTCGGGTTCCTCGCGCCGGCGGGGACGGAGATTCACGAGCGGCTCTCCAGCGGGTTCGTTGCGCAATCCAACAGCTCGATCAGTTGCAGGGTCTCCTGCTCCATGCGGACGACCAATTCGTCCACCCGCGCCTGAAAATAACGGTAAAACAGTAAGCTGGGAATCGCCACGCTCAGACCGGCGGCGGTCGTCACCAGCGCTTCGGCGATGCCGACCGACAGCAGGCTGAAATTGCTGTTGCCCTGCACCGAGACGATCTGAAAGATTTTGATCATGCCCGCCACGGTGCCGAGCAACCCCAGCAACGGACTGATGGCGGCGATGGTGCCCAGCGCGTTGAGGAAGCGTTCCAATTCGTGCGCCACATGCCGGCCGGTGTCTTCGATGCGCTCGCGCAACAGTTCTCGGCCCCGGCCCCGATGTTCGAGGCCGGCCGCCACGATCCGCCCGAGCGGCGAGTTCAGGGGCAGCGCCTCCATCTCGGTTCGTTCGACGGCGCGCCGCTGCGCCCAGCGGCGTAGGATCTCCACCAGTTGATCCGGCAACACCCGAGCCCGCCGCAGCGCCAGCAAGCGTTCGAAAATGATGATCGCCGCCGCCAGCGAGCAGGCCAGAATCGGGACCATCAGCCAACCGCCGGCCTTGATCAAATCGAGCACGGCCAAAATTTCCTCATCCGCATGGTGGCTCCTATCAGTCAATGGCGGATCATGATACTGGATTTAGCGCCCGCGCCGCATCAAGGCGCGCGCCAGTACCGGGGCGCGTCGCGGCGGTAGCGCTCCAAAGCGAGCGCCTGGCCCGGCTCGAAGCGAAAGCTCAGCGCGCCCTCCTCGGCGGTGTCGAGCACAACCGCGCCGGTCGCCCGGTAGCGCGCTACCGTCTCGGGGCGCGGGTAACCAAACCGGTTACGGCCGGTCGCCAGCAACAGGTAACGCGGGCCGACCGCCTTCAAGAACGCCGGGTCCGACAAATTGCGCTGGCCGTGGTGCGGGGCGACCAACACCTCGGCGGCCAAACCGCTTCCATGGGTTGCGACCAAGGCGCTTTCCGCGCGGGTTTCGATGTCGCCCGGCAACAAGACCCGACCACCCGCCCCTTCCACCCGCAGCACGCAAGACGCATTATCGCCGTGGAACCCCGCCTCCGGCGGATGCAAGATCTGAAAGCGGACGCCGTCCCATTCCCAGGCTTGACCCGCGCGACAAACCATCGCGCCCTCAATGGGCGTTTGTTCCAGCGAAGCGGTCAAAATCCAGCCGACCGGCATCGCTTCCCGCAACGAGCGCACGCCGCCGGTATGTTGCGGGTCGGCGTGACTGACCACCAGCGCGTCGGCGCGCTTGACGCCTTGCTGGCGCAGAAACGGGACCAGCGCCGCCCGGCCCGCGTCGAGTTCGGGGCCGAGACGCGGGCCGGTATCGTAGACCAAGAGATGGCTTCGCGTCCGCACCACCGCCGCCAATCCCTGACCGACATCCAACAGCGTAAACCAAAACCCGCCCGGTTGCGGCGCGGCGACCGGCGGCCACAGCAGCGGCAAACACAGCGCCACCCCCAACCAGCGACCCGGTAAGCCGCGCGGCGAAAGCAGCAGCGCCACCCCCGGCAGCGCGAACGCCAACACCCACGACGGCGGCGCGGACTGGTAGAGCAACAGGTCCGAAGCTCGGTCCAGCCACGCTAAAATCCGCCATAGCCCCTCCATGCACAGCGCCGCCAACCCCAACAGCAGGGTCTGCAGCTGCGAATTGAAAAAGCCCGCGGGAACCGCCAACAGGCTCAGCGGCAACACCGTAGCGCCGATCCAAGGAACCGCCAGCAGATTGGCCAGCGGCGATAAGCCCGGAAACTGCTGAAACAACGCCAAGGTGGGGGCCAGCAAACCCAGGGCGATGCTCAGCTGTAAACCGACGGTCCGGCCGAACCAGCGCCGTTCGCGCCAGCGGCCGCTGACGGCGTAGAGGATGACGGCCACCGCGCCGAACGACAGCCAAAACCCCGCCAGCAGCGGCGCGCCGGGATCGACCACCAGCACCACGATCAAGGCGAGAGCCAGCGTCCGACCCGGCGCGGCGGACCGCTGGGCGATTGAGGCCAGCACCGCCACCGCCACCATCAAAAACGCGCGTTGGGCCGGCACCGACAAACCCGACATCAGCGTATAGCCGCCCGCCCCGGCCAACGCCGCCAGCGCCGCCGCGCGAGCGGCCGGCCAGCGCAACGCCAGTCCTGGCGCCCGCGACCACGCCCCCCAGACCAGCGCGAACGTCAGACCCGCGACCAAGCCGATATGCGAGCCGGACACCGACATCAAATGACCGGTGCCGGTGCGATTGAACACCGCCCATTGCTCGAATGAGACGCCGCCGTCCTCACCCAAGGCCAAGGCGATCAGAATGCCCGCGAACGGATTGCCGGAAAGCGAACGTTCAAACCGTTCCGCGATCTGTTGGCGTTGGCGGTCCAGCGGATAACGCTCGGCGCTCGCCAGCAACCGCGCCGCCGGTCGAGCGCGGATACTGCCGGTCGCCACGATGCCTTTGGCGTAAAGCCATCGCTCGTAATCGAAACCGCCGGGGTTCGCCAAACCGCGCGGCCGCTGCAACCGAACCGCAAAGCCCCAACGGTCGCCGACCTTCAAATCCGGCGATTCGACCGAAGACCCGCCGTCGCCTCCGTCATCGTCCCACCATGACAGCCGCAGCCGCTGGTCGGTTAGCGCCGGCTCCGGCCGTCCGTCCCGCCGCGCCTGAGCCACCGTCAGCTCGAAACGGACGCCGCGCCCCTGGCGTTCGGGCAGCGATGCGATCCAGCCCTCGATTGCAAGCTCGACCCCTTCCAACTGTGCCGGCAATCGGGCGACGGATGATGCGGACAACAACGCCCACAGCAATCCGGTCAAACCCCACGCGGGCAAGCGCAGGCTCGGAACCAGGGCCGCCAACAACACCACGACCGGCAGCCACCACGCCCAACCCCGCGCCGGCAGTTCCGGCAACGCGTGCAGGATCAGAATCCCGATCAGAAAGGCGACGGCCCCAAGACGCATCGGCGGCCGCCAGCCGGTTAACGCTCTCGAACCAACTGCCCGTCGCTCAGCCGCCAAACCGCCGCCATCCGCGCCGCCAGATCGAGATCGTGGGTGACGATCACGAAGCTGGTTTCCAGATCGCGGTTGAGCTCCAGCATCAGCTCGAACACCTGTTCGGCGCTGTGGCGATCCAGATTGCCGGTCGGCTCATCGGCCAGCACGCAGGCGGGATCGGTGATCAAGGCCCGCGCCACCGCCGCCCGCTGCCGTTCTCCGCCCGACAGTTCCCCCGGTCGGTGCTTCAAGCGCTGGCCCAGCCCGACCCGCTCCAGCAAAGCCGTCGCCCGCCCCTCGGCCTGCTGGGGTGAATCGCCGCGAATCAGCAGCGGCATTGCCACGTTTTCCAACGCCGTGAACTCCGGTAGCAGATGGTGAAACTGGTAAATGAACCCCAACCAGCGATTGCGCAGCTTGCCGCGGTCTTGATCGCGCATCCGGCTCAATTCCTGACCGACCACCCAGACCGAACCGGCGCTCGGGGTATCCAAGCCGCCCAGCACGTGCAGCAGCGTGCTCTTGCCGGAGCCGGAACTCCCGACCACGGCCAGGCGTTCGCCGCGCTGGACTTGAAAGTTGATGTCGCGCAGCACTTCCAACTGTTCCTCGCCCTGCCGGAAGGTTTTAGTCAGCCCCCGGCATTCCAACACCGCGCCGACCTCCGGCGTCCGCGCCCGCTCATTCATAGCGCAGGGCCTCGGCCGGTTGGGTCCGCGCAGCCCGCCACGCCGGATACAGCGTCGCCAGCGTCGCCAGTCCAAAGGCCACCAAGCCGATGACCGTCACATCGTTCCATTGCACCTTCGAGGGAATATCGCTGATCAGATAAACGTCGGGAGCCAAAATTTTGATGCTGAATAAACGTTCGATTAAAGGCACCACCACATCCACATTTTTCGCCAGCGCCACGCCGCCGATCAAGCCGAGCAGCGTGCCGACCAAACCGATCGCCACGCCTTGCACCATGAACACGCCCATGACCCCGAGCGGCGTCAGGCCCAAGGTCCGCAGGATGGCGATATCGGCCTGTTTGTCCGTCACCACCATCACCAGCATCGACACGATGTTGAAGGCGGCGACCGCCACGATCAGGGTCAGGATCACGAACATCGCGGTCTTTTCGATCTGAACGGCGCGAAAGTAGCTGGCGTGATCCTGGGTCCAGTCGCGGGCCACGAAGGTTTCGGGCAGCTTGTCGGCCAATTCGCGGGACAAGCGCGGCGCCGCGAACAAGTCGCGCAGCTTCAGGCGCACGCCGTTGACCGCGCCGTCGGGATACTGAAACAGTTTGGCCGCATCCTCGACATGGATCAGCGCCAGCCCCCGGTCGTATTCGTACATCCCGGCCTTAAACAGCCCCACCACGTCGAAGCGCTTCAGGCGCGGCAAAATTCCCGCCGGGGTCACGCTGGCCTGCGGCGTGATCACCGTGACTTTATCGCCCACCATGACGCCCAAGGCGTTGGCCAGTTCCTTGCCGAGAATGACGCCGAACTCGCCGGGCCGCAGATCGTCGAGCGTCCCTTGAATCATCTTGCCGCCGATGTCGGACACCTGTCTTTCCTCGGCCGGCAGAATCCCCTGGATCAACGCGCCGCTGACCAGCGAGGCGTGATTGAGCATCGCCTCTCCGCGAATGTAGGGCGCGCCGCCGGCGATCCGCGAATCTTCCAAGGCCCAATCGCGCACCGCGCGCCAGTCGTCCACCACGCCGTTCCAGCGGTTGATGGTGGCGTGCGGCGTCATCGCCAAAATTCGGCTGCGCACTTCCTCCTGAAAACCGTTCATGACCGAAAGGACGGTGATCAACGCGGTGATGCCTAACGCCATGCCCAGCATCGAACTTAAGGAAATAAATGAAATGAAGTGATTGCGGCGTTTGGCTCGCGTATAGCGCAAGCCGATGAACAACTCCAGCGGACGAAACATCGGTCAAATTCCAATTGGAAACGCGCCCAAAACGTTGGCCGCCCAGAAGGCGGCCAAAGACGGATACGGCTCGACGGGCAAACGGTTATTTCGCGGGCGTCGTCGCCCCCGGATTGGCCGGTCCCTTGATCATCGGCGGATCGTTTGGGATCGGCGGATTGCGAGGGCCGCGAATCTGGCCGGGATCGCTGGAAACCGCCGGATTGGCCGGACCGTCGATTCTGGCCGGCGGCGTTGAAACCGCCGGATTGGCCGGACCTTTCATCTTGGGCGCCGAGTTGGCGTGATACGGCGCGGGCGACGCGCCCGTCGTGGCCGGAGCCCCGCCCACGGTGACGAAGGGCCTGATCGTATCGACCGTCTTCATCTTGATGCCCGGAACCTTGGCTAGATCATCCACCGACCCGAAAGGGCCGTTGGTTTCGCGGTATTTGACGATCGCGGCGGCTTTCGCCGCGCCGATGCCTTTAACGGCCTTATCCAATTGCTGGGCCGTCGCCGTATTGATATCCAGCGCTTGCGCGAAGCTTACGGCGGCGCATAACGCCAGCGCGAACCCGAGCATGATCTTTAACAATTTCATCGGCATCCTCCTATTGGGGTTGGCGATCCGGCCGATGGAGCCGGAGCCGGAAAAACCATCAAAATAAATCGCCGCCAATACAACCCTCACGGGCATTTTATCGGATAAAAAACCCCGATCCGCCTCCGCCGCCTGCTTTTTTCAGCCGTCGGTCTTCATGACCAAATCGGGTATCGGCTTGATCGTGCTCCAGTTTTGGCAGCTCGGACAACACCAATGCAACGATTTTACGACGAATCCGCAGTTGGCGCAGCGATAGCGCGCGGCGCTGTTGAGCATCTGGGTGCTGATGCAATGCAAGGCCCGCAGATCGTCGTAATTGGCCCCCTCTCGCCGCCCCAGTTTGATTTCGACCAGCCGCCGCAACCCTAACAGCGTCGGAAATTCCCGCAATTCGCGGTCGAGAAATTGGAGCGCGGCCTCCTCGCCCTCTTGTTTGAGCAGGCCCTCCGCCAAGGCGTCGGTGATCTTGCCGCCGTGATCCCGCTCCTGAACCGCCCGCAAGTAGCGCACCCATTCATCAAGGCGGTCCAGCGCGCTGAAACATTGGCCCAAGGTCGCGATCGCCTCCGGCAAATAACCCCGATCTTGCCGCTCGACGACTTGAAAGGCGTCGATGGCCGCGCGGTGATCTCCCGCCCGCATCGCAAAGCGCCCTAACAACAAGCTGGCTCGGGTGCAGCCGGGATCGCGCTCCAGAGCGTCGAGCAGCCAGCGCTTGGCGGCTGGATCGTCCTGCTGGCGATGGGCGTCCTCGGCCAGCTCGCAGCAAAAATGCGCGGTTTCCTTGCGTTTGGATTCCCCGCCGATTTGCTCCAGCCGGTCGCAAAACGCGATGGCTCGGCGCCAATCCTTCTCCTGTTGAAAAATGTAAATCAGGCGGGAGACAGCCAGTTCCATATAATCGGGCTGGTCCATCAACTGTTGAAACAAGGTCTCGGCCCGGTCGAACAACCCGGCGCGCAGATAGTCTTCCCCGAGTTCCAACAAAGCCCGCCGGCGCTGGTCGGCCGTGAGGTTGGCGCGGGCGATCAAGCTGCCGTGGATGTGAATCGCGCGGTCGACCTCGCCGCGCCGCCGGAACAGATTGCCCAGCGCCAGATGAATTTCGGCGGTATCCCGGTCGACATCGGCCATGCGGGTAAAGACTTCAATCGCCTGATCCGGTTTGTCGTCGATCAGGTAGTTCAAACCCTTGAAATAGTCGCTATCGCGCGCGGCCGCGCCGGTTCGCCCCCGATCGGCCCGCCGCGCCGCCCACCACCCGGATGCCGCGGCGACCGGAAGCAACAGCCATAAGAGTTCGATCATGATCCGGAAGCGGCGTTCGAACCCTTCAACGTACCTCCCGTCCCACCTTTCTAGCCAAGGTCTGGATTTCTTGATCCTTGCTGGAAACCGCTTGGCGCAACCGGGCCACCTGCCAGCGCAACGGCAGCACCACAAAAGCTCCGATCAGGACGGTTAAAAGCACGCCGGCCGAAAAGGCGCCGATCACCGCCACCGACAGCGGCACGCTCACGGCCCCCAACAAGTAGTTGATGGTGACCGGTTCGGCGTTCAGCGTCGAAAATTCGATGCCCACCACCAACACCAGCAACAGCAGCGCGGCGATCAGAATAAATTTGATCCAGTACATGGTCCTCCCCCTGTCCCACATTTTTAAGGCGGCAAGCCCGGCCAGGGTTCCGTTCAGAGCGGTCGTTGGGCGTCACGATCCTATTGGCTAATAAAAAACCCACTTCAGACCGTGGGTTCTTGAACGGCGCCGGATGGCGAATAGCCTGCCGGAAAACCCCAAAAGTCACAACACATCATCGGCGTCGCGGTAATGGTCGTTCACCCGTTCGCGAAGCTCCTTGCCGGGTTTGAAATGGGGAACATACTTGCCGGTGAGCGATACCGCGTCGCCAGTTTTGGGTTTGCGCCCGACCCGCGGGGGTCTGAAATGCAAGGAAAAGCTGCCAAAGCCCCGAATTTCGATCCGCTCTCCGCCAGACAGCGACTCGCTCATTTGTTCGAGCAAGGTTTTGACCGCCTGTTCGACATCCCGATACGGGATATCGCTGCGCTTGCGGGCGAGAATTTCGATCAATTCTGATTTCGTCATCAAACTGCCCTCGTCATTAGGCTGGAATGGCCACGCGCGCCAGGTCCGAAAGTCGAGTGAAATCCCGCCGCAACCCGCGCTAGGCGGCGGCGGTTCGAGAACTCGACCGCCGCGTCGATTCAAAGCGCCGATCAATCCTCCTGCGCGCCCATCTGTTCCTTGAAGATATCGCCCAAGGTCGCGCCGGTGCTGGATTTACGGCTGTAGTCTTGCAGCACTTCGGCTTCCTCGGCCATGTCCTTCGCCTTGATGGACAGGGTAATGGTGCGGTTCTTGCGATCCACGCCGATGAACTTGGCCTCGATCTCCTCGCCTTCCTTCAACAGCGCGCGAGCGTCTTCAATCCGTTCGCGAGTCAATTCAGAAGCGCGCAGCGTCCCTTCGATGCCGTGGCCCAAATCGACCATGGCGCCCTTGCTGTCCACCGAAACGATCCGCCCCTTGACCACGCTGCCCTTGGGATGGTCGGCGACAAAATTGGAGAAGGGATCTTTGTCGAGCTGCTTGATGCCGAGCGAAATGCGCTCGCGCTCGGGATCGACCGCCAGCACCACCGCCTCGACCTCCTGGCCTTTCTTGTATTGACGCACGGCATCCTCGCCGGGCAAGTTCCAGGAAATATCCGACAGATGCACCAAGCCGTCGATGCCGCCGTCCAGGCCGATGAAGATGCCGAAATCGGTGATGGATTTGATCTTGCCGGAGACGCGGTCGCCCTTGGCGTGGTTCTGATCGAACTCTTCCCACGGATTCTGCTGGCACTGTTTCATGCCGAGCGAAATCCGGCGGCGGTCCTCGTCGATGTCGAGCACCATGACCTCGACCTCGTCGCCCAAGGCCACCACCTTGTTGGGATTGACGTTCTTGTTGGTCCAATCCATTTCCGAGACGTGCACTAGGCCCTCGACACCCTCCTCGATTTCGACGAAACAGCCGTAATCGGCGATGTTGGTGACCTTGCCGAAGACTCGGGTGCCGACCGGATAGCGCCGGGCCAGCGCGATCCATGGATCGTCGCCGAGCTGCTTGAGCCCCAGCGACACCCGGTTGCGGTCGCGGTCGAATTTGAGCACCTTGACCTGGATGGCGTCGCCGACCGCGACCACCTCGGACGGATGCTTGACCCGCCGCCACGCCATGTCGGTGATGTGCAACAGGCCGTCGATGCCGCCCAAATCCAGAAACGCGCCGTAATCGGTGAGGTTCTTGACCATGCCCTCGACGATTTGGCCTTCCTGGAGGTTTTGCAGCAGCGCCTCGCGTTCGGCGCTGTATTCCTGTTCGACCACGGCCCGGCGGGAAACCACCACGTTGTTGCGGCGGCGGTCGAGCTTGATGACCTTGAA
>DJIW01000065.1:887-1129 GCA_002433805.1 Competibacteraceae bacterium UBA6584 | reverse complement strand
CGGTCGAGCTTGATGACCTTGAATTCCTGTTCCTTGCCTTCGAGATAGCCGGCGTCGCGCACCGGGCGCACGTCCACCAGCGAGCCGGGCAGGAAGGCGCGGATTTCGCCGATATCGACCGTAAAGCCGCCCTTGACCTTGCCGCTGATCAGGCCCTTGACGATCTCTTCTTTCTCGAACGCCTGCTCCAGGGCGCTCCAGATGCGGGCGCGCTTGGCTTTTTCACGGGACAGCCGGGTTTT
>DJIW01000065.1:441-704 GCA_002433805.1 Competibacteraceae bacterium UBA6584 | reverse complement strand
CAGCCGGGTTTCTCCGGAGCCGTCTTCAAGCGCGTCCAGGGCGACTTCGACTTCATCGCCCATTTTCACATCGAGCACACCTTCCTCGTTGTAAAACTGTTCGAGCGGAATCAGCCCTTCCGACTTCAGGCCGGCGTTGACCACCACCCCATCCGGGCGGATGGCGACCACAAGGCCCTGGATGATGGCGCCCGGCTGCATCTGCTTGTCAGCCAGGCTTTGTTCAAACAGTTCGGCGAAACTTTCACTCATGGGTTATGACT
>DJIW01000065.1:0-213 GCA_002433805.1 Competibacteraceae bacterium UBA6584 | reverse complement strand
ACTTTCACTCATGGGTTATGACTCAAAAATCGGCGGTAACGATCCGCCACGGTTGGGTTATTAACATTGGTTCGTCCGCGCAAACCCGAACCAGCGATGAATGATCCTGTTGGAAAAGCGAGGGCTTGCGCCGGAATCTCCGGTCAAGCAACCACCTGAATTCCGTAAGGGTAGCTACGGATTTCCCCGCCGTAAAGTACGGATTTAGGAGAT
>DJIW01000066.1 GCA_002433805.1 Competibacteraceae bacterium UBA6584 | reverse complement strand
ATCGCGCCCGGGCCGTGGCCTCCAGCGGTGCTTTGACCCAGCAGCAAATCAATCAGTATCTGACCGCTGAAAAGACCGCGCGAGCCCGCGTCGCCGCCGCCCGCGCGCTGTTGGACACTCAAGATCTTCGGCTCAAACACACGCGAGTGCTAGCGCCGGATGCAGGCGTGATCTCGGCGCGCGAGGCCACGGTAGGCGCGGTGGTCGGTGCCGGCATGGAGCTTTTTCGATTGGTGCGACGCGGGCGCTTGGAGTGGCGCGCCGAGGTGACAGCCGAAGATTTGGGGCGCTTGAAAAGCGGTTTGCGCGCCCGCGTCACTCTGCCCGATGGCAGTGAGGCGCAAGGGACGTTGCGCCAGCTGGCGCCCACGCTAGATCCCAAGACGCGCTATGCCATCGCTTATGTCGATCTGTCGGAAGGTTCGTCCGCGCGGTCTGGCATGTTCGCGCGCGGTAGCTTCGATTTAGGTCGAAACGAGGCGTTGACCGTACCGCAAGAGGCCATCGTCATGCGGGATGGATTTGCCTATGTTTTGATCGTCGGCCCGGATCGGCGGGTCAGCCTCAAGCGCGTCCAGACCGGGCGGGTGGTGGACAATCATATCGAGATCAAGGAGGGTCTGCTGCCGGATCAAACCGTGGCAGTGCGGGGCGCGGCGTTTCTCAACGACGGGGATTTGGTGCGGATTAGCGCGGAAAATTCTACAACGAAATCTACTGGCGCTCCTTCGATTGCGCAGTAGCGACAGGAATGGCTGGCAGCAGAGAAATTTTGGTGGCTTTTACGAGGGCAGAGCAGCGTCTGTCAAATAACTCCTAAAAGTTATATTTTTCAGGGGTCTTTTACATATGGAGCGAAATCGTGCAAAGACGACTGACCGCAATTATTGAACGAGAAAGCGACGGTTATGTTTCGCTTTGCCCTGAATTCGATATCGCCAGTCAAGGCAATACGGTTCAAGAAGCGCGAGAGAATCTTCAAGAAGCGCTGGAATTATTCTTTGAAACCGCTTCACCTGGAGAAATCCAGCAGCGTTTTCGCAAAGAGGTCTACATCACCCAGCTAGAGATCGCGATTGGGTAAGTTGCGCATTTTATCCGGCCAAGAAGTTTGCGCTATCTTGGCTCAGCACGGTTTTGTTGGAGCGCGTCAACGCGGCAGTCACATCGCCATGCAAAAACGGCTCGCGGATTCAACAATTACCGTACCTGTACCCAATCATTCGGAAATCCGCATCGGTACGCTTCAATCCATTATCCGTCAGTCTGGCATTCCCAGGAGCGAATTCGAAGCATGAATGTCTCCGCCTGGTCCATCCGTAATCCGGTTGCCGCTGCCATGCTATTCGTGCTGCTGTCGCTGGCCGGTCTGGCCGCGTTTCAGGCCATGAAGGTGCAAAACCTGCCGGATATGGATCTGCCGACGATCAACGTCACCGCCGTTCTGCCCGGCGCAACACCCGGCCAGTTGGAAAACGAAGTGGCCCGCAAGCTGGAAAACAGCGTCGCCACGGTACAGGGTCTGAAACACATCTACACCACCATCGGCGATGGCTCCGTGTTGATGATGGTCGAATTCCGCTTGGAAAAGCCGCCGCAGGAGGCGCTGGATGATGTGCGCTCGGCGGTGGCGCGGGTGCGCGGCGATCTGCCGGGCGATCTGCGCGATCCCATCATCAACAAGCTCGATTTCGCCAGCCAGCCGGTGCTGGCGTTTACTATCGCCTCGCCCCGGCTGAACGACGAGGCCCTGTCCTGGTTCGTCGATAACGACATCACCAAAAAGCTGCTGGCGGTGCGTGGCGTCGGCGCAGTGGCGCGAGTCGGCGGCGTCAACCGTGAGGTTCGGGTGGCTCTGGATCCGGCGCGAATGCAGGCGCTGGACATCACCGCCGCCGAGGTGTCGCGTCAGTTACGCCAAGTGCAGACCGAAAGCGCCGGAGGCCGGATGAATCTGGGCGCGGGCGAGCAACCCGTTCGCACCCTGGCGACCGTCAGTTCCGCCGACGAACTGCGCACGCTACGGCTGGCCCTAACCGACGGACGCAGCATCCAACTGGATCAAATCGCCACCATCGAAGACACCACGGCTGAACCGCGCTCGGCGGCATTTTTGAACGGTAAGCCGGTGGTCGGCTTTGAAGTCACCCGCAGCCGGGGCGCGAGCGAAATCGAGGTCGGTGCAGGCGTGCGCCAGGCGCTTCAGACGATGCGCGAGGCGCGGCCCGATCTGGCGATCACCGAAGCCTTCGATTTCGTGACGCCGGTGCAGGATGAATACGAAAATTCGCTGCGCATGTTGCTGGAAGGCGCATTGCTGGCGGTGCTGGTGGTGTGGCTGTTTTTGCGCGACATCCGCGCCACGCTGGTCTCCGCCGTGGCCTTGCCGACCTCGATGCTGCCCGCGCTGATTGGAATGCACTGGATTTTTGGCTTTTCGATCAACGGCGTCACCCTGCTGGCGATGTCGCTGGTGATCGGCATTCTGGTCGATGATGCGATTGTGGAGGTGGAAAACATCGTCCGTCACTTGCACATGGGCAAAACGCCGTATGAAGCGGCGATGGAAGCCGCCGATGAAATCGGACTGGCGGTGATCGCCACCACGTTTACCCTGATTGCAGTGTTTCTGCCGACCGCCTTCATGAGCGGCATCGCCGGAAAATTCTTCAAGCAATTCGGCTGGACCGCCTCGCTGGCGGTATTCGCCTCGCTGGTGGTGGCGCGGATGCTAACGCCGATGATGGCGGCGTATCTGATCAAGCCGATGCACGATCCCGTGCGGGAACCGCGCTGGCTGACGATTTATCAGCGCTGGGCCGCCTGGTGCGTGCGGCATCGGCTGCTGACCGTGATCGGGTCGGGGCTGTTTTTCATCGGCTCGATTGCCCTGATTCCGCTGTTGCCGCAGGGTTTTATTCCGCCGGATGATATTTCACAGACGCAGGTTTACCTGGAGTTGACCCCCGGCGCGACCCTGAATGAGACCCAGGCGGTGGCCGAGCAGGCCCGGCAGCGACTGGTGGCCTTGCCACAGGTCAAGAGTATTTACACCACTATCGGCGGCGGCAGCGCGGGGGCCGATCCGTTCGCGCCCGCCGGTAACGCCGAGGTGCGCAAGGCGACGCTGACCATTCAGCTCAGCCCGCGCGGCGAGCGCCCGCGCAAGCAGGAAGTGGAAAAAACCATCCGCGCGGCGCTGGCCGACCTGCCCGGTGTGCGCATTAAGGTCGGTCTGGGCGCATCGGGCGAAAAATATATCCTGGTGTTGCAAGGCGACGATACCCAGGCCCTGTTAAGTTCGGCGCGAGCGGTGGAGCGCGATCTTCGCCAGATTCCAGGTCTGGGCAGCATCACCAGCACCGCCAGTCTGATCCGACCGGAAATCGCGGTGCGGCCTGACTTCGCCCGCGCCGCCGATCTGGGCGTGACCAGCAGCGCGATGGCCGATACCTTGCGAGTGGCGACGCTGGGCGATTACGACGCCCAACTGCCCAAGCTCAATCTGTCGCAGCGGCAAATCCCCATCGTGGTCAGGCTCGACGACAAGGCCCGCAACGATTTGGACGCGCTCTCCAGGCTGCCGGTGCCGGGCGCGAAGGGGCCGGTGCCGCTGGGGCAGGTAGCGACCATCAGCTACAGCGGTGGCCCGGCCATCATCAACCGCTACGACCGCTCCCGCAATGTCAACCTGGAAATCGAACTGTCCGGCGTACCGCTGGGCGATGTGGTGGCTGCGACTAAAGAATTTCCCTCGGTCAAAAATCTGCCGCCGGGCGTGCGGGTGGTGGAAGTGGGGGATGCCGAAGTCATGGGCGAACTCTTCGCCAGCTTTGGGCTGGCGATGCTGACCGGCGTGCTGTGTATTTATATCGTGCTGGTGCTGCTGTTCAAGCAACTGCTGCACCCGGTGACGATTCTGGCGGCGCTGCCGTTGGCGCTGGGCGGCGCCTTCGTCGGCTTGTTGCTGACCAATAAAAGTTTTTCCATGCCGTCGCTGATCGGCCTGATCATGCTGATGGGCATCGCCACCAAAAATTCGATTCTGCTGGTGGAATACGCCATTGTCGCCCGGCGCGAGCGCGGCTTGTCGCGCTTTGACGCGCTGATGGACGCGGGTCACAAGCGGGCGCGGCCGATCATCATGACCACCCTGGCGATGGGTGCGGGCATGTTGCCGATTGCAGCGGGCTGGGGTGGGGCCGATGAGAGTTTTCGCTCGCCGATGGCCATTGCGGTGATCGGTGGTCTGATTACTTCGACACTGCTCAGTCTGCTGGTGGTGCCCGCGTTCTTCACCTACGTCGATGACGTGGCGCAGTGGTTCGCCCGATGGCGGCGTCGATCAGCCGCAACGCCCATCCAGCGGTCTGAGGCCGACGGCCGAGATCGCCCGAGCCCCACAGCGCCAACCGCTGAAAAAGCCTTGGGAGTGCTCCAGCCGCTCTCGGCGGATACGCTCGATTAAGCC
The DNA here is from genome assembly GCA_002433805.1 of Competibacteraceae bacterium UBA6584. Classification (GTDB taxonomy): domain Bacteria; phylum Pseudomonadota; class Gammaproteobacteria; order Competibacterales; family Competibacteraceae; genus Competibacter_A. The sequence continues at coordinate 19,154 of DJIW01000066.1, read as the reverse complement.
TCCGGACCTGAGGGACGGCGGCGGATCGCAAGGGCGTCAGCGCCGATTTAGCACACTCCATCGCAGTCAAATCACGGTATGCTTCCAAGGTCCGCGCCGCGGGCGTTTCGTCCGAATCGGGGCGGATCGCCCTTGCGCAATCGAAATCTTAGGTCATGAGTGAGTTCTAAGGGGATTTCATGTTGGTGCATCCCGACTTTGATCCGGTGGCGTTTGCTGTAGGACCGTTACAGATTCGCTGGTACGGCCTTATGTACCTGCTGGGCTTCGCCGCCGGTTGGGCGTTGGGCCGTTACCGCGCCAGCCGGCCGCATTCTGGCTGGACTGCGGCCCAAGTGGATGATTTGGTTTTTTATATTGCCTTGGGGGTCATCCTCGGCGGCCGGATCGGCTACATTCTGTTTTACGGCTTGGAGTCGTTCTTAAAAAATCCGTCGATCTTGCTACGCATTTGGGAAGGCGGCATGTCGTTCCACGGCGGTTTTTTGGGCGTGCTGGCGGCAATGGCGCTGTTTGATCGAAAATACGGCAGAGGGTTTTGGGCGACGGTCGATTTCATTGCGCCGCTGGTTGCGCCGGGCATTTTGTTTGGCCGGATCGGCAATTTCATCAACGGCGAACTTTGGGGGCGGGTGACTGATGCGCCGTGGGGCATGGTGTTCCGGCAGACCGGCGACGGCTTGCCGCGCCATCCGTCGCAACTGTACGAGGCGGCTTTGGAAGGCGCGGCGTTGTTCGTCATCGTCTGGCTGTTTTCGGCGAAGCCGCGTCCGACCATGGCGGTATCGGGCGTCTTTGCGCTGACTTACGGCCTATTTCGGTTTTTGGTCGAGTTCGCGCGCCAGCCGGATCAACACTTGGGCTATCTCGCCTGGAACTGGCTGACCATGGGGCAGCTGCTGTCGCTGCCGCTGGTTGCGGTGGGAGTGGTTTTGCTGGGTCTGGCCTATCGGCGGTCGAGACCCAAGTAGACGGCCCATGACCTTTCAAAACCCCAGGACGCTTTGGATCGGAAGACGGAAAAACCACAATTTTAAAGGTGAAGCAACCGAAAATTTCTCATTAAAAAGCCCCGGTTGCTTGAACAAGATTATTACAATGGTCTATAAGTAATGAGTATTAACGGCTCATCTATATAATCAATCCAGTTATGGCTTATTCTCGATTCTTATAAGCAATGAATTCGCTTGGGAACTCCCATGCTGTTTAACGACTTGCGAAACTTTGAGATCGGCCGGTTGTTTCGGGAGCGAAACGTCGCGCCGTTAGCGGTCGCGGTGGGCTCATGGTGGATCGGCTGGCTGTTTTGGCGAGCGTGTGGATTCCCGCCTTTGTCGTTGGAGCGCGCCCCCCTCGGCTGGATGCTGTTGGCCACCGGCTTGGCCGGCGTGGTTCTGGCGTGGTATTTGTGGCGGTTGCTGGCGCGGCTGGGGCGGGCCGAGAACCGCGCCCACTCCAATCAAATAAAGGCCCATCGGCTGTTGGAGGAACTGCCGAATCTGGCGGTCCACGGTTACAACCAAAATCGTGAAATCATCTTCTGGAACGAAGGTAGCGAGCGGCTTTACGGGTACCGGCGGGAAGAAGTCATAGGGCGGTCGTTGGAAGATCTGCTGTTTCCGCCGTCGATGCGCGCCGGGGTGATCCGCACCGCCAACCGCTGGTTCAAGGAACGACAGCCGATCCCGAGTTCGGAGATCGATTTGGTGCATAAGGATGGCTCCCTGGTTTCGGTCTCCTCCAGCCGGGTGGTGTTGCCCGGCGGACAGGACGATTTGGAATTGTACAGCCTGGATGTCGATTTATCGGATCGGAAGCAGGTTGAAGTGGCGTTGGCGCAACATGAAACGCTGCTGGAGATCGCCGCGCTGGTCGCGGCGCGCTTGCTCAAGGCCACCGATCCCTTGATGGCGATTGCGACTTGCTTTGCGAAATTGGGCGAGGCGGGCGGCATCGACCGGGTTTATCTGTTTGAAAATCGGGCCTGTCCGCGAACCGGCCAGCTGCTGATGATCCAGCGCCATGTCTGGCGCGCCGCCAGCGCGCCCAGCATCAAGTCCTCGCTGCAAAATCTCTCCTACGAGCAGGGCGGTTTCGGACGGTGGCGGCGGCTGTTGGCGGCGAACGATCCCGTCCTCGGCCTAGTCCGCGATTTTCCCGACACCGAACGGGTGGTTCTGGAATGCCAAGGCATCGTCGCCACGCTGGTGATGCCGATTAACGTGCACGGCGAGTTTTGGGGTTTCATCGGTTTGGACGATTGCCGGCACGAGCGGCGGTGGACCCAAGCCGAACGCACGATCTTGCGGCATATCGCCGCCAACATCGGCGAAGCGATCGCGCGCTGTCGCGGAGAAAGGGCCTTGCAGGAAAGCGAGGAGCGGTTTCGCCGCCTCGCGGACAACATGCGCGATCTGGTCTGCCAGATCGACGGCGGCGGCACCATCATCTATCTTAGCCCCTCCTTCCGCACCATGCTGGGCTACGATCCCCAGACCTTGTTGGGCCATTCGGTCTTCGCCAACATCCATCCCGAAGACCGCGCCCTGGCGATTACCGTTTGCGAGGTGTCGAAAGCACGGAGCCAGAGCGGGGAAGTGCAGTTTCGTTACCGCCGAGCCGACGGCGTATACCTTTGGCTGGAGGCCGTCGGCAATCCCTTGTTCGACGCTCGGGGCAAGGTCTGCGGCGCGGTGATCAGCTCCCGCGACATCACCGAACGCAAGCGGGTCGAAGCGGAACTGCGGCTGGCGGCGCGCGTGTTCGAGAACAGCCGTGAAGCGATCATGATCACGGACGCCGACAATCACATTTTGTCCGTCAACCGCGCCTTTATCGACATCACCGGCTATTCGGCCGAGGACGTGCTCGGTCAGACCCCGCAACTGCTGGCGTCAGGACGGCACGACCGCGATTTTTTTCAAACCATGTGGCATGCCGTGGTCACCGAGGGGCATTGGCAGGGCGAGCTGTGGAACCGGCGCAAGAACGGCGAAATTTACCCGGAATGGCTGGGCATCACGGCCGTTTACGACGCGCGCGGCCACCTGACCCACTATGTCGCGATCTTCAGCGATCTCAGCGAACGCAAGGCCACCGCCGATCAAATAGAATTTCTCGCCCACCACGATCCGTTGACCGCTTTGCCGAATCGGGTGTTGCTCTACGATCGTTTGGAACAGGCGCTGACCCAAGCCGAGCGGCAGCGCACCGCCGTCGCCTTGCTGATGTTGGATATCGACCGTTTCAAGTTGGTCAACGATTCGCTCGGGCATGAGATAGGCGATCAGCTGTTGCAAGCGGTCGCAATGCGGCTGCGCCAGCAGGTGCGCGACACCGATACCATCAGCCGGCAAGCCAGCGACGAATTTTTGATCCTGCTGCCTGAAACCGGCCTCGAAGGCGCGGAGCGGGTCGTCGATAATGTCCTGAAATGCCTCAAAAACGAACCTTTTAAAATCGCGGATCACAATCTGAATCTGACGGCCAGCGTCGGCGTCAGCCTCTATCCCGCCTACGGCCGCGACAGCGACAGCCTGCTCAAGCAAGCCGGCATCGCGCTCGACTACGCCAAGAACGGCGGCGGCAACACCTATCGGTTTTACGCCGCCTCGATGAATGTCGATACGCTCGAACGCCTGCATTTGGAAACCAGCCTGCGGCTGGCGTTGGATCGCGGCGAATTCTTGCTGTATTACCAACCGCAATTTGCCATGGACAGCGGGTTGATCGTCGGAGCGGAAGCCTTGTTGCGCTGGCAGCATCCCGAATGGGGGCTGGTGGTGCCCGGACGCTTCATTCCGGTTGCGGAAGACAGCGGCCTGATCGTGCCCATCGGGGAATGGGTGCTGCGGGAGGCGTGCCGCCAGGCCCGCGCCTGGCGGGACGCGGGCCTGCGGTCGATCACGGTCGCCGTCAATCTCTCCGCCATGCAGTTCAAGCGCTCCGACTTGCTGGCCACGGTGACTCACGCGCTTCAGGAAAGCGGCTTGGCTCCTGATTTTCTGGAATTGGAGCTGACCGAATCGATCCTGATTCAAGATGTGGACAGCGCCCTGAAAGTGGTCCGACAGATGCGGGCGATGGGCGTGAAACTGTCGATCGACGATTTCGGCACCGGTTATTCCAGCCTCAGTTACCTGCAAAAACTGGCCGTGCACAAGCTTAAGATCGATCAATCATTTATTCGAGGACTGTCCGGCAACGACACCGACAGCGCGGCGATCATCCGCGCCATCATTCAAATGGCGCACAGCCTGAAGCTGCTGACCGTGGCCGAGGGGGTGGAGACCGGCCAGCAGCTCAGTTTCCTGCGCCATCACCGCTGCGACGAGATGCAGGGCTATTATCTGGGCCGGCCGATGCCGGCCCTGGAATTCGCCGCCTGGCTGGCCGAACCCGCCCAACTCGCGCTGGCTTGAATGTGAAAAAGCAGCTGCGGCGCTGGTTGCCCGATCCCGAGCGGTTACGCACGCATAAAAGCTTGCGTTTCTTGGGCGCGTCCCTGCATGATCCGCGCCTCTGGTCTTTTCGACGGCGCTCAACGGTCAGGGGTTTAGCGGCTGGCGCTTTTTTCGCCTTCGTGCCGGTGCCGTGGCAAATGGTGCTGGCGGCGGCGGCCGCTGTCTGGTTGCGCTTCAATCTGCCGGTGGCGGTCGCAATGGTGTGGATCACCAACCCGCTGACCATACCGCCCATCGCTTTCGTCAACTACCGTTTTGGAGCGTGGCTGCTGGACCGTCCACCGGGACAGCAGCGCTTCGAACCGTCGTTGGAGGGGCTGCTGCGGCAAGCCGGCGACATCGGGTGGCCGCTGCTGGTCGGTTCGATGACTACGGCGGTGCTGGCGGGCGTCGCCACGTTCGTGCTCGCCCATCTGCTTTGGCGCTGGCATATCATCGTCCGGTTCCGCCGCCGAAGCCTGAAGCGCTCGAACTGAATCCAGACCGTTCCACAACCGTTTCGTCTGCTGTCGCGGCCTCAAAATGACCTTTAAAAGCAGCGGCATTCCACACTCTAGGTAGTCTCGTCCATGTCCGTCCTCGTCGAACGCTTCGAAGATTTAGCGCTTTCTCCCCTCCTGCTCGAAACGCTCAAGGCGATCGGCTATGAAGCGCCATCGCCGATCCAAGCCGCCACTATTCCTTTGTTGCTCGAAGGCCATGATGTGTTAGGCCAAGCGCAAACCGGCACCGGCAAGACCGCCGCTTTCGCCCTGCCGATATTGGAAAGGCTGGAACTGGCGGACCGTCGGCCGCAGGCTTTGGTGCTGACGCCCACCCGCGAATTAGCCATCCAAGTGGCTGAAGCATTCCAGGGCTACGCCCGCCACGCGCCGGGTTTTCACGTGTTGCCGATTTACGGCGGCCAGAGTATGAGCATCCAACTGCGCCACCTGCGCCGGGGCGTCCACGTCGTGGTCGGCACGCCGGGCCGCGTGATGGACCACCTGCGCCGGGAAACCTTGTCGCTGGCGGGTCTGCGGACCGTGGTGCTGGACGAGGCCGACGAAATGCTGCGGATGGGCTTTATCGAGGATGTGGATTGGATTCTCGAACAAACGCCGCCGGAACGCCAAATCGCCCTGTTTTCAGCCACCATGCCCGAACCGATCCGGCGCGTGGCGCACCGTCACTTGCGCGATCCTCGGGAAGTGAAGATCAAGGCCGGAACAGCTACCGTGGCGACCGTCCGCCAGCGTTACTGTCAAGTCGGTCCCCAGCACAAGTTGGACGCCTTGACCCGGGTGTTGGAGGTGGAAGACGCCGACGCCATCTTAATTTTCGTGCGCACCAAGATCGCGGCGACCGAACTGGCCGAGCGGCTGGAGGCGCGCGGCTATCCCAGCGCCGCCTTGCACGGCGACATGACCCAGGCGCTGCGCGAGAAAACCATCGAGCAGCTGCGCGGCGGCGGGCTGGACATCCTGGTCGCCACCGATGTGGCGGCGCGCGGGCTCGACGTGCAGCGGATCACCCATGTCATCAATTACGATATTCCCTACGATTCCGAAGCCTACGTCCACCGCATCGGCCGCACCGCGCGGGCGGGCCGCGACGGCGACGCCATTTTATTCGTCGCGCCCCGCGAACTGCGGATGCTGCGCGCCATTGAAAAAGCCATCGGCCAACCGATCGAGCGGATGCGCTTGCCGACCCCGGAAACCATTACCAGCCATCGGCTGGCTCAGTTCAAACAGCAAGTCGGCGAGATTTACACCTCCCAGGATCTGACGTTTTTCCGGCAAGTGGTGGCGGAACTCGAACGCGAGCAGGACATCGCCGCGCTCGACATCGCCGCCGCGCTGACTTGGCTGGCGCAACGCGACCGCCCGTTTCAGTTCGAGGACACCATTCCCAGCGAGGCGGAGCGAGCGGCCTTCCGTCCGGAGCGGGACTTGAGGCCGGCCGGAAGGGGCGAGCGTCTCCCGAGGGGTAACAGCCGGGAGTCGGCGGATTTCGATAAGGTTCGCTACCGCCTCGAAGTCGGCCACCAGCACGGCGCGACCCCGCAAAACATCGTCGGCGCGATCGCCAATGAAGCCGGCATCGAGAGTCGGTATATCGGCCGCATCGAAATTTACGAGGATTACAGCACCGTGGATTTGCCGGATGGGATGCCCAAGGAAATTTTCAATCATTTAAAGAAGGTCAGGGTGCGGCAATATCCGATCGCCATCAGCCGGGTCGATGGAGCGGACAGCGCCGCCCCGCGCAAGGCCTCCGCCAAAACACCCAAGCGCGGTATTGCAAAGGGCGAGAGCCTGGAAAACGAGACGCCGCGCAAGCCGCCTAAAAAGAGCGCCGCTCAACCGAAAGCGGCGAGCGCCGACGCGGAGGCGCCCGCCGCTCGCAAAACCCGCAAGAAAAGCGGGTGACACCACGGCGCTGTTTCCAAAGTCACTGACAGGAGCGCGACGGTATGCTAACGGTTTACGGTTGTCCGAACACGCGGTCCACCCGGGTGGTCTGGGCCTTGGAAGAGGCGGGCGCGGATTACGAGTACGTGCGGATCGACTTGCGGGCCGGAGCCGGTTGGAAACCGGAGTATCTGGCGCTCAACAGCGGCGGCAAGGTGCCCACCTTGGTGGACAACGGCTTCGTGCTGACCGAATCCGCCGCGATTTGCACCTATATCGGCGACCGGTTTCCAGAATCGAAGCTGACGCCGCCGGTCGGCTCGCGGGAGCGCGCCAGTTACAATCGATGGTGTTATTTCGCGCTGAGCGAGTTGGAACAACCGCTCTGGACGATCGCCAAGCACCAGTTCGCCCTGCCCAAGCAGCGGCGCGTCCCCGCCGTGCTCGACACCGCCCGGTGGGAATTCGCGGTGGCGGCCACGATCTTGGCGGACGGCCTCGGCTCGCACGACTTCATCATCGATCAATCCTTCAGCGCGGCCGACATCGTGATCGGCCATACCTTAGCGTGGGCGCGCGTTTACGAGCTCCCGCTCGAACGCGATAACCTGCGAGCCTACGACGCCCGCCTGCGGGAGCGGCCCGCGCTGGCCAGGGCCAAGCAGCGCGAGCGGGCCGAAACCAATCTGAAGGATTGAGGGCGGCTCGTGAAACTGCTGGCGCTCGATACCTCAACCGATGCCTGCTCCGCCGCCGTGCTGGCGGATGGGGCCGTCCTGGAACGTTACGAATGGACCCCGCGCCGCCACGCTGCATTGATCCTGCCGATGGTCGAAGCGGTGTTGGCGGAGGCCGGACTCGATCCGCGGCGCTTGGACGCGGTGGCCTTCGGCCGGGGGCCGGGGGCGTTTACCGGGGTGCGGATCGCGGTCGGCGTCGCGCAAGGCATCGCCTTCGCCGCCGACGTGCCGGTCGTTCCCATTTCGACCTTGGCCGCGCTGGCGCTGGGCGCGGGCCGGGAGACGGGACACGAACGGATCGCGGCGGCGCTGGATGCCCGGATGGGCGAAATCTATTGGGGAGCTTACGCGGTATCCGGCGAGCGGGTCGAGCCGTTGGGCGAGGAGCGCGTCGGCGCGCCGGAGACGGTTTCCGCGCCGGCGGGCGCCTGGTTTGGCGTCGGCAGTGGTTGGAAGGTTTATTCGGCCATTTTGGCCCGGCGGGTAACAGTGGACGGCTGGGCGGGCGAACGCTGGCCGCGCGCGGGCGACATCGTCCGGCTCGCGGCCGATCCGCTCCGGCGGGCGGAGTGGGTCGCCGCCGAGCAGGCGCTGCCGGTTTATTTGCGAAATGAGGTCGCGAGTAAGCCGCTTGCGACAAATTCCGCCGCCGCCGCGAGGATAAAATAGTTAAGGGATAGCATGTGGCATGATTTGTGATAGTCTGATGCGACGATAATAAAAAATGATGAGAATAGCCACCAATCTGGAGTAGATAAGATGAATGCGATCCTCGGTCCGGCGCGGCTCCACAGTAAGGAGCTTCCAGATTTGATCGACAAGCTGTTGGCGGTTCGCCAAGAAAGCTTGGTCTTGTTTCAAAAGCTCGCCGCGTTGAAACCGTTCGCCGCGACGGCGCTGTCCCGACCCGCGCTGCGGCGGTTTCGCCAAGCCCTAGTGGATTATCTGGCGCTGGGACCATTTGAAGTGTATGAAGCCTTGGAAGCGCAATCGGTCGATTCGCCCTATTGTTCGGCCCGCGAACTGGCCCGGCGGCTCTATGCGCGCATCTCCGAGACCACGCAGACCGCGCTGGATTTTCACGACCGCTACGAAGGCGCCATCTCCGAGCGGGCTTGGGCCGAACTGGACCGGGAGCTGTCGCGCTTGGGCGAGTCGCTGGCGACGCGCATCGAATTGGAAGATCGCATCATCGCGGTGGCGCGCCGCGCCGGCGCCCGGATGGCGGCTTGAGTCAATAACCGCGCAGCCACTCGGGACGCAAGCGCGCGCCGCCGGCCAGCGCCAGCTCCAGTTGCGCCAGCAGCGCCGCGCGGTCGCGCGGCAGCACGCCGGCCAGCGCCAGCGCGTTGGAGGCGTGGTTGGAACGGAACACCAGCGGCGCGGGCGGATCGAGCCGCTCGATCAGCCGCGCCTGTTCCAGCAGCAGCGCCCGGTCGTCCTGCGGTTGGAACGGCTCGCGAAACTTGCGTTCGAACTCCTCGCGCAGGCTGGGATCGATCATCAGTTGCAGGGTCGATAGATAGTCGAGTTCGAGCCGGTTGACCAGATCGGCCGTTCCGTCGATGTGCTCGCGCCAATACGCTCGCCCGCCCAAGCCGAGAATCACGGTCGCCGAAACCTTCAGTCCCGCCGCCTTGGCTTTATCCAGCCCGGCCGCCATCGCCTCCGGCGTCGCGCCCTTGGTGATGCGCTTGAGCAAATCCGCCGAGCCGGTTTCGATCCCGTAATACAGCAGCGCCAAGCCGCCGTCCCGCAGTTGCCGCAGTTCCTCCACCGATTTTTTCAGAAGGTTCGCCGGCAGGGCGTAACTGGACACCCGCTCCAGCCGGGGAAAAGCGGCGCGCAGCGCTTGCAGGATCGCCGATAAATGTTCGACCGGCGAAGCCAGCGCGTCGCCGTCGGCCAGAAATACCCGCGAAACGCCGGAATGCGCCCGCGCCATGGCCTGGATTTCCGCTTGAACTTGCGCCAGCGGACGGATGACAAAGGATTTGGTCCGATACATCGCGCAGAAACTACAGCGGTTGAAGCTGCAACCCAGGGTCGCCTGCACGATGAAACTGTCGGCCTCGGAGGGCGGCCGCCACAGCGGCATGTCATAATCGATCAACATTGGAGCGCTCGCCAGTGAGGTTTATAGAAAGAGACGGCCGCCGCCGGCGCGGTCCGTTTTCGTCGATAATCGTTTACAATCCCCGCCGCGACCGCAATGGGTCCGAGCGGCCAGCACCTTAACGCTTTTCATCGACACACCACGTTCCGATTGTTGCCGAGGCGGCGCATGGCGCGAATCAAACTGGAGTTACCGGCGGATTTTCCCTACAGCATCGACCTGCCGGTCAGGATCACCGACATCAATTATGCCGGACACATGGGCAATCCGGTCGTGCTGGCGCTGCTGCACGAGGCGCGGTTTCAGTTCATGGCGCATCACGGCTTGCAGGAACTGAAAGTCGAGGGACTGGGCCTCATCATTACCGATAGCGCGATCATCTACAAATCCGAAGCCTTCGCCGGCGAGACGCTGACCGTCGCGGTCGCCGTGGGGGATTTCAACAAGTACGGCTGCGATTTTTTCTACCGCGTGACCGAAAAGAACAGCGGTCGCGAAGTGGCGCACGCCAAGACCGGCATCGTGTTTTTCGACTACCAGCAACGGACGGTGCGGAATATACCCCACTCCTTCCTCAAGTTGTTTCCTGATGCCGCTCCCGTCTAAGTGGTCCCTGCTCAGAAACGGTTTCGGCGCGCGCCGCTCGGGCGCGAGCCTCGCCGAGGCGGGCGCCAGCGCCGCCGCGTCGCGAAGCGGTCTGCCGTTTCGCCTGGTGTTGGGCGTGGCGGCCAGCATCGGGGTGGCGGCGCTGTTGGTGTTGGTGCTCTACATCACCGATCTCGGACTTTCGGTGTGGGAGCGGCTGGATCGAGCGCCGACCGCATTCTGGGGACTTTATCTGCTGATCCTCGCCGTGCTGAGCGCCGGCGGCGCTTACGTCGTCTGGCGGGTGCTGCGCTGGGGCCGGCCCGCCGGCAAATCCCGGACGGCGCTTCCGGCCAAGCCGCCGGATGAGGCGACCTTGCGCGAGCGCTTGGAGCGCAGCGAGAAGGCGGGCGTCGCGGTCGAGTCGGTCCGGCGAGAGTTGGAGGAACTGCAACGGCGTCGCGCGGTCGGTGAAATCGTGGTGGCGGTGTTCGGCGAGATCAGCGTCGGCAAATCCTCGCTGATCCGGGCGCTGCTGCCGGGGACCGACATCGCCATGGACGTGCGCGGCGGCACCACCCGGGAGGTGACTTATTACACCTGGACCAGCTCGGCCGGCGACCGGCTGATTCTGGCCGACCTGCCCGGCTTGAACGAAGCCGATGGCTCGCTCGACCGTCAGGCGCGGGATGAGGCGTTGCGCGCCCACGTCATCCTCTATGTGTGCGAGGGCGATCTGACCCGCGATCAGTACGAGGCCCTGCGGACTCTGGTGGATTTGGGCAGCCCGGTGATCGTGGCGTTCAACAAGATCGACCGCTACAGCGAAGAAGACCTGGAACGGGTGCGCGAGCGCTTGATCCAGCGGGTCGGCGAGAAGCTTGAGGTGGTGCCGGTGCAATGCGGCGGCATGGAGGAGGTCACCCGGATTTATCACGACGGCCGCGAGGAGACGGCGCTGCGCGAGCGAACCCCGCGCGTGGATGAATTGCGCGGCGCCTTGCAGCGCTACCTCGACACCGACCCGCAGGTGCTGGATTCGTTGCGGGATACGGCGGTGTTCGTGCTGGCCCAGCAGAAACTGGACGCGGCGGTCGCCCACTACCGGCGGGGCAAAGCCGAGGGCATCGTGCAAAGCTACTCGCGCAAGGCCGTGTTCGGCGCGCTGGCGGCGGTCAGTCCGGGCACCGACGTTTTGATTCAGGGTTATCTCGGCATCAATCTGGTGAAGGAACTGTGCGCGCTCTACGAAGTGCCGGCGCGGGAAATGGACATGCAGCGCTTCCTGGATTTGGCCGGCAGCCAGCTCAAGCGCAGCCTCAACCTGCTCCTGGCCCTGGTCGGCAACGTCTTTAAGGCGTTTCCCGGCCTGGGGACGGTGGTGGGCGGCGCGATTCACGCCGTGGTTTACGGTTTGGTCTTCGAGAGCCTGGGCAAGGCGATTGCCCGGTCCCTGGAAAGCCGCGGCGATTTGGTCAGCGGGCCCACCTTGCGGATGTTCGAGGATAATCTGAGTGAAGATTTGGAAGCGCGTGCTAGACGCTTGGCCCAACTGGTTTGGACTCGACAGCGGGATGGCGAAGAAAGTACCGGAAACGCAAGCGCCTAGCGGCGACGCCCACCTGGCGCTGGCCCGCGAGAGCTTGCGCGATCTGTTAAACGACAAGCGGGTGCCGCCGCCGGTGCGCGCGGCGCTGGCCGAGGATTACCAGCAGCTGCAACTGCTGCTGGAAAAAATCGAGCACGGCCATATCCACATCGCCGTGTTCGGCCGGGTCAGCGTCGGTAAGTCGGCCCTGCTCAACGCCTTGTTGGGCGAAATCAAATTTTCCACCAGTCCGTTGCACGGTGAAACCACCCGCGCCGCCCACGCCCGCTGGCAGGAATACGACGCCGGCGGGGTGTTTCTGATCGACACGCCCGGCATCAACGAAGTGGCCGGCGAGGAGCGCGAACAGCTCGCTCACGATGTGGCCAGCCGCTGCGATCTGGTGCTGTTCGTGGTGGACGGCGATATCACCGACACCGAAATTAAAGCCTTGCGCCAAGTCAAGGGCGCGGCGCAACGGCTGCTGCTGGTGCTGAATAAGACCGACCGCTACACCCCGCCCGAACGCGAATTGTTGCTAAAGACCCTGCGCGAGCGGACCGAGGGCTTGATCCATCCGCAAGACATCGTCACCGCCGCCGCGCAGCCGGCCGAGCGGATCGTGATCATGGTCGACGCCGAGGGCAACGAAACCGAAACCCGCCGCCGGCCGGAGCCGGACGTGACCGCGTTGCGCGAGCGGATCTGGGACATCCTCAAGGCCGAGGGCAAGACCATGGCGGCGCTCAACGCCGGCTTGTTCGCCGGCCGCTTCTCCGACCGGCTGACCCGCGAAGTCATCTCGGTCCGCCGCGAGCTAGCCGAGAAAGTGGTGCGCAATTACTGCCTGGCCAAGGGCGTGGCGGTGGCCTTGAACCCGATTCCGGTCGCCGATCTGTTGGCCGCCATCGCCACCGACGCGGCGATGATCGTGCATCTGAGCCGGGTCTACGGCCTGCCGATCAGCCGCAGTGAGGCCGGTTCGCTGCTCAAGACCATCTTCACCCAACTGGTGTTTCTGATGGGGACGGTCTGGACCATGCATCTGGCGGCGTCGGCGCTCAAGGGCATCAGCCTGGGGCTCTCGACCATCGTCACCGCCGCCGCCCAAGGCGCGGTGGCGTGGTACGGCACCTACGTGGTCGGCAAGGCGGCCGAGCAATACTTTATTTTGGGCAAATCCTGGGGCGAGGGCGGGCCGAAGCGGGTGGTGCAAGACATTCTCGACAGCCTCGACCGGGAGTCGCTGTTGGCCCAGGCTCGCGAAGATATTTTGTCCCGGTTGAAACCGTTGTTGTGAGCCGATGAGTTTTTCCTTTCTGATCGGATTCCTGGGATTGTCGGCGCTCGGGTTGTGGTTTTGGCGGGACAGCCTCGGCGCGCGCGAACAGGCCCGCGCCGCCAGTTCGCGCGCCTGCAAGCAAAGCGGGGTTCAACTGTTGGACGATACCGTGGCGCTGGAGCGGTTGTGGCCGCGCCGCGACCGCGACGGCCGGCTAAAATTCGAACGCTTGTATGTGTTCGAATTTACCGATACCGGCCACAACCGCCAAGTCGGCAGCGTGCTGTTGGTCGGCTGGCGGGTCGAAGTGTTGCAGATGGAAGGCGGCGATTTGTTGCTGCCCTGATTTTGTTGAGAAAACGGTAGCGCGCTCGAGCGCGGCGGACCCTCAAAAAGACCGATGAGCGGCGTTCAGTCCGCATTCAGCCGGTATTGCTATGGTGGCCGCCGGGTTTGTGCCACGCCCTAAGATTTTGAAATCCATATTTCTCTTTTATCCTAATCCCGTTAAGGTGAAGTTGATGAACGTGAAACACACGATGATGACTGCGGTGATGTTGGCGTCCGCCTTGGTGGTGGGCGGTTGCGCGTCGAGCACGTCCGGTGAGGTTTACACCCGCCAACAGACGCGCGAAGCGCAAGATGTCCGGCTGGGTTATGTGGAAAGCGTGCGCAGCGTCCTGATCGAGGGGACCAAAAGCGGCGTCGGCACGCTCGGCGGCGCGGCGCTGGGTGGCCTTGCCGGCAGCAACATCGGCAAGGGCAAGGGCCAGGTCGCCGGCGCGGTTGGCGGCGCGATCGTGGGCGGCTTGGCGGGTTCGGCCATCGAGGAAAACGTGACCCGGCAGCCGGGGCTCGAAATCACGGTGCGGCTGGATGGCGGCCGGATGACCGCCGTCACGCAAGCGGCCGATGAGTCGTTCCGTCCGGGTGATCGGGTGCGGGTATTGACCAGCTACGACGGCACCGCGCGGGTGGCGCATTATTGATCGAGCGGCGCGGGCCGCCTTTTGAGCTGACCCGCGCCGGGATCTCCTCCACCATTTTTTAACCGCCCCCGAGATCGCCGTGACAGGGTAAAGCGGTATTTCGAACGAATGTTAAGCCGCCGGGGCGCGAAGTCGCCTCGGCGGCTTTTTGATTTCAATGGGCCCGGCGGGGCGGGGCGGGCGCATCTTCCGGCGTCGCGGCCCGCAAGCTCCGGCCGGTTTCCGAATACAGCAGCCGGCCGGGATGCAACACCTCGCGCCCGGCCCCTTGTTCGGCGCAACCCTGGATCAGATGGTCGATGATGGCCTGTACGCCTTGCGGTTGCAGCGGATAATAATGTTCCAGCCGCGCCAGTTGGCCCGCCGCGTCCAGCGCGTTGACGGTGTAAGCCAGCGTCCCTAGTTCGGCGTCGGCTTGATGGGTGATTTGGAGCTGACGTTCGGGTTGCTCGCTGTCGTTATGGAAGATGCGTTCGGCCAGATAATCTCCCGAGAGGCAAGGAATCGCCCGAAACGCCGCCAGCGCTTTATCGCCTTGCGCTGTTTCCAGCGCCTTTTCCAGGCTCGGATTGGCCAGCACCCAGCGCACATGCAAGCCGTACAACGCCAGCGCCAGCGCGTATTGCCGCTGCGCGCGCGCCCAACCCCGATAGCCGTTTGCCAGCTCGGCCGCTTCCAAGGCCCGCCCCGGTCCGAATTGCGCCCAGTCGTCGAAGGTGTAAAACAGGGTGTGCGCGTCGCTCTTGGCGATCAGAAAGCGATTGCCGTGTTCCAACAGCGTGGAACGGACGCCGGATCGTTCGAACCAGGCGTGCTCCAACAGCTCCCACAGCCGCGCCAGCTCGCCGCCGTCCCAATGCACCCGCGCCAAGGCGCACAGGTCGCTTAAGGTGGCGAACGACAGATTGAGTGCGGTTACCCCAAAGAGGGTCTGCACCGCCTCACGGGTGGCTTGCGACACTTCGCCGCTTTGCAGCAAAATGTCTTCCATAACGCGCGCCAAGGCGGCAATATCTTGCATTTCGCCGACGAAGCAAAACGGCAGCAACAAAAGCGGTCCGGAGCCCGGCCGACGCAGCGGATTGATGGCGGCGACCGGGAAGAACCCCCAGTCCGTGCCGAGCGCGATCAACTGCGGTGTGAAGGAAGGCGCGCGCGAACTGCCGCGATAAAGTTCGGCCAGCGCGCCGGTCAGCGGAAAGCCCGGCCGGAGAATTTCGGTCTGATCGTAGAGCGCGCCGGGCAAAATCAAGCCCAGATGGCTGACGCCGCCGAGAATGCGATCCAAATCCTTGGCCAAATGTCCGGCCAAGGCGGAAGCGGCCGCCACGTCGAGCGGCTCGGGCGGCAAGCCCGCAAGATCGGCGTGTTGCGGATCGAGTTCCAGGGCCAATACCCCGGCGTGCTGGCTGAGTTCGGTCGATGAAGGGGGCGGTGTGGCCACGAGGCTTCCTGGAAGGTAAAGGCGCGGCGATTTCTGACGCGCCGGCGATGGCGGAAAAGCCGTTCGCCCTTGAGGAGAGCGAACGCGAGCGAACGTGAGGGTCACCATTATAAGAGAAAGACCGCTTTCCGCGCCTGAGGCAAACGGCGCGGCTTTAAGCGCTGGAGCTTTTTGCCATCAGCCCGATTTGAACAGTGTGCTGACAGGGATTTCGGCTTAAACTTCCTAGCGAGGACGTACGAAATTTAAGGTTTTCACGAACCACTAAGACCACAAGAGGAAACGCGATGTCCGCATCGACCCAGAACCCGGCAGAACAATTACAACAGGCCGCCCTGGCGCTGGATACCGTCCAGAAGGCGCTCGACTACTCCCTGGCGGACGTGAAGGAACGCTCCCAGAAAGCCGACGGTAAAATCTCCGCCGCGTTGCTGGACCAGCATCAATTGGCGAGCTACGACCTGGCGCTGTCGTGCGCCGAGATGACCGGCGCGCGGTTCGGGTTGGATTACGCCAAACGGGCGCGGGCGGCGGGCGGCGGCGCGGCCAATGAGCTGACGCTAGAGGAACGCTTCGCGCTGCTGTTCGCCGCCGAAGCCCTGCAAGCGGTGCGCAACCGCCTGAGCGCCCGGCCGACCGATTTTGGTCTGGACGACGCTTGGTTGAGCAAGACCGTGGATGATCCGAAAGTCCGCCAGTTCTGCATCGCCCAACTGCCGGCGGCGCGAGTGGCCGAACTGGGCCAGCTGATGCGGGCGCAAGACGGCGTGACCGGGGCGTATTTGTTGGACGACCATCACGAAATGATGCGCGAGCAATTCCGCCGGGTCGCCGAGGAAGTGGTGATGCCGCTGGCCGAGGAAGTCCACCGCCACGACCTCGACATTCCCAATGCCATTCTGGATCAAGTCAAGGACATGGGCTGCTTCGGCATCTCCATTCCCGAACGTTTCGGCGGCATCCAGAGCGACGAACAGGAAGACAACCTCGGCATGATCGTGGTGACCGAGGAACTGACGCGCGGTTCGCTGGGCGCGGCGGGCAGTCTCATCACCCGTCCGGAAATCCTGTCCAAGGCGCTGCTCAAGGGCGGCACCGAGGAGCAAAAGAACAAATGGCTGCCGCAGCTGGCCTCCGGCGAGCTGCTGTGCGCGGTGGCGGTGACCGAGCCGAACTACGGCTCCGATGTCGCCAACATGCGCTTGAAAGCCACCAAAACCGAAGGCGGCTGGCTGCTCAACGGCGCCAAAACCTGGTGCACCTTCGGCGGCAAGGCCGGAGTCTTGCTGATCCTGGCGCGCACCCACCCCGACCTTTCGCTCGGCCATCGCGGCCTGTCCATGTTCCTGCTGGAAAAGCCGAGCACGCCCGGCCACACCATCGACTTCACCCAAGACAGCGGCGGCAAGCTGACCGGCAAGGCGATTTCCACCATCGGCTATCGCGGGATGCATTCCTTCGATCTGTTTTTCGATAACATTTTCGTACCGGAAGACAACATGCTGGGCGGGCCGAAGGGCGAGGGCAAGGGCTTCTACTTCACCATGGCCGGTTTCTCCGGCGGCCGGATTCAGACCGCCGCCCGCGCCATCGGCATCATGCAGGCGGCTTATGAAAAGGCGCTCAGCTACGCTCAGGAGCGGATGGTGTTCGGCTATCCCATCGGCGATTATCAGCTGACCCAAATCAAGCTGGCGCGGATGGCGACCTATCTTGCCATCGGCCGGCAGTTCACCTATTCGGTCGGCCGTTTGATGGATGAAGGCAAGGGCGACATGGAAGCCAGCATGGTCAAGTTCTTCACCTGCAAGACCGCCGAATGGGTGACGCGCGAGGCGTTGCAGATCCACGGCGGCATGGGCTACGCCGAGGAAACCTCGGTCAGCCGCTATTTCATCGACGCGCGGGTGCTGTCCATTTTCGAGGGGGCGGAAGAAACGCTGGCGTTGAAGGTCATCGCGCGCTCGCTGGTGGATGACGCCAAATCCAAAGCCGAAGTGGGGGGCTGAATCATGAGTTTTTCGATGCGTTTGAGCGAACAGGCGGAAGTGGCCGGATCGGTCACGGTCAACGTGGAATGGGCGCGGCGGCCGCAATACGGACGCTATCTCGACGAATTCGTGCCGGGACAAGTCTTTGTTCACCCGCGCGGCTACACCTTCGAGCGCGGGCCGATGCTGGATTTCGCCCGCGTGTTCATGCAGTGCAACCCGCTGTATCTCAATGTCGAATACGCCAAGGCGCACGGCTTTCCCGATCTGCCCGCCAGCCCGCAGATGGTGTTTAACGTGGTGCTGTCGCTGGGCGTGCACAACGATTCCGAAAAGGCCATCGCCAATCTCGGTTATTACAATGTGCAATTCCTGCGGCCGGTCTATCCGGGCGACACCGTGCGCGGTTATACCAAAGTGGTGGATCGCAAGGCGCGCGGCGAGGACAAACCCGGCATCGTGCTGATCCGCACCCTGGGCGTGAACCAGCATAACCAGGTGGTGCTGCAATACGAGCGCAAGATCATGGTCGGCTATCGCGGCGACCGGCTGCCGACCACGCCCGCGCCGACCGCGCCGGTCGATTTTCCGTGGGTCGAGCATCCGGTGGTGGATTTGCCGCTCAACGCGGGCGGCTTTCCCAGTCAGTTGACCGGCCCCAATACCTATTTCGAAGATTTCGCGCTCGGTGATCTCATCGTCCATACCAACGGCCGCACCATCACCGACGAACACATGTTCTGGACCTATCTGGTCGGCAATACCCATCCGCTGCACTTCGACCGGGTTTACAGCACCGGCTTGTCGGGCAAGATGAGCGGAGAGCCCATCGTCTACGGCGGCTTGGTGTTCGCCTGGTTGGAAGGCTTGGCCAGTCGCGATGTCAGCGAAAACGCGCTGTGGGAACTGGGCTTTACCGAGGGCTATCACACTCAGCCGTCGGTGTCCGGCGATACCGTGGCGGCGCTTTCAAGGGTGGTGGCGACCGAAACCGTGCCGAATAACGATGCGGTCGGCATCGTTACTTTCCAGTTTATCGGCGTAAAGAACATCAGCGCCGCCGATGCGTTGAAGAATTACGGCGCGGATTTGTTCGTCAAGGAAAACGACAAGCAGCAGTTGAACAAGGAGAAAATCAGCAACAAGATTTTCGAGATTGAGCGACGGCTGCTGATTAAACGGCGTCCAGCTTAATGGGTTAGTAAATAACCCCTCTCTAAATTAGGCGGAGAGGGGTTCTATATTCAGAGGATAAATAGCTTAAGCTATGGAAAAAGTGCTCAAGATAGTTCCCTTGCACGAACAGTCCAACGATTATGAATATTGGATTTCACGGCCCATGAGTGAGCGTATTGATGCTATAGAAATCCTTCGTAACCAATATATCCAGTTTAGAAAAGATGTTGAGCCACGACTTCAAAGAGTTTGTCGAGTTATTAAACAAGAATAACGTCGAATATCTCATCGTCGGGGGCTATGCGGTTGGAATGCATGGCTATCCTCGATATACGGGGGATTTGGATATATGGATCAATGTGACCCGACAGAATGCCCACAAAA
>DJIW01000008.1 GCA_002433805.1 Competibacteraceae bacterium UBA6584 | reverse complement strand
ACGGTTTGAATCGAACGCTTACGTTAGGCCGGACGCTTACGAGCCAACAGCCCGGCTACCGCCGTAAACATGTAGGATCGCACCAGAATCAAACCCAAACTATAAGGCCAGCCCGGCCGCTTGGGGCCTGCTCAAATGGGGAAAACCCGGTCCCGCTAATCGTTCTTGACCTCGACCCGGCTTTGTCCGCCGGCTTGCCGGCGAACCTGAACCTGAATGCCGATCCGCTCGGTCATTTCCTGCACGTGAGAAATGACGCCGACCTTGCGGCCCTGGGCTTGCAGATTGTCCAGGGCATCCATCGCCACCCGCAAGGTGTCGGCGTCGAGGCTGCCGAATCCTTCGTCGATGAACAGCGATTCCACCCGGACGCGGTTGGAGGACAGCGAGGCCAGACCGAGCGCCAGCGCCAGCGAAACCAAAAACGATTCGCCGCCGGACAAGGAGTGCACTGAGCGGTGTTCGTCGCCCATGTCCTGATCGACCACCATCAAGGCCAAGCTGTCCTTGACCCGTTCCAGCCGATAGCGACGCGAGAGATCGGCCAAATGGCGGTTGGCGTAGCCGAGCAGAATTTCGAGGGTGAAGCCTTGGGCGTAGTTGCGGAATTTCTTGCCGTCGCCGGAACCGATCAGGGTATCCAATTTGCGCCAGAGTTCGGTTTTAGCGTCCTGCGCGGCGATGTCAGCTTGCAAGGCCGAATTGCGCTCGCGGCGCTCGTCGTCCTGCCGCAAGGTCAACTCGGCTTCGGTCGCGCGCTGCTGGGCCTGTTCCAGTTCGGCGACGAGGCGCGCGTGGGCGGCTTGCGCCTCGTCCAGCGATTCGGAACGGGCGCGCTGCCGTTCGTGGTCTTCGCGCCGCGCTTGACGTTCGCGCAGGGTGGTTTCCGCGTCGCGCGCGGCGTCGGTCAGTTGGCGCAGCGCCTCGCGTTCTCGCGCGAGCCACGCGCGGTCGTGAGCGAGCAAGGTTTGAAGGCCGGCGGCGTCCAGCCGGTCGTCGGGATGCGCGGCGTTGAAGCGAGCCAGCCAGTCCGCCAACGCGGTGTCAGCCTGTGCTGTCGCCTGTTCGCTGGCATCGAGCGTCCGCCGGACTTGATCGATCACGGCTTCGGCGCTGGCCTGAGCTTGCGCGGCGGTTTGCTTGGCGCGGTCTTGCTGTTGCTGGCGGGCCTTGGATTCGGAAACCGCCTTGGCCAGTTCGGCGGCCCAGTCTGCGGCCGTCCGTCCGCCTAATACGGTTTTTCGTTGCGAGCGTTTGCGGCCGAGGAGTTGATCGAGGCGCGCGAACTCCTCGCCGGCGCGGCGCAGTTGTTCGGCCTTGTCGGCGGTCAGGGCGCTCAGGTTCTCGATTTCGAGGTCGAGCCCGGCCAATCGGGATTGTTGCTGTTCGACCGCTCGGTGTTGGCGGGTCCATTCCGCGGCTTGCTCGCGCCGGTCCTGATGGTAAGCGAGCGGGTCGGCGCGCCAGCGTTCCCGCCAGTCCGGCGGTTGCAGCACGGCCTCCAGTTCGGTCAAGCGTTCGTCGCGCCGCGCGACGATCTCGTCTAGACGGGCGGCCGCCGCTTGCAGGGTATGCGCGGCGCGGTCGAGTTTCGCTTGCGCGGCGCTCGATGCGTCCCGCGCGCCCGCTTGTTGCCGGTGCGTTTGATCGCGGGCGGCTTGCGCCGCGTCCCTGGCTTTCGCCGCCTGCCGCCAAGCGGTTTCTTGCGCGGCGAGGGCGCTCAGTTGCTGCTGGAGCGCTCGCTGGCGGGCGGCGAACTCGCGCGGCCGTTCGGCGGGCGGGATCGCGTCGCATTCCGCCGCCAGCGGGTGGGCGTTCCAGCGGTCGACATGCGGTTGGATGGCGGCGCTCGATTCTCGCTGTTCGTCCGCGAGCTCGGTCAGCCGCTGGCGGCTGGCGGTCAGGTGGGCTTGGGTGGCCGCTTCTTGTCGGTCCAGGGCGGCGACCGTTTTCCGCAGGCTTTCGGCCTCGGTTTTGAGGCGGGCCAGCAGCGCGCGGGAAGGCGCATCGCCGGCGGCGTAGGGGTGCTCCGTCGCGCCGCAGACCGGGCAGGGCGCGCCGTCTCGCAGATGGTCGCGCAGGCTCTCGACGCTGTCGGCGCACGCTGCTTCGGCGAGGGCGCGCGATTGCTCGGCTTGTTCCCAACGGGCCACGGCGGCCGATTTTTCGGCGAGAATTCGCGCCAGATCCTCCTCCGCGCGGGCCGAGCGTTCCCGCGCGCCGGCGGTTTCGCGCGCCAGTTCCTGTTGGCGGTCGAGCGCGGCGGCCAGGGTCCGCCACGCCTGTTCGGCCACGATCAGTGGATCGCGCTGGCTTTCAAGCTCGGAACGGCGCGCCGCCAGCGCTTCGGGGTCGAAGCGGACAAGCGCTTGCCCGGCGGCTTGGAGGCGGGTTTCCGCCGCGCCGAGCGCGGTTTCCGCTTCGGTTAGGGCGGCGCTCAATCGGGCGCACGCCTGCTGTTGGTCAGTCTGTTCCCGGCGATGGTCGGCGATCAGACGCTGGTTTTGGCGCGCGTCGTTTTGCAGGCCGGCGGCTTGGTCGAGCACAAGATCCCAACGCGGCCATTCCTCGGCCAGGCGACGCAACGCCTCGTGTTCGGCCAGCCACGCTTGAGCGGTTTGCCGCGCCGCGCGGGCGCGCTCGCGTTCGGCCTGTTTTTCGGCCAGCCGCCGGCGCGCTTCCGCTTCGGTTTTGCGGGCCTCATTTTGCGCCTCGGCGGCGGCCTGGTGGGCGGGGATCAAGACGCCGATTTCGGTGTCCAGCGCCTTGGCGCGGTCGAGATCGGGCTGCGCCGCGATTTGAGCTTGTTCGGCGAGGGCGACGGCTTGCTGGGCTTGAGCCGAGGCGTCGTCCGCCTGTCGGCGGTCGTGTTGGGCCACGCTCAGGCGTCGCTCCGCGTCCGTCGCGGCTTGGCGGGCGCGGGCGATGGCGTGGGCCGCGCGCTCGATTTCGGCAGTCAGCGGCCGAGCGTCTTGCACGGTTTCCGCGCGGCTGAAATACGCCTGACGGGGAACGGCGGCCTGTTGCAGGGATCGGGCGTCG
This sequence comes from Competibacteraceae bacterium UBA6584, assembly GCA_002433805.1. GTDB lineage: Bacteria > Pseudomonadota > Gammaproteobacteria > Competibacterales > Competibacteraceae > Competibacter_A. Next base: position 31,882 of record DJIW01000008.1, on the reverse strand, counting down.
AGCAGCGCCTGCCCGGCTTGCCGTTCGAATTGCTGGAGCGCGTCCCAGCTTTGATGCCAGCGCAGGTGTTGGTCCAGTTCCGTCTTGCGGCGTTGCAGCTCCGCCGCTTCGGATTTGGCCGCTGTCAGGGCGAGTTCCCAGTGGTCGCGGCGTTCGGCGGCGAGCGGTTGCTGGTCTCCGAGTTGCCGGCGCAGCACCTCCAGCGATTTTTGTTCGACGTTGGCCCGCTCGTGCGCGCGCTTGGACAGCGTTTCGTAAACCTCCAAGCCGGTCAGCGTTTGCAGCAGTTGCGCCCGTTCGTCGTCGTCGGCTTTGAGGAAAGTGGAAAATTCGTTTTGCGCCAGCAGCACGGCGCGGGTGAATTGCTCGAACGACAGCCCGAGGCGCTGTTCGATTTCCCGCTGGACCTCGCTCCTGCCGCCGCCGAGCCTCTGGTTGTCGCTCAGCCGCAGCAAGCTCATTTCGACGTTTTGCAGCTTGCCGGTGGTCTTGCTGCGCGCCCGGCGGATTTCCCAGCGCGCGCGGTAGCGGATGCCGTCGTTGCCGACGAAATCGACCTCGGCGTAACCTTCGCCCGCGCCGCGCCGCAACAGGTTGCCCGGATCGCGCGGGGTGACGGTTTCGACGCCGACATCCGGCAGGTTGACCCCGCGCGCGCTGGCTTTGGCCAGGCGTGGTGTGTTGTTGTAAAGCGCCAGACACAGCGCGTCGAGCAGGGTACTCTTGCCGGCTCCAGTCGGCCCGCAGATGGCGAACAAGCCGGTGGAGGCGAGGGGTTCCTTGTGGAAGCGCAGTTCGAATTCGCCGGCCAGCGAGGCGATATTCCGGCCGCGAATGGCGAGAATTCTCACGGGCTGCCGCCTGATTCGGGGGCCAGCAGCAATTCCCGGAACGCGGCCATCAATTCGGGGGCCGGTTCCGCGCCGTACTTGCCCCAGTGCAGTTTGCTGAAGATTTCATCCGGTTGCAGCCGGCTCAGTTCGTCCAGCGATTGCGGGTGATCGGCGGGATCGCCTTCGCTCGCGCGGCTGTAGCGGGTTTCGATTCGCGCCAGCCGGACCGGTTTGTTCTCCAGGACGGCTTCGATGCGGGCGCGCAGGCCGGGTTCCGGCGCATTGAGCCGCACCCGCGCTTCCAGATAGGGACGGTCTTCAAAGGGCAGATCCGGGAGATCGAGCGCCGCCAGCGCATCCAGCGCCTCGGTTAAAGGGACAGGTTGCGCGGGAATTCTCAGCAGATCGACAAAACGCGGAATGGGGATCGACGCGGTTTCGATTAGCGAACCGCCATCGAGATCGACGCGGATGACTTGGTGGCGATAGCCGACTTCGGTAAAGGACATCGGCAGCGGGCTGCCGGAGTAGCGCACCCGCTGTTGGCCGCCGACCGCTTGGGCGCGGTGCAGGTGGCCCAGCGCGGCGTAGCTGATCGCCGGATCGAAGGTTTCGACCGGCAGCGCCTCGATGCCGCCGATGACGATCCGCCGCTCGGATTCTTCCGACAGCAACCCGCCCCTCATGTGACAATGGCCGAGGGCGACGATGGCTTGGCCGTTTTCTTGCCGTTTCAGGGCGCGCTCGAGCGTGCGCTGATAGAGCGCTTCGATGCCCTTTAGATACGGATCGCCGTCCGTGTCCACGCGCGGCACGTCGCCGGGCCGCAGGAAGGGCACCGCCAGACACCAGACCGCGATATCGCCGTTGCAATCGCGCAGCGGCGCGATGAGGCGGTCGTATTCAATAGCGCCTTCAGCATCGCGAGTGGTATGGCCGACGACGGCGGCGTCGAAGGCTTCAAACAAAGGCGCGGGCGCTTCCAGCCGTCCCGCCGAGTCGTGATTGCCGGCGATGATGGCAAGATCGAGCCGGGGCAGCCGCCGCTTGGCGGCGGCGAGAAAGCGGTAGAACTGGCGCTGGGCGGCGGCGGACGGATTGGCGTTGTCGAAGATGTCGCCGGCGATCAACAGCGCATCGATCCGCTCGGTTTCCAGCGTGTCCAGCAGCCAATCGAGAAAGCGCTGGTGTTCGCGGCCGCGTTCGAAGGTGTGCAAACTTTGGCCGAGATGCCAGTCAGCGGTGTGCAGCAGGCGCATATCGGCTTATTCCAAGCAACTGTTTGAGCATGGCTCAGGCCTGTTCTCGCCGCCGCCGCTCCAAATGGAAGGTCAGCGCCAGCGCGCCGCCGCCGGCGACCAGCAGGCTCAGCGGCAGGCCCAGATCCTCGGACAAATGGGCGAAGAACAGGGTGTAAATCTGAATGATCAGGAAGGTCGCGCCGTAACCGGTCAGCATCCGCATCATCAGCCGCGCGCCCAATCCGATCAAGGCGACGTTGAGGATCGCCCACAAACTGTTGAACAGGAAAATTTCACCGCCGCCCGCCAGATGCCAGCGGTGGTTTTCCAGATTGAAATTGCCGAACAGCGACAGCAGCCACAGCGCCATTTCGGCGAAGAACAAGCCGCTGGACAGCCAAATCTTGAAAAAGCCGCGAAACGGCGCGAGCGGGCCATTTTCGCTCTGCTGGTGGATGACGGCCACGGCGATGATCGCCGCGGCCGCCGCCAGAAACCGCAAGGGATAGCCCATGCCGAACCAATACGCGCCCCACCCGGAAGCGTAGCCGGTAAAGCCGCCGAACCAGCAGAAAAACACCACGGCGGCCAGCGTCAGCAACAGGGCGTTGCGCAGCGCGTAACTCAAAACCATCAACAAGATCAAATCGATCAGCAGCAGCGCCGGCCAGTTGCCGGAGCCGGTGGAAAAAATCGCCCCTAAGTTGAACGTCAGCCCGATCAAGCCCAAGCCGCCCAGCAGCTCCAAACTGGCGGCGGTCCAGCTTAAGGTCGGTCGCTCGCGCTTGAGCCACCGCGCGATGCCGAAACTCGCGATCAAGCCGATGGTTTGAACGACCGCCAGTTTAGTCAAGGTGAAGGCGAACCATTTCCGACCGAGAATTCCCAATCCGGCCATCAAACTGATCGCGCCGAAGATTAGAAACCAGCGCCCCAACGACCGCCAGTCCCATCCTTCGGTCGGATAGCGCTGGCGCAATCGAGCGTGCCGGGCTTCGTCGATCAACCCCTCGCGCAGCAGTTCGTCCAGCTCGCGGCGGACGCGGCGGTTGCGGGATTGCGGGTTCATCCGCCCGTCTCCACGGGGTTCTGTTGCGCCCAACGCTCGAACAGATAGCCGAGCGCCAGCGCCAGCGCGCCGCCGATCAGGAAAAACATCCCGAGCGACAGCCGGTCCCAGAACTGTTCGAAGTAGCGGGTATAGAAATTGATCGCCAGAAACACGATGCCGAAGCCGGTCAAGCGGGCGTCGCGCAACCGGGCGCCCGCGACGATCTGGGCGACGGTGGCGGCGGTAAAAACCAGCACCCAAGCGAGAGGTCCATCCGGCAGGGTGAGAAACCACAGCGACACATTCAGATACAGCAGGCCGAAAATCAAATACAGGCTGCCGAAGCCGATGCAGCGGCGCAAGAGTCCGATTTCCAGCCGCCGTTCGTGCCAGATGCCGAGCAGGATCGCGCCGAGCGAAACGGCGGCCATCCAGCGCGGTTCTTGAATGTCGGCGAAATAGGCCCCGTGCCCGCCGTAGGTATGCCACGCGCCCAAGCCGTGAAAAAAGAGCAGCAAGGCCAGCAGCAACGGCCAGCGCAGCCGATAGCGATAGGCGGTGAACGCGCCGAGCACGGAGGTCAGCAGCATCAGAGTCGGGATGGGCGGATCGTCGGGTTGACCGGTGGACGCGATATACCCCAGTATCAACGCGCCGAACACGCCGGCCAGGCTGGCGGTCACTAATATCGCGCCGGTGTGCGGATAAAGCCGGCGCGGGTCGGTCGCCAGCCGCACGCCGCCGTACCACAGACCCAAGCTGACCGCGCCCAACAAGACCGCCGCGAGGAGCGCCGACTTGAGCAGGAAGGCGATGGAGGCCAGCACCGCCAAGCCCAACTGCAAAATGGCGAAAATTCCCAGCCACTTCAGCAGGGTGGCGAGGATTTCGCCGCGCCGCGCGTAGCGCTGCAACAGCAAATCCAGCAACGGACGGTCGATCAAGCCCTGCTGGTGCCAATCGGTCGCTTCGCGGCTCAAGAGATCGTGGGTGACGGAGCGCATGACGATTTCCGCAAAATCAAAATTACACTATAAGCTTCCGCCGGGGGTCTGAACACTGTTGTAATAACAGGGGTCCTGTTCCACGCCGCGCGCTGGCTCGAACCTATTCAATAAAGATCGGAAAGCCCAAAAATCATGCACTGGCTCGCACCCGCTGAAAGAGATTCGGCCAACGCCAACCTGGAAAAACGGCTGTGGGACGCCGCCGATCAGTTCCGCGCCAATTCCGGCCTCAAAGCGCAGGAATATTCTGGCCCAATTCTGAGGTTGATCTTTCTGCGCTTTGCCGAAGTGCGCTTTGCCGCCCGCCGCGCTGTGCTATAGCAAACCAGCGCTTCCAGCCGCCGGGGCAGTTTGGTGGATAAGCCGGACGCCTATCAATCCGAGGGCGTGCTTTATCTGCCGCCGATGGCGCGCTACGACGCTTTGTTGAGTCTGCCGGAAGTGGTGGATATCGGCGATAAAGTCAACGCCGCCATGCGCGATATCGAGAAGCACAACCCGCAACTCGGTGATGATTTCTCAAATCCAAAATTTGCGCCGCACCCGCGACTTGCTATTGCCAAGTCTACTCTTGGGGCGGATTGACATGAAAACAAAGGGAAAAGAGATTTTAAGTTATTGACAAAAATAGAAAGCGCAGCATACATTCGCTATTCGCGAATAGCGAATGTATGTGGCGGTCTGGCTGTGATCCGTTCAAAATCCAATCCCCAAATCGTACTGCGCCCGCAAGACCTCGTGGTATTGCTGCGCCTAGTGATTGCCGACGGTTCAGCAATCACTTACGCCGCGCTCGCCGCTGATCTCAGTCTGACGGCCTCTGAAGCCCATGCGGCGGTCGAGCGGGCGGTGAAGGCTCAGCTAGCGCGCAAAGACAGCGGCGGCAAAGCCTCCGTCGTGCGTGACGCGCTGCGGTTGTTCATCCAATACGGTGCGCGTTACTGCTTCCCAGCCACGCGCGGCGGCATGACGCGCGGTATGTCGACCAGCTACGCCGCCCCTCCGCTGAAAGAACGGATCGTGCAAGGCGCTGATCCCATCCCCGTGTGGCCGCACAAAAAGGGCACAGTGCGCGGCCTCGCCTTTTATCCGCTTTATCCTACAGTACCGGAAGCGTCGGAGCGCAATGCGGCGCTTTACGAGCTGCTAGTGTTGTTCGATGCCATTCGCGGCGGCAGCCTGCGCGAACGCGCGCTCGCGCTAGAGTTATTGGATGCCCGATTGCAACCATGAATCCCAACGATCCGAATATTGCCCTGCTGAATATCGTCGCGGATCATTTAGGCGACGTGCTGTGCGAAGAGGTGGTATTCGTCGGCGGCGCGGTCGCTGGGCTATTGATCACCGACCCCGCGATGCCCTCGATTCGACCGACCGAAGACGTGGATTTGATCGTCGAGGCCGTGACGCTTAGGGACTACCACCAAGTCGAACAAACACTGAGAGCGCGCGGATTCGAACAGGACCTGCGCCCAGCCGCGCCCATCTGTCGCTGGTGCGTCGGATCGGTCACCGTGGATGTCATGCCGACGCTGGAAACCATCCTCGGTTTCTCAAACCAGTGGTATCCGCTGGCGCTTGCAACCGCGCTTCCCATCGCATTGCCGAGCGGACGCCACATCCGAATAATCGCCGCGCCGGTTTTCCTGGCGACGAAACTGGAAGCGTTCGACGGTCGGGGCAACGCGGATTTCCTATTCAGCCACGACCTCGGCGATCTGTTGGCGGTGGTCGATGGCCGTGACGCCTTGATCGGCGAATGCCGCAATAGCTCGCCCGAACTAAAAACCTACTTGGCGGAACGGTTCCGAAGTTTACTGGCCAAACCTTCGTTCGTGGAAGCACTGGCGGGTCATTTGCCGGGGGACGCCGCTAGCCAAGAACGCCTGCCTGAACTGGAAGCCAAGCTACGGTTGATCTCCGACTTATAATCGTCACTATCCGCGCCCTTGCATGCCAGCCCTGATAGGCTTCCATGAATCACGACCGCCCACGCCTACACCGAAGACCAGCGAGGCGAGCAACCCGCCTCGGGTTGTTCGCCGCGCTCGGCTGGCAGACGGTTAAGGCGCTGGATGAAACCTTCGGCGCAAGCGCTGTTCGAGCACGTTTACCAGCGCTATCCCGAACGCAACGCCGGGGTTCAGGCCGTGGCGGACTGATCGCCGCGATCGAGTAAACCCGCGTTACAAGGCGTTCTCGCCGACCTCATCGGTCCATACCGTAAAGCGATCCAGCCGGCTGGGACCGAAGGAGGTCAGCAGCGCCACATCGGCGGCGTCGTGGCCGTAGGCCATCAAAATCCGGCCGATGCGCGATGCGTTGTGGCGCGGGTCGAAGGTATACCAACGCCCGCCCACATAGGCTTGGAACCAGGCGCTGAAATCCATCGGATCGGGCGCGAGCGGCACGCCGATGTCGCCGAGATAGCCGGTGCAATACCGGGCCGGGATGTTCATGCAGCGGCAGAAGGTAACGGCCAAGTGCGTGAAATCCCGACAAACGCCGACTTTCTCTTGATACGCCTCATGGGCGGTGCGGGTTTTCCGAGCCTGCAAGTAATCGAAGCGAAGGTGCCCGTGCACGAAATCGCAGATCGCCTGCACCCGCAACCAGCCGGTCGGCGCGCTGCCGAACAATTCCCAGGCCAGATTCACCATCACATCGACTTCGCAATAGCGGCTCGGCATCAGGAAAGTCAGCGTCTCATCCGGCAAATCATGGATTTCGTGCTGCGGGGCGGCGGGATTCTGCTCGTCCAACTGGCCGGCGTCCTCGATCACCGCGTCGTTCCAAAAGCGGATCGGTCCCTTTGGCGCAAGCAAGCGCCCGCAACGGTTGCCGTAAGCATCCGTGTATTCACTGACCGCCACGGCGGGTTCGACCAACAAATGATCGCCCCGACGGACCGACGCCGCCCGCGAGGGATGCGGGTACAGCATGGCGATAATCGGGGTCGGCGCCGGATGATCGAAAATAATGTCGTAACCGACTCGAATCAACATGAGGATTCCTCGGACTGCGGTAAGGCGGGGGCCTTTGGAACCCTGATTGGACCGTTGGAGCGGCCGTGGACTTCGCGCAGGGTATGCGCCGCCCGTTAGAGGCTTGTAGCTCCGTGAGCTATCGCACGGCGGTCGACCCGACGGATCGCGGGCGGATGCGTCCGGGGTCAATCAATGAGACTCGTAACGCGATGATGAGTTGATCGCCTCGGTCGGTCAAGCCGTTTGGCTGGGTGATCGTTTACACTTAAGCCAACCCTCCCAGTCATGGAGCTTATTCCCGGATGGCGCACGATAACGAATTTACCCTGTTGAGGGAGCGGCGGTTCCTGCCGTTTTTTGTGACCCAGTTCCTGGGAGCGTTCAACGATAACGTTTTCAAAAACGCCTTGATCATCATGATCGCGTTTCAAGTGGCGGCCAACGATCCCGCGCGCTCCAACCTGCTGGCTAACCTCAGCGCCGGGCTGTTCGTGCTGCCGTTTTTTTTATTTTCCGCAACCGCCGGACAGTTGTCCGATAAATTCGAAAAGTCGCGCTATATCCGCTGGGTCAAGCTGCTGGAAATCGCCATTATGTCCGGGGCGGCTTTTGGATTTGTCACCGGCAACACGCCCTTGCTGATCGGATTGCTATTTTTGATGGGCGCTCAATCCACGCTGTTCGGGCCGGCCAAGTACAGCATTCTGCCGCAGCATCTAAAGCCGGAGGAACTGGTCGGCGGCAACGCCTGGATCGAGATGGCCACCAACCTCGCCATCTTGTTGGGGACCATGTTGGGCGGCATTCTGATCGCCCGGCAGCAGGGGGCTTATTGGGTGGCGGGCGCGGTGGTGAGCTTGGCGGTGCTCGGCTATCTCAGCAGTCGGTCGATTCCGACGGCGCCGCCGGCCGCGCCCGATCTGAAGATCAATTGGAACCCGCTCACCGAAACGTGGCGCATCCTCAAGTTTACCCATCAGAACTTCACCGTTTTTCAGTCGGTGCTCGGCATTTCGTGGTTCTGGTTTCTCGGCAGCGTTTATCTCGCGCAATTGCCCAACTACAGCAAATTGACCTTAGGCGGGGGCGAGCCTGTCGTGACCTTGTTGCTGACGCTGTTCGCCGTCGGGATCGGCATCGGTTCGCTGCTGTGCGAGCGGCTATCCGGGCGGATGGTGGAACTGGGGCTGGTTCCCTTCGGTTCCATCGGGCTGACCTTGTTCGGGGTCGATCTGTTCTTCGCCACGCCCGCGCCGCCCGCGCCGGGCGGAGAATTGCTGGGGGTTTGGGCATTTTTGACGCAGCCCGGCAGTTGGCGCGTGGTATTGGATATCGTGTTGATCGGCGTCTTCGGCGGCATCTATATCGTGCCGCTCTACGCGCTGGTGCAACAGCGCAGCGAGCCGACCCACCTGTCGCGGGTGATCGCCGGCAACAACATCATCAACGCGGTATTTATGGTGGCGGCGGCGCTGATCGCGGTCGGGCTGCTGGACCAGGGACTCAGCATCCCGCAGTTGTTGTTGGTGATGGCGATTTTCAACGCGGCGGTGGCGGTCTATATCTTCACCCTGGTCCCCGAATTCCTGATGCGCTTCATCGTCTGGATTCTGGTGAACATCGTCTATCGCCTGCGGACCCAGGGCTTGGAGCATGTTCCCGATCAAGGCCCGGCGTTGGTGGTGTGCAATCACGTCAGCCTGATGGATGCGCTGGTGGTGGGCGGCTGTTGCCGGCGGCCGGTCCGCTTCGTCATGGACCACCAGATTTTCAAAACTCCGGGGCTGAATTTCGTGTTTCGCACGGCGGGGGCCATTCCCATCGCCTCGGCGCGCACCGATCCCAAAATCTTGGTACAAGCGTACGAACGGGTGGCCGAGTATCTGGAGCAAGGCGAGGTGGTGGGTATTTTCCCGGAAGGCCGGCTGACGCCGGACGGCGAGATCGGCTCGTTCAAATCCGGCATCGAGCGCATTCTCAAACGGACGCCGGTTCCGGTGGTGCCGATGGCCTTGCGCGGCCTGTGGGGCAGTTTTTTCAGCCGCCGCCACGGCAAGGCGATGCGGCACTTCCCGCGCCGGTTCTGGTCGCGAGTCGAACTGGCGGTCGGCGAGCCGGTGCCGCCGGAGCGGGCGACATCGGAGCTGCTGCGCGAGCGGGTGGCGGCGTTGCGGGGAGATTGGCGATAAGGGGGACGCATCATGCGATTTGAAAACAGTGGGGTATTCGGCCGGCGGCGGGCGTTAGGCGGCTTTCCCCGGCGCCAGCTCGGCCGGGCGCCGTTTTGGCTGATCCTCGGGGTGGGCCTGCTGGGCGGGGTGGGTCTTTATTGGTATACCACGCCGCAAGCCGTGCCGGCGTGGGCGCGAAAGTGGCTACCGCTGCCCGGTTTGCCGGAGTATACCGGACCGCTTTATCGCTGGCGCGACGATCAAGGCCGCGAACAGATCACCGACAAACCACCCCGTAATCGGCCCTACGAGACCATGCGCTATCGTTCCAACGCCAACGTGGTGCCGCCGAAGCAGTAGCCGGCCGAAAAAAAATCGCCCCGGATCGACCGGGGCGACGGATGCGTCAAAGGTTTATAGCCGTTCGCTCAGGGCGCGTCTCGCTTCGGCTGTTTGACCTGGGCGGCGCGTTGGTTCAAGGTGTCGACGGCGGTCGTGTCGTCGTAGATCCCAGCGCCCACCTGAATGTCGGGTTTGAAGGAAACCTCGGCGCTGTGGATGTAGGAAATTTTGCGGGACGACTTGGCTTCGCCCGGTTTCGGCCACCAGTATTCGACCCAGCCGCCGTCGGTGTTGGCGCCAGCCTTGCACATATCCTGAAACAGCAGGTGGTCCTTATCGTCCTTCATTTGCAAGATCGGTTTGCCCACCATGTCCGGGCGCAGCGGATGGGCGATCATCACGTTATCCCGACAGCTGTAGACGAAGACGTAGCTGTCCTTCCACACCCAGCGGGCATCCTTGTTGTTGTTGAAATCCGAAAAGCCCGCCAAGCCTTTGTCCTTGAGGTACTGCACGGCTTCGTGCACCTTGGTCACCACTTCATCGGACGTGGCGGCGTTGGGGTTTCCCGCCGCGCCATCAGCCGCGCCGACCCAGGCCGGGGCGGCGGTTAGAGCCAAGGTCACGCCGGCGACACCGAGCATTATTTTTCGCATTTTACAATCCTCCAGAAATTTGCTAGCGAATAGGGAAAGCCGTCTGCTTAGGAAACCCAAGGTTTGCCAGCCGGTAAGACTTCCCTGCCGTAGAGTTCGTTCAGAATAATGCGGGCCATCATGTACCAAGCCGCCAAGGCGCAGATCATCAGCTCGTAGCCCGCCACCACGGTCAGGCCCGGATAGCCGAAATGCGCCAGATCGAGCAGGATGAAACCGATCAGCAGGGTGGTGAAGGTAAAGGCCATGGCGCCGTGGATGCGCAGCGCGCCAATCCAGAGGATCACGGTAAACAGCGTCCAAGCCACCAGGAACCAGCCGACATCTTCAGTGCCCGCCTTGAACAGGTCGTACTTGTTGCCCAGCAGCATCAGACAGAGGGCTATCCAGAAACCGCCATAGGACGTGAAGGCGCAATAGCCGAAAGTGTTGCCGGTTTTTTGTTCTTGCAAGCCAGCGATCAGTTGGGCGGTTCCGCCGACGATGAGGCCCAGCCAAACCACCGGGCCGATGCTGGGCATCCAGCCGACGTTGTGGAATTGCAGGACCAGCGTGGTTAGGCCGAAACCGGCCAAGCCGACGACCGCTGGATTAGCGAGTTTTACTTCTGACATTGAGGTGCCTCCCAAGATTTTTATACTGTATCAAAATTTTTACAAAAAAGGGTCGTGTAGGTGATACAGCTTTTTTTACTTTAACATTATGGCCAGCTGGAGAGAAACTAAACGACCTCTTTTATCGCGTGGGAACTACTCAAAAAATCAGACAGCTTCTTTGCGGGATGCCCGCTTGCGTTCGTTTTCCAGCAACAACTTCTTGCGCAGCCGGATCGATTTGGGCGTCACTTCGACCAGTTCGTCGTCGTCGATGAACTCCAGGGCTTGCTCCAGACTCAAGCGCGCGGGCGGGGTCAGCAGGATATTCTCGTCCGAACCCGCCGCGCGGATGTTGGTGAGTTGCTTGGCCTTGAGCGGGTTGACCACCAGATCGTTATCGCGGGAGTGCAGGCCGACGATCATCCCCTCGTACACTTCGTCGCCGGGGCCGACCATCAGCCGGCCGCGGTCTTGCAGGTTGAACAGGGCGTACGCCAGCGCCTTGCCGGTGGAATTGGCGATCAGCACCCCGTTGATCCGCGCGCCGATGGTCCCTTTCTTGGCCGGCGCGTAACGGTCGAAGACGTGATAGATCAGTCCGGTGCCGGAGGTGGCGGTCAGGAATTCAGTCTGAAAGCCGATCAGCCCGCGCGCCGGAATCAGATAATCCAAGCGGGTCCGGCCCTTGCCGTCGGGCTGCATATCGAGCAGCTCGCCGCGCCGGTCGCCGAGTTTTTCCATGATCGCGCCCTGATGTTGCTCCTCGACATCGACGGTCAATTGCTCGTAGGGCTCGTGCGCTTCGCCGTCGATCTCGCGCACGATCACCTCCGGGCGCGACACCGCCAGTTCGTAGCCTTCGCGGCGCATGTTTTCGATCAGGATCGACAGGTGCAACTCGCCCCTGCCGGAGACCTTGAATTTATCCGGATCGTCGGTGTCCTCGATGCGCAAGGCCACGTTATGGATCAGTTCTCGATACAGGCGCTCGCGGACCTGGCGGCTGGTGACGTATTTGCCCTCGCGCCCGGCAAAGGGCGAGGTATTGACCTGAAAGGTCATGCTCATGGTCGGTTCGTCCACCTTGAGCGGCGGCAGCGGCTCGACCGCGTTGGGGGCGCAGATCACATCGGAAATCCCCAAGCCGTCGATGCCGGTGAAAGCGATGATGTCGCCGGCCGAGGCGTCGGGAAATTCGATCCGTTCCAGTCCCTGAAAACCCAGGATTTGCAGGATGCGGCCGTTGCGGCGGTTGCCGTTCGGGTCGAGAATCGTCACCGGAGTGTTGGTCTTGACCTTGCCCCGGCGGATGCGGCCGATGCCGATCACCCCGACGTAACTGCTGTAATCCAGCGAGCTGACTTGCAGTTGAAACGGCCCGGCGGGATCGACCCGCGGTGGGCTGACGTGATCGATGATGGTGGTAAACAGCGGGCTCATGTCGCCGTCGCGCACCGACTCGTCCAGCCCGGCGTAGCCGTGCAGGGCGGATGCGTAGATCACCGGAAAATCCAGTTGCTCGTCGGTCGCGCCCAGGCGGTCGAACAGATCGAAGGTGCGGTCCAGCACCCAATGCGGCCGCGCGCCGGGACGGTCGATCTTGTTGATGACCACGATGGGTCGAAAGCCCATGGCGAAGGCTTTTTGGGTGACGAAGCGGGTTTGCGGCATCGGGCCGTCCACCGCGTCCACCAGCAGCAGCACCGAATCCACCATCGACAGCACCCGTTCGACCTCGCCGCCGAAATCGGCGTGGCCTGGAGTATCGACGATGTTGATGTGGTAGTCGCGCCAGTATAAAGCGGTGTTCTTGGCCAGAATGGTGATGCCGCGTTCCCGTTCCAGGGCGTTGGAATCCATCACCCGTTCGGGCGGCGCGGCCCGGTCGCCGAGCGTGCCGGATTGTTGCAGCAGTTTGTCCACCAGCGTGGTCTTACCGTGGTCCACGTGGGCGATAATGGCGATGTTGCGAAGTTTTTCAATCACGGCGTGACTCTGTCAGGGTGGGGCGGGCGTGGCATTATAGCGGAGCGGCCAGAACGACGAAGCCCCGCGCGGAGCGGGGCTTCGGCTGATGGGTTGGTGGAAAAGCGTTTTATTTTGCAGCCGCGAATTTTTTAACCATCGTGGCTTGTGGACCTTTGGGCCCGACTTTAACCTCAAATTCAACTTTTTGATTTTCCGCCAGGGTCCGGAAACCCTTGCCCTCGATCACCGAGTAATGGACGAACACATCGCTGCTGCCGTCCTCGGGGGCGATGAAACCGAACCCTTTCGCTTCGTCAAACCATTTCACAGTGCCAGTACGCATTAATACAACCTCAAGACAAAAATATTTTTCTGCCGGGCCGCCGGTTGTACCAACGCTTTACGGGAACGTTGGCAGCCGAAAGCCGACGTTGGGTCTTTGAAGTTCTCGTCCTCCACCCGCGGCCGAAAGTACGTGAAAGCAGGCCGTTCCGCAAGCAAATTTTGTGTGCGTTCGCACATGCTTATGTGAAAATGCGTGCCGCTTTCACAGCGGGCGACTGGGGTTTTTCAGACCAAAATTTTCGGTTGAATGGTGGAACAGCTTCTCCTTTCTCTACAAACACGGTTGGCGGATTGTCCGGTTCGGGATCGCGCCGCGTTCGGCCGCCGCCTGCGCGGCTTGCTCGAGCGCGCGCGCGATGGCAAGCCGGTGGAGCGCGGTTTGGAACAATTGAGCGCCGGGATCGAGGCCGCCGCCGCGCGGCTGCGCGCGCGCCGCGCGGCGCTGCCGGTTCCGGAATTCGACGACAGCCTGCCGATCAACGCCCATCGCGAGACCATCGCCGCCGCGATCCGCGACCATCAGGTCATTGTGGTCTGCGGCGAGACCGGCTCCGGGAAAACCACCCAGTTACCTAAAATTTGTATCTCGCTCGGTTTCGGAGCCGCCGGGTTGATCGGTCACACCCAACCGCGCCGGATCGCCGCCCGTTCGGTGGCGGCGCGGATTGCCGCTGAATTGAAAACCACCGTGGGCGGCTGCGTCGGCTACAAGGTGCGCTTCTCCGACCGGACCGGTCCCGATGCGGCCGTCAAGCTGATGACCGACGGCATCCTGCTCGCGGAAACCCAAAGCGACCGCCAGCTGGAACAGTATGAAGTCCTCATTCTGGATGAAGCTCACGAGCGCAGTCTGAACATCGATTTCCTGCTGGGCTATCTCAAGCGCTTGCTGCCGCGCCGGCCCGATCTGAAGCTGATCATCACCTCGGCGACCATCGATCCGGCGCGCTTTTCCCGCCATTTCGACGGCGCGCCGGTGATCGAGGTTTCCGGGCGCGGCTATCCGGTGGACATCCGCTACCGGCCGCTGCTGGCGGAAGACGAGGACGGGCGCGACCGCGATTTGCAGCAGGCGATTCTGGACGCGGTGGACGAGGTGTGGACGGAAGGGCCGGGGGATATTTTGATCTTTCTGTCCGGGGAGCGGGAAATCCGGGAGACGGCGGAAAGCCTGCGCAAGCACCATCCGCCCAACACCGAAATCCTGCCGCTCTACGCCAGGCTGTCGGCCGCCGAGCAAAATCGGGTGTTTCAGCCGCACGGCCGGCCGCGCATCGTGCTGGCGACCAACGTGGCGGAAACTTCGCTGACCGTGCCCGGCATCCGCTACGTGATCGACCCCGGCGCGGCGCGGATCAGCCGCTACAGCCCGCGCGGCAAGATCCAGCGGCTGCCGATCGAGAAGATTTCCCAGGCCAGCGCCAACCAGCGCGCCGGGCGTTGCGGGCGGGTGATGGCGGGCGTCTGCGTCCGGCTGTACGCGGAGGAGGATTTCCGGTCCCGTCCGGCGTTTACCGATCCGGAAATCTTGCGCACCCATCTGGCGGCGGTGATCCTGCAAATGAGCGCGCTCAACCTGGGCCGGCCGGAAGAGTTCCCGTTCGTGGACCCGCCGGATTCGCGCCAGATCAGCGATGGATTCAGGCTGCTGTTCGAACTGCAAGCGGTGGACGAGCAGCGGCGGATTACCGAATTGGGCCGGCAGTTGGCCAAGCTGCCGCTCGATCCGCGATTGGGTCGGATGCTGCTGGCGGCGCGCGGCGAGGGCTGCTTGCGCGAAGCGTTGGTGATCGTCGCGGCGCTGTCGGCGCAAGACCCGCGCGAGCGGCCGCTGGAGCGCCAGCAGGCGGCCGACGAGAAGCATCGCCGGTTCCGCGACGACCAGTCCGACTTTCTGGCGCTGCTCAACTTGTGGGATTACTACGTCGAGCAGGCCCGGCAACTGTCCAAGAATCAGTTGCGCAACCGCTGTCAGGCCGAATTCCTGTCGTTCGTGCGGCTGCGGGAGTGGCGCGACCTCCATCACGAATTGCTGGGGGCCGTCACCGAAATGGGGATGCGGCTGAATGACGCGCCCGCGCCTTATGGCCAGCTCCATCGCGCGCTGCTGGCGGGCGTGCTCGGCCATGTCGGCGTGAAGCAGGAGGAAAACGCCTACCTGGGCGCGCGGGGCCGCAACTTCTATCTGTTCCCCGGTTCGGGATTATTCAAAAAGCGGCCGCGCTGGGTCGCGGCGGCGGAACTGGTGGAGACCAGCCGCTTGTACGCCCGCACCGCCGCGCGCATTGATCCGGAATGGCTGGAGGGGTTGGCCGGGCATTTACTGAAACGCAGCCATGCCGAACCGCATTGGGAAAAGCGCTCGGGGCGGGTGATCGCCTTCGAGCGGGTGACGCTGTACGGCTTGCCGATCATCGCCAACCGCCGAGTCCATTACGGACCGCTCGATCCGGCGCTGGCGCGGGAAATTTTCATCCGGCAGGCGTTGGTCCAGGGAGATTTCCATTGTCACGCGCCCTTCTTTCAACATAATCGCCAGGTGCTGGCCGAACTGGAAGAATTGGAGACGCGAGTCCGCCGCGATCTGGCGGCCGACGAGGACACCCTTTATCGCTTCTATGACGAGCGCATTCCGGAAGGGATTTATAGCGGCTCGGGCTTCGAGGCTTGGCGCAATCGCGTCGAACGAGAGCAGCCGCGCTGGTTGTTTCTTGATCGCGCCGCGCTGCTGGCGGACGCGGGGCCGGCCATCGCCGACGAGCGCTTTCCCGATAGCCTCGATCTCGACGGTTTGAAGCTGCCGCTGACCTACCGCTTTACGCCCGGCGCGGAAGACGACGGCGTGAGCTTGACCGTGCCGTTGGCGGCGGTCAATCAGGTCGATCCGAAACGGCTGGACTGGCTGGTGCCGGGCTTGCGGGCGGAGCGGATGGCGGCTTTGTTGAAATCGCTGCCGAAAGCCGTGCGCCGCAATTTCGTGCCGGTGCCGAATTACGTGCAAGCCTTGCTGGAGGTGATCGAGCCGGATGCGCGGTCGCTGACCGAGGCGATGGCCGAGCGTCTGGAAAAGATCGCCGGGGTGCGGATTGCCGACGAGGCTTGGAATCCCGATGCGGTCCCGGCGCACTTGCGGCTGCGGGTTCGGGTAGTGGACGCGGAGGGTCGAGAACTGGCGGTCGGGCGCGATTGGGCCGCCCTCCAAGCACAATTGCGCGGTGAGGCCAGGACGACTTTCGCCGCGCTGCCGACGCCGGAATTCGAGCGGGATCGGGTGCGCGATTGGGATTTCGGGCCGCTGGCGGAGGAGGTCAGTTTCATCCGCAACGGCGTCCAGCTGCGGGGTTATCCGGCTTTGATCGCCGAATCGGACGGAACCCTGGCCCTGCGCCTGCTGGATTCGCTAGAGCGGGCGCAAGCCGCGACCCGGATCGGCTTGCGGCGCTTGATCGGCTGGCGGCTGGGGCCGGCGTTCAAACAGCTGGCGCGCGATGTGCCCTATTTGCAGCAGATGACCTTGCATTCGCTCGGCTTGGGAACGCAGGAAACCTTGCGCGAGGACCTGCTGGCTGCGATCCTGGATCGGGCTTTTTCGCTCGATCAGCCGCCGCCGCGCGACCGGGAGGCGTTCGAGGCGCTTCTGGCGCGCGGCAAGCCTCGACTGGCCGGCGTCAGGGCGGAAGTCTGCGCCATGGCCGCCGAGATTCTGGCCGCCTATCATGAGGCGCGTCGGGTTGTGGCAGCCGCCGACGCCGCCATCTGGGCCGAAGCGTTGGCCGACGTGCGCGAGCAACTTGCCGGGTTGGTGTATCCGGGTTTTCTCAGTCAGACCCCGCCGGGATGGTTGGCGCAATTGCCGCGTTATCTGCGCGCCATCGTTTTGCGCCTGCAAAAGCTGCGGCAAGCGCCGGACAAGGATCGCCAGCGGCGCGGCGACATCCTGCGCTTGTCGGACCGCTGGCGGGTGCAGAACGAACGGAACGTCCGTCGGGAAAAACATGATCCGGAGTTGCTCCGTTTCCGCTGGTTGTTGGAAGAATTGCGGGTGTCGCAATTCGCCCAGGAGTTGAAGACGGTGGAGCCGGTTTCGATCAAACGGTTAGAGGAGCAGTGGCTTCGCGTGAACGCGGGCTAAGAGTCTGATTCATGGCGTATCGCAAAAACGGGTTGTTTTCGGATCGGCGCGGCGCGCGGAAGTGTTTTCGATTTCGGCTTTTTTTGTGCGTCCTTGAGGAAAGGGCGGGTCTGAGCTGCCAAAATCGAGAGAGTCGCGCGGCGACATGGCAAAGGGCGCGCGGGATCAAACGGTCGGCTTGCGACGGCCCCGCTCGCCGCGCTCGGCTTTGACGGCGGATGTGATCGGAGATTGCAATGGCGAAAAAATTTCCCAAACTTCCCAAACACCCCGAGCGGATCTGCTGGGGGTGCGACCGCTATTGTCCGGCCGATTCGCTACAATGCGGGAACGGATCGGAGCGCACCCAACATCCGGCGGAAGTGTTTGGAGAGGACTGGTTCGAATGGGGCATCGACTTTGCCGAGGAACCGACCCCAACCGCAAATCGCTCGGATTAGCGGCTTCACCCGCGAGCGCGGGTTCGACCCGTGATCTCAATCCTCAATCCCCAACCCCCAACCGACGCCTGGTTTGACCTGCCCTTCGGACATCGGATAGAAGCTCGGGCGGTTCTCTCATCGGCGATGGTCTGGCGCGGCCGTCCCTTGGCGACCGGGTTTCGCTGAAAGCGTGGATTCAAAAATGAAAATGCTATGGATCGGAATTTTTAGCGCGGTGCTAGTTTGGTCGGGCATCCAGCCCAAGGATTATCTGACCTGGTTTTTGGAGGTGTCGCCCGCGATGGCCGGCGCGCTGGCGCTGGCGCTCACTTATGCACGATTTCCGCTGACCCCGTTGGTCTACGTTTTGATTCTGATCCATTGCCTCATTCTGATGGTGGGCGGCCATTACACCTATGCGGAGGTGCCGCTGTTTGATTGGCTGAAGGAGCCGCTCGGCTTTGAAAGAAATAACTACGACAAACTCGGTCATTTCGCTCAGGGTTTCGTGCCGGCCCTGATCGCCAGGGAAATCATCGTGAGGAAAGATCTCATCAACGGCCGCGCCTGGACCCATTTCTTTGTCGTCTGCTTTTGTCTGGCCTTCAGCGCGGTTTATGAATTGATCGAGTGGGCGGTGGCGGTCGTCAGCGGCGAATCGGCGGAAGCGTTTCTCGGCACGCAGGGCTATGCTTGGGACACGCAATCCGACATGGGGTTTGCCTTGTTGGGCGCGGTCGCGGCGCTCCTGTTGTTAGCCAAAGCGCACGATCGCGCGTTGGAACAACAGGGCCATCTTGTATCGGAGGCTGACCGGAAACAGCAGTATATGACGAGGTAAGTCAGGCGGAGGAGACGAAGCCCGCTAAATAATTATCGAGCAGCGAGCCGGCGACCTCGTGCATCGGATGGCCGCCGATGCTCTCCAGCTTTCGGTCCAGGCTCAACATGCACACCCCGTGAATGCCGCTCCACAGCGCGCGGGCGGCCAGCTCGACGTCGTTGGAAGAACGCTGCGGGCACAGCAGCGCCAAGTGCTGCTGGACCAAACCAAAGATTCGACTCACTTTCTCGCTGAACGAATCGGGCATGACCTGATCGTCTGGCATTCGGTGTTCGTAGAGCGCCAGCCAGCGATTGGTTTGGGTCAAGGCGAATTCCAGATACGCCTGAGCCAGCACCCGGATTGCGGCCGATGGGGGCGGGCGGTGGGCGAGCGCGCGCTCCAGCGCTTCGTAGAGTCGGTCCAGGGTCCGTTCGTTCATCTGAATGATCAGATCGTCAAGATTGCGAAAGACCATGTACAGGCTGCCGACGGTATATCCGATGCAGGCGACGACCTTGCGGGCGCTGAGTCCGCCCAAGCCGTTTGCCGCCACCAACTGTTCGGCCGCCTGAAGCGAAATTTCCTTCAATTCTTCGCGGGTATGTTCGTTACGTCTTCCCATGGAAGTCCTCTGATGGGTCCAACTTGTTTAATTGGAATGGTTATGCAAGAAAGCAGCCAAGTTGGGATAAAAAACGCGAAGGTCGGCGCGGGCCTGTGCTTCCTGCATCGCTTGGCGGATCAAGGCGATATTCAGTTGCGCCCGCTGCTTGACCAGGTCGGTTTTGATTTTAGTCAGTCCGTCGGGGCCTGCCAGTAGTTCCTGTTCGAGCTGGGCGCGTTGTTGGGCGTAATGTTGCTGTAGAGTGGCAATCTCGGCAGGGTCGGGGCCTTGCAAGGGTTGGTAGCGGAAACGCCGTTCCAGCGACTGACGCCAATCGAGTAAAACGGCCGCCCGCTGCCGGCCACGGTGCTGGCCGAATCCGGGCACGGTTTCGATGGCGGCGGCGGTGATGTCTGCGGCGGTTTCGATGCCGTAGGAGGCCAGCGCCATCCGGTCGGTGGCGTGAATGCCGGGAAGCTGGACCGAATCGATGAAGTAACCTTCCAGATAGCGTTGTAGTTGTTGCTGGCGCTGATCGGCCTCCAGGCGTTGCAGCTCCTTCTGGAAAGCAGCCGACAGATTGTGGTAGCGCTCGCGCGCCACGTGCAGTTCGTGGAGTTTGCGCATGAAAGCCTGCTGGGTGCCGCGCTGTTGCCAGGCTGCCCGCAAATCCGTCAGCTCGCGGCGCGCCGCCAGCAACGCCAGGCGGCGTCGCTGGCGTTCGCGGCGGATCGCCGTGTCCCGGACCAGCGACCAGGCGGCGAAGGCCAGCGGCAACCATAACCAGACCAACTGCGGCCAGTTTAATGTGGCGACTGACGCCGCGCCGCCGATAGCCGCCGTTTTGAGCCAGTTCAAGAGCTGGGCTCGTTTGAGCGATTCCGACAACGGCGTAGGAACGGTCGGCGCTTGCGGGCCCGGTCGCGGCATGGCCTCAATGGCGGGCGGCGCGACCGCCAGAATGCGGTCCCACACCTTTTCGAAGTGAAAATCCGGCGTTCCGATGACCGCCTTAGTGGGGGTGGTCGGTTGGGGAGCGGCAAAAAATGCGGTCCCGCTGGCGCTCTCCAACGCGCACCACGGACAGCTTGCCGCCGCTGAGGGGTATTTATGGATCGCTTTGCGGGCGCAGGTGCGTAATTCTCGATTGAGCCGCTCCAAGGCCGAAAACCATTCCCGCGCCGCGGGCCGGGGCGTGGCGGGCGTGGAGACGCTGAAAGCCCGCTCGAACAGGAGCGCGACCGGCTGCGGCAGGGCCTCGAACGGCAAGGTGTGAGGCGGCGGCTCCATCAGCCGGCTGGCGGCCTGTCGGCCGAAGGCGAAGCGGTATTCCTGGATGGCCCGTTCGATCGGCATGTCGCCCTTGCCCCGGTAGCGTCCGGCGAAGGGATGCCGGCCCATGAACAACAGGTGGAAGCAAAGCAGGGCGAGTCCGAAAACATCGTGATTCGGGGTGCGTTGCAGCCCGTGAAATGGCCGGTCCTGCAATTCCGGAGCGGTGAACTGCGGGACGCCGACCTCGCATAGAAACAGCTGGCTGCCGGTGTCGATCTGAAAGGAGTCGCAGTCGATCATTTTGACCATCGCCTGGCCCGACACCACCACATTGCCGGGGTTGACATCGCCGATGACGTTGCCGCGCGCGTGAATGGTTTCGAAGGCGCTGGCCAGATTGCGGGCCGCATGGACCAGGAACGACCAGTCGGCTTGAGGGAAGGTCCGCTTGCGGTGCGAAGGGCCGTAGAGGCTGTGGATTTCGTGATAGCCCTTGACTTGGGGCATGATGAAGCCTTGAACCGGGCCTTGCGGGCCGACCCGCAGCACGTCCACCGGCCAGGCTGCGATCTCCAACAATCCGGGGTGGGCCTGACGGGCCATGCTCTCCAGTTTGAGCGCTTTATCCGAGTTGACCGGCTGGTGGTAGATTTTGGCGACAAAGCCCGGTCGGCCCTCAATTTCGTGCACCGCCCCTTCGCCGCCCCGACCCAGCAATTTGCCCGGTTCGAGCGAATGGCCGTTGCCGCTATAAAACTTCGGCACCGTTAGCGTCTCGCGGCAAGCGCTCCGACAGCGGGGTCTCGGGCACGGCGGGGTCGGCCTCGGACACGGCGGGATCAGCCTCGGACACGGGCGGGATCGGCCGCGAAGGGGGCTCGCTCGCGTTCGCTTGGGCCGAGGCTTCCAGGCCGGCTGGAAGATCCAGGCGGGTGGCCAGCATCAGGGTTTTATCATCATGGGTCCGCTGGTTGACGGCGGGGCTGTCCAAAAAGCTTTCCAGCGCGGCTATTGATGATTCCGAACACCCTGCTGGTGAGATGGCGCGCAACTGTTGGAATAAGGGTCGAAAGAACGGGACATGCGCTTGCCGGAGCTGGTAATGCAGCGCCAAGGGTTGCAGGCCGTCGGTCAGCAGCGCGATTTCGGCGATCGGTTCGGCCAAGACTCGACATTGCAAATAATCGCCGGCGTCGGGGTCGGTTACAAAACGGGTTTCGTTGGCGTACTGGCCGGTCTGCGGCCAAAACACCGGTTGGTAGCCCGCGTCGTTTCCGATAATGATCGCCCCGTCGCCGATTTGCAGGAAGAAACCGTGATCGGCCGCCACCGCCGCGCCCAATAAAGTGCAGGCATAGTCTCTAAAGGACGCCTCCGCCGTGGAAGCGTCCTGAGCCAAAGCAGTTCGGATGTTCTCCAGCAGGGTTCCAGCCAGGGTCGGATTCCAATCGTTTGGCGGCGTGGAGACCAAACGGGTCGCGAGTTCATCTAAAAGGAGCTGGCAGGCGCGCTCTGCCCCCTCCCGCGCTCGCGCGGCGCTGCCCGCGCCGTCGGCGGCGGCCAACAACAATAACGGGCCGCTTTCCGGCATCGACAGGACCGACACGAGGCGGGCCGCGCAAGCGTCCTGACATTCAATGGCGGCGCTTGCGTGAGCCACGCCGCGGACGCTGGCGTAAACGTACCGCCAGTCGCCCGCCGGATTCATACCGAGGCCCAGCCGTCGGGGTTGGTGGGGTTGATCAAGGGCACTTCAGTGCCCGGCACCGAACGCGAAACCGAACGCATCGAATTGGATAGCCATTGGAACAGTTCGCGGAACCGCAAGCCGCGCAGCTGCAACGGTTGGCGCATGGAAATTTGTTGCAGGATATCCAGATTCGCCCCTTCGACCCCGACGGCGAAGAACGCGAACGCCCGGCTTTCCTCGCCCTTGCGGACTTCGTTGGCGGCGGCTTTCCAATCGTCGGTCGGCGTGCCGTCGGTGATCAGGAACACCCAAGGCCGGAAGAAGGGGATGCCGTGTTCCCGGTACAGCGCCTTGCGCTGGTTCAGCAATTCGAGCCCTTGGAGGATCGCGAGTCCCATCGGCGTGTCTTTTTGCGCGCTCAGTTGCGGCGGCAGGAAGTGTTCTGCGGTCTGGAAGGGGCTGACCACCTGGACCGGTCCGAAGCTGACGATGGCGATTTCGACCCTTTTGGCGGCGAGGCTGTCGGCCAACAGCTCTTCCCTGAAAGTGGCCAATCCATCGTTGAGTTCGGCGATGGGTTGGCCGTTCATCGACCAGGAGTTGTCCAACAACAACACGCAAGGGCAACGGGGCTCTGGATTGTCGGCGAATTCCGCGACGCTAAAATCCAGGCCGAACGGCGTTTGTTTGGAAAGATCGGGTGTGTTCATTAGGTAATCCTAGCGCGGGGCGCGGCGGCGGCGAATGCAACTATACCGTATCAACGAGGGTTGTAAATAAACCGCTAATCGGGGTGGCCGCAAGCGCGGATCGCGGGCGAGGCTCCGCCCGATTACAACAAACCGCGTCAAACGACCCAAACCACCGACCGAAAGCGAATCGGCCGGGCCTTCGACGGTTCGCGGCACTTTCGGAAAGTCGTGACCGACCGCGCGACGGCCGTTTTGGCCGCGGGAGTGGTTTTTGTGGCATCCTAAAGTGACCCTGTGGCTCCAGGTTGAGCGAATGGTTATCGGGCTGTTGTTTTTAAAAGAAAAATAGCTCCTTGGCTTACCCTAATATCCGGTTATTTTACTCCCATGAACCAGACCCCCACGACACCCTCGGCGTCTGACGCGCTGTTGTTTCGACTGTTGTTTGACCCCGATCAGAGCGATGCGGTGCGGGAAACGATCCTGCCGCGCCTGGGGGAGCGATTGACTCACAAACTGCCTTACCGCCTCGGCGAATTGCCGGACTGGCCGGAAAACGTCACGGTGTTGGCGTATCTGGACGATGCGGCTATCGCCGAATTCGCGCCGCAAGCGGCGGTCCGACAGTGGCGGATCGCTCTATTGCCCCATCCCGGTTTAGAGCAGGCCCGGCTGTACTTCGGCGTTGCGCAGGATCTGAGCGGGGCGTTGGACAATGCGCTGGCGGATCAGAAAGAGCGGCGTTTCGATCTGTTTTACTGCAACGGCCGGCTGGTGTTTCATTCGGTGGTGGTCGGCAAGGTTTTTTCGCTAGGCGGCGAAACGTTGAGCGGCTTCGAGCGAATCTGGAATATTTTGTGGGTCATGGTGGCCGGTTTCAGGGCCGTTAAACCTCACGCCTATACCTTGGTGACCGCGAAGGATAAAAAGCTAGACACTGCCGCGCTCGGTCTGGTCATGGTGGAAGAAGGCGGCAGCTCGCTGCTATCGAGAAGGATTTTGGACGACGACGGCAGCAACGACGGGATGCTGGACGCGCTGGTCCTGGCCCCGCGCAGCCGGATGGAAATGGCGCGTTTTCTGCTGGCGTCTTTGCTGCCGGTCAGCCGGCGCAAGCGGTTGCCGCCCTTCGTCGGCCACCTCAAGACCGAGTCCTTGACCGTGACCAGTCCGGAGCCCTTGGATTACCTGCACGATGGAGTCTGGACCAGCGCGCGCCGGCTTGAGCTAAACGTGAGCGCCAAAGTCTTGCGCTTGTTGCCGGGCCGTTACTTGGACCTTCGGGAGGAGGTTTGTCAGACCAAGGAGACCTATAAAGTTCAAAGTTTGCCGGCGGGAGAAGCTAAAATCGCCATCGCCAACAAGGCGTTGCCTTGGCTGCATCGGGCCGGTCCCGAAGAATTCAAGGAACTTTATTCGACGTTGCGGGATAGCGCTCGCGCTTCCCCGGCCTATCTGACCTTGATGGTGCTGTCCACGATATTGGCGACTATCGGTTTGTTCGCTAACTCGGCGCCGGTCATCATCGGCGCGATGATCCTGGCGCCGCTGATGGCGCCCATTATCTCGCTGGCCATGGCGGTGGTCCGGCAGGATAGCCCGCTGCTGGCCGACTGTCTCAGAACCTTGGGTGTCGGCATCCTGTTGGCGGTCGCCTGCGCGGCGGTTATGGCGTTGCTGGTGCCGCTGCGGTCGGTAACCGACGAAATCGCCGCGCGGCTCAGTCCGACCTTGCTGGACCTCGGCGTCGCGCTGGTTTCCGGCGCGGCGGGTGCGTACGCCCACGCTCGCGAGGAAATCGCTAAAAGCTTGGCCGGGGTCGCCATCGCCGTGGCGCTGGTGCCGCCTTTAGCAGTGAGCGGCATCGGTCTGGGTTGGGGTGATTGGATCATTTTTCAAGGCGCTTTCCTGTTGTTTTTGACCAATCTGTTCGGAATCCTACTGGCCGGCAACCTGGCTTTTCTTGTGTTGGGTTTCGGGCCGTTCAATCAAGCTCGGCGCGGGATGCTGGCGGTTTCGCTGCTGGTGGCGGTGGTCAGCGTGCCACTGACGTTGGGGTTTGCGTCTATGGTCGAGCGACAGCGGATCGTTCAAACCTTGGAGGGTGCGGAGATTGCGGGGGTAGTGGTGCGCGAGGCGGCGGTGCGGACCAACAAGCCGATGCACGATCTGGTGGCGGGGCTGACGTCGATCATCCGGCGGCTACAGAATCGGGGGACTCAAGAGCAAAAAGCGCAAGCGGACGAGCCTTTGTATTTGACCGCGCGGCTGTTGTCGCCCACGGCGATAGACAGCGCCGCCGTGGAGCGGGTGAAAGCCGCCATCGAGACGCGGCTCGAACGGCCGGTCGTTTTGGAGGCGACCGTCGCCATCAGCCGCTAAAACTGTTGCGGGCCATCAGGGCCATGGCAACCGGATCGCTGGGGCGGCTCCGGCTCCGACCCCATCAGCCCGACCCGGAGATTCAAAATGCCTGGGCCGCAACTCCCAGCAAGGTCGCGGCGAGGGTCACCACGATGGTGGTGAACGAGGCGGGCATGCTGAACCAGCGGCGGGGTTTTTTCTGCGTTTCCATGGTTTCGAACGCCACTTGCAGCAGGATGAGTTTTTGTTCGACTTCTTGTAGTTGTTCGCCTTGGGATGTTTTCGCGGCGATCAGCTGATTTTGGAATTCGTGGAGCCGCTGGGCGACGTTGGCCGCCATGGTCAGTACTTTTTCTTGGGTGGCGCGGCTGTCGGCGCGAACGGTTTCCACGGTGGCCGCCAGACTAGAGAGCTGCTGGTGCTGTCGATCGAGTTTTTCCTCCAGCGCCGCGATCTGCGAGGCGGGACCGCCGTTTTGGAGCGCCGCGATGCCGTGTTCGGTCTCCCGTTTGATTTGCTGGATATCGTCCGTCAATTGGGCGATTTCCTGTTCCCGAGCCGCGAGCCCTTGTTCGAGAACGCCCAAGCGCGGCGATGGCTCCAGATTCGCAATCTGCTGTTGGAGCGCTTGGAGGTCGCTGTTGAGACCCTGAAATTGCGCGAAATTACTGGTGAACGCCTGCGCCTGACCGGTCAGGCGATTTTCCAGCAAGGCGATGGATTCGTTTAAGCTTTCAAAGCGTTGCCGGAAGTCGTGCCAGTCCGCGCCACCGGTTTCCCGGACGGGTTGTCCGTTTGACGCTGCGGTTTGGCCGCTTTGCTCTCGAATGTCTTGCAGGTCTTGGTGAAAGAGGGCGAATCGCTCGGCGGTTTGGTGCAGTTCCAAGCGCTGTTGATCGAGCGAGGCGGCCTGATCGAGGAGTTGTTGCTGGGTCTCCTGACGCAGCAGAGCCAAGGCGCTGGCTTGTTCCATCAGGCTCTCATGCAGGGGCTGGAGATCGACCTCCCGAGCGGGGTTTGACGTCTGCGAAAAATGAGCGAGCGCGGATTCAAGATCGTTCAGATGTTGCCGCTGGATTTCAAGCTGTTGTTCGACCGATTCCTTCAGTTGCGCCAGCAGTTCCGCTTGGGCGTTCAATGCTTCCCGCAAAGATGAAACTTCGCCTTGCTCGAAGTCGACGGGCGCGAGCGCGGGCGTTTGTCTCAGGTCGGCGAGCGCGGTTTCGAGCTCGCCGAGACGCAGCTGGTGCGTTTGCAATTGCTCGGCGATGATGTCGCGCAGGTTGCTGAGATATTCATGTTGAGTTTGCAGGGTTTCTTGGACCGCGCTCAGTTCGCTCCGGAACCCGTCTTGTTCTTCGCGGGCGGAGCCAAAGGCCACCGCCATTTCATCGCGAATCGCCTGCTGTTCTTCGCAGGTGGCGGCCAGCGACGCGGCGAGCGCTACAAACTGTTCCTGGCCGACGGACGGTTCCGCCGGGGGAGCGTCGGCCTTTAGCTCGGAAACGACGTTGAGAAACGGCGATTCATCCGGGGCTTGCAGGAAGGGTGATTCATC
This sequence comes from Competibacteraceae bacterium UBA6584, assembly GCA_002433805.1. Classification (GTDB taxonomy): domain Bacteria; phylum Pseudomonadota; class Gammaproteobacteria; order Competibacterales; family Competibacteraceae; genus Competibacter_A. The sequence goes on along the minus strand of DJIW01000008.1, from coordinate 5,122 downwards.
GACGGCCTGGAGGAAAGGCGATTCTTGCGGCGGTTCGAGGAAGGGCGATTCGTCAGGAGTTTGCAGGAAGGGTGATTCGTCCGGGGCTTGCAGGAAGGGCGATTCTTGCGGCGGTTCGAGAAAAGGAGAGTCTTGTTCCGGTTCCGATCGGGCCAGCAGCGTTTGAGGCTCGACGGATGAGCTGGGGTGGCCGGATTCGGCCGCCTTGGTTTCCAGTTGGTCCAAACGGTTTTGATAAGCGACCAGCCCCTCGCGCCACGTCTGGTCGAATTCCCGCAGCGTGTCGCTTTGGATCGTGAGATCGGATTGCAGGACATTCAAAATCTGCCGGGTGGAACTGGTATCCGCCGAGAGCTTGGTGACCAGGGTTTCTAGATATTTGAGACGTTCCTGCTGTTTTTGCAGATCCTGGCGGGTTTGGCCGATCTCCGACAGGGTTTGACGCTGGGTTTCGACTTCGGCGTTCAACCGCGAGAAATCGTGCTGGAGCGTTTCAAGGTTCTGGTCGGCGGTGGTCGACGATTGGACGAGGGCGTCCAGTCGGGTCTGTTGCGCGTGTAGCTGCGGGCTGAGGGCTTGACTGGCTTCGACCATCTGGCCGAGCGCGTCCTGCGTTTGGCCGTGCCGTTCGAGGGCCGCGCTCAAAGCCGTTAGGGTGCCGGTGATGATGCTTCCGCTCTCATCGAGCTGTTGGAGCCGAGATTCGAGCGCGGCCATTCGCTCGCGCACCCCGGTCGCTTGCTGGTCGAACCTCAGCAAGTTGGCCAGCGCGCCTTCGATGTGTTGGGCGTGGCCGGCCAGTTGTTCCTCCAGGGCCACGACCCGAGCGGGCGACACGGCGCGCTGTTCGAAATCCGCCGTCAAGGCTTGGCGCAATTCGGCGCTTTGCGCCTTCAATTCATCGACTGCCTGACCGAGGGTTTGGCGCGCCTGCTGCTGGTCCTGTTTCAGAGAGGCGGACAGCGTTTCAAGCTGCGTCAGTTGCTCGTCCACCAGCCGGATATCGTGTTGCAGCTTGAGCAGTTGCGCGGATTGAGTCTCGAAGTGATCGGCGAGCGTGGCGAAGGTCTGGCGGTCGGCCTGACGATACTGTTCGAAGGTGGCTAGCGACTCGGCGACTTGGCGTAACTGTTCGTATTGTGCGCCGGCTTCCGTTTCCAACACGCCTACTTTTCGGCGCAGGTTCTGGAAAAAGTCGATGGTTCCCGCAAGGGAGGACTCGAAATCGGTCGCGTCGTTCATGGGGCGTCACGTCGCTCGGTTGGATCGTAAAATTTTATAAGCATGTTGAGGCAAAACCGGCGCGGCGGGAAGTTATCTCTTTAGGGAGACACAAGACGTTCGCCGCTGGTTCTGGACAACCTCCGCTACGGTTGGAACTCCGTAATGCTAAAGTGAAAATTCTGCAAATGAATATAAGTATGATGGATTTTAATCCTTTGCGGCGCATCCGGCACGGATTGTTCGATTGAAGGCGCAAAAATCACAAAAAGGCCGCGCCGCCGCATTGGCGCCGGCCGGACGCGCGATTCGACAGCTTCTCCGGTGGAAACTATAGTAATTGCAGGGCTACGGGTGACGCCGCGCGCTGCAAAACCAGCCGACCGCCGCGCCGCCGAGTCTCCCGCTCATCCGATTTCGCCAGCGTTTCAACAACCTGAATAAGGAAGCTGTCCATGTCCGTTCCCAGCAACCTGCCGGTCTGGCAACCATTGAAAACCCATCACGCCGCCATCGCCGACCTGCACCTGCGCGATCTGTTCGCCTCGGATCCCGAACGCTTCACGCGCTTTTCGCGGCGTTTCGGCGACCTGTTGATCGATTTTTCCAAGCACCGCATCACCGACGAAACGCTCGGCTTGTTGGTCGAACTCGCCCGCCAAGCGCAAGTGCCGGCCTGGATCGAGAAGATGTTCAACGGCGAGATCATCAACCACACCGAGAAGCGGGCGGTGTTGCACGCCGCCTTGCGCAACCGCGGCAACCGGCCGATCCAGGTCAAGGGCCAGGACGTGATGCCCGAGGTCAACGCGGTGCTGGAGCACATGCGCAAGTTCTCCGAGCAGATCCGGCGCGGCAAATGGCGCGGCCATACCGGCAAGCGCATCCGCGATGTGGTCAACATCGGCATCGGCGGCTCCGACCTCGGTCCCAAGATGGTCTGCCAAGCCTTGCAGCCGTACGCCGATCCCACCTTGCGGATGCATTTCGTCTCCAACGTGGACGGCGCGCACATCAGCCATGTCTTGGCCGAGTGCGATCCCGAAAGCACTCTGTTCATCGTTGCGTCCAAAACCTTTACCACCCAGGAAACCATGACCAACGCGCATACCGCGCGGGCTTGGCTGGTCAAGGAACTGAACGACGAATCGGCGGTGGCCAAGCATTTCGTGGCGGTGTCCACCAACGCCGAGGGCGTCGCTAAATTCGGCATCGACACCGCCAACATGTTCGAATTCTGGGATTGGGTCGGCGGGCGTTATTCGCTGTGGTCGGCCATCGGCCTGCCGATCATCGTCTATATCGGCATGGATAACTTCGTCGAACTGTTGGAAGGGGCGCACGCCATGGACGAGCATGTGCGCACCGCGCCGCTAGAGGAAAATCTGCCGTTGCTGCTGGCGCTGCTGGGGGTCTGGTATATCGACTTTTTCGGCGCGGACAGCCAGGTCACTCTGGTGTATGACGATTACCTGCGCTCGCTGCCGGATTATCTGCAACAACTGGACATGGAAAGCAACGGCAAGACGATCGACCGGGACGGCCAAAAGGTCCAGGTCAAGACCGGGCCGATTCTGTGGGGCGGTTTGGGCAACAACGGCCAACACGCGTTCTATCAGCTATTGCACCAAGGCACCCATCTGGTCCCGTCGGACTTCCTGGCGCCCGCGCAAAGTCCCAACCCGATAGGCGACCACCATCCGATTCTGCTGGCCAACTGTCTGGCGCAAGCCGAGGCGCTGATGGTGGGCAAGACCGAGGCGCAGGCCCGCGCCGAACTGGAAAAGCAGGGATTGAGCGGCGAGGCGCTGGAGAAGCTGCTGCCTTACAAGATTTTCCCCGGCAACCGGCCCAGCACCAGTCTGTTCTATCGGCGGTTGACGCCCAAGGTTTTAGGGTCGCTACTGGCGCTCTACGAGCATAAGGTGTTCTTGCAAGGCGTGATTTGGAACATCAATTCCTTCGATCAATGGGGGGTCGAACTCGGCAAGCAACTGGCGAATGCGATCTTGCCGGAATTGAAAGGCACTCAGCCCGCCAAGGGCCACGATGCCTCTACCTTGGGTTTGATCGGTTTTTGCCGCGAGGCGGACTAGCCGGCAAGAGGTCTGGCGCGCGGCGCGCCAGACCTCGCGGGCAATCCGGCTCGCCCGGTTGCGGCGGGCGATCAGGCGGGGATGTTGAGGGGGAACAAAGCGCTCGCTTGGGCCTTTCCAGGCCGGCGCTCAGTAGGTCTTTTTGTCTTCGGCTTTATTCTCGATCCCCTTGCCGGCGGATTTGATGTCTTGTCCGGCGCCCTTGACGGTATTGCAAGCGCTCAAACCGCCTCCCAGAACGAGCGACAATCCGAGCAACACGGTCAAAACCAGCGGTTTTTTCTTCATGATTTCATCATCTCCTCGAAGGTTTCCAGGCGAGATAATCCTAGCAGAAGCGACAAAAAATATCTGCGTGGGCGACTTTGCGTCCCGCGAAAGCGCGCGGGACAGCACCGGCGAGGGTAGGGCGCGAGGCGAGACATTATTGCTATACTTGAGACGCCATCAGCGTTTCACCCGTCCATAACTAAAACCATGCTCGGAGGACCACTCGATGCTTGGAGAGAATCACGATCTCTTCCACGAACTGCCCGAATATACGGATCGCATCGCCGAATTGAAGGCCGCCGATCCGCAATTTGCAAAGTCGTACGACCAGTATCACGCCATCAACGCCGAAATCGAGCGGATCGAACTGCAAATCGAAACGCCCTCGGATGCGTACACTGAAACCCTCAAGAAGCAACGCCTCCATCTCAAGGACGAACTGTATGGATGGTTGAGAAAGGCGAGCCACACCGCGCCGGCGCATTAAGCGAAGGCCAAACCGCCAAAAATCCCTACTTCAGCCCCTCGGAATCCTGTAGCGAGCTGCTGGCCGGGGGTTCGCTGGCGGTTGCCGCGCGACGGACCGGCAATTTGCCGCGCGCCCGTCGCGGCGGTTCGAACAGCGCGTCCGGTTCCGACAACTCCGGGGCGATGGATCGTTCCAGGGAAAGCGGGCCGCTTCGCGCCGCCGTCGAACTTTCGGGGCGGGCTCGGCGCAGCCAACCGAGCAGCCGGCGTTCGACGGCATCCTGACTGGCCGGCGATAAATCCCGATAGATCCATGCGCCGACGCCGAGCAACACGGTCAGCCCGCCCAGGAAAGTCACCAGGGGCTGCATGAACGCGATCGCCAGCAGAGCCGATAGCGCCAATACAATATGCCTGATTTTCAAGGAATCACCTTCTTTTCGAACCTCAGGAGCGATCAGGCGGAGTAACGGCGGGATCGGATTTACGTAATAGAACAACCGTGCAATTGTCATCGGGTTGACTCCGCTGTTGCCGGATGAAGTCGGCCAACTCATCCAACAAAATATCGACCAGATATTCCAAGGAATGTTGCGGGCGATTCAGCAACGAAGGCCAACGCCGGATAAAGACCTGCGGGTTGAGCAAATGCCACAGCCCGTCGCTGGCGAGCAGATAAATCCAGTTCGATTCCAAGGTCAACAGGCGGCGGTCGCCCATCCCGCGCAAAAACAGCGGCAAGTTGCCATCGTGCAGTTCGAACAATTCAGGGCCGATGGCATCGGCCTGCAGATCCGTCACGCCGAGCGTGCTGCCGAGAATAAACGCCTGGCTGATTTGCGAATTGGGCCGGATGTGGACTTGCTGTAGCCAATGCGCGTTGTCCATCAAGCCGAGCAAGGCTAGATGGGTGGCGGGCACGTGATCGACCGTCAGACATTGCACCTGCTCTCGATTGACGGCGTAAACTCGGGAATCGCCGACGTGGAACAGCAGCGCGGGACCTTCGGCGGGAATTTCCAAGACGATCAGCGTGCAGCCTGTCTCCAAGCCCGCGTTTTGAAATT